>NZ_CP090349.1:2675833-2986666 GCF_021398735.1 Methylobacterium oryzae
CGTGTAGGCGCAGCCAGTCCACCGCGGCGAGCGTCTCCTGGGTCGGGACGTCGCCAGCGCAGGCCATCACCACGTCGGGCTCCGCCTCGCCCTCGTTCGAGGCCCATTCCCAGGTCCCGACGCCGGCGGCGCAGTGCCGGACGGCCTCGTCCAGGCTCAGCCACTGCAGGGCGGGCTGCTTACCGGCCACGACGACGTTGATGCGGTCGTGGGTCCGCAGGCAGTGGTCCATGGCGCAGAGAAGCGTGTTCGCGTCCGGCGGCAGGTAGATCCGCGCCGTGTCCCCGCGCTTGTTCGCCACGAAGTCGATGAAGCCCGGGTCCTGGTGGCTGAAGCCGTTGTGGTCCTGCCGCCAGACGTGGGACGAGAGTAGGATGTTCAGGGACGGGACCGGCCGGCGCCAGGGCAGGTCGCGCGAGGACTTCAGCCACTTGGCGTGCTGGTTCACCATGGAATCGACGACGTGGGCGAAGGCCTCGTAGGTGGCGAACAGGCCGTGCCGCCCGGTCAGCACGTAACCCTCCAGCCAGCCCTCGCAGAGATGTTCGCTCAGCACCTCCATGACTCGGCCGTCGCGCCGGAGGTGGTCGTCGCCGGGGACGATCTCCTCCTGCCAGGCCCGGCCGGTCACCTCGAAGACCGCGTCGAGGCGGTTCGAGGCGGTCTCGTCCGGCCCCATCAGGCGGAAGTTCCGGCTCCGCGCGTTCAGCGTCATCACCTCCCGAAGGTAGGTCCCGAGCGCGCGGGTGGCCTCGCCCCTGGTGCGGCCGGGTTCCGGCACGGCAACGGCGACGCGGCCTAGGTCCGGTAGGCGTAGCGGGGCGCTCCCGTGCGCGTTGGCGTGCGGGTTGGCCGATATGCGCCGCGCTCCTTTGGGCGGAAGTGTCGCGAGGTCGGGTACGAGCGAGCCGTCCTCGGCGAACAACTCCTCCGGCCTGTAGGAGCGCAGCCAAGCCTCCAGGATCGCGCGGTGCTCCGCGTCATCCCGCACGGCCGCCACGGGCACTTGGTGCGAGCGCCAGGTGCCCTCGACGGGCTTGCCGTCCACCCGGTCCGGCCCCGTCCAGCCCTTGGGGCTGCGCAGCACGATCATGGGCCACCGCGGACGCCCTGGCTCGCCGCGGACGGCGCGCCTGCGGATCTCCGCGATGGCGTCGAAGGACGCATCGAGGGCGGTGGCCATGGCTTGGTGCATCGGGGCCGGCTCGTCGCCCTCGACGAAGGTCGGCTCGTAGCCGTAGCCGACGAGGAGGCTGCGCAACTCGGCCCCGGGCATGCGCGCGAGGAGCGTCGGGTTGGCGATCTTGTAGCCGTTGAGGTGCAGGATCGGCAGCACGGTGCCGTCCGTCATCGGGTCCTGGAACTTGTTCGCGTGCCAGGAGGCGGCGAGCGGCCCGGTCTCGGCCTCGCCGTCGCCGACCACGCAGGCGACGGTGAGGCCGGGATTGTCGAGGGCTGCCCCGAACGCGTGAGCCAAGGAATAGCCGAGCTCGCCGCCCTCATGGATGGAGCCCGGCAGCTCCGGCGAGGCGTGGCTCGGGATGCCCCCGGGAAACGAGAACTGCCGGAACAGGCGCGCCAAGCCGTCGAGGTCCCGGGCGACGTCGGGGTAGATCTCGCTGTAGGTGCCCTCCAGGTACGCGTTCGCCACGAGCCCCGGCGCGCCGTGACCCGGTCCCCAGACCGCGATCATGTCGAGATCGCGCTGGCTGATGACCCGGTTCAGGTGCGCGTAAATGAAGTTGAGGCCTGGCGTCGTGCCCCAGTGGCCGAGGAGCCGCGGCTTGACGTGCTCGGGTTGCAGCGGCTCGCGCAGGAGCGGGTTGGCCATGAGGTAGATCTGGCCGACCGACAGGTAGTTCGCGGCCCGCCAGTAGGCGTCGATCCTGCGGAGGCTGTCAGGTCCGAGCGGTCCCGGCACGAACGTCGGCGCACGCCGGTCGCCTCGATGTCCGCCTTCTTGGCGCTCCCTCGTTCCGTGCGTCGCGTCCATGCCGGCCTCCCGGGAGTGTTCATCCCGGCGTAGACCGTGCCGGCGGACCGGACCGGCGGCGTTGAGGTGGATCAAAGCGCGCCCGGCGAGGGCCGGCAGGATGTCCCCCGTCAGGCAAGACGGGAGCGAACGATGACCCTGGTGCTTCGAACCACCCAAATCCGGACGGTACGCCGCGTGCGGGTACCGGTCGAACTGGCGCCGCTGAACGACGCGGGCCGACGGGTCGTCACCGATGGCTACCGCTACCGGAGCATCGGAAGCCTGCAGGCCCTGGCCCTGGCCATTGCGGCGTCGGCGGTGACGCCGGCGCTGCTTTGGCTCGCCCTCTGAACCCCGACGGAGCGAGGAGACCGGCGATGGACGACATCACCGTGCACCGGCACGTGCTCGACGAGTTGGAGTACGCCCCGATGATCGACGCGGCGCAGATCGGCGTCACGGTCGAGAACGGCATCGTGACGCTGACCGGGCATGTCCGGAACTACGCCGAGAAGGGCATCGCCGAACGCGTCACGCTCCGGGTCCGAGGCGTACGCGGCGTGGTAGAGCGGATCACGGTCCGTTACCCTGACGACCCGGCCGTCGGCGACGAGGCCTTGGCCGAACGCTGCGCCCGGGTCATCGAGTGGGACGCGCGCGTCCCCCGGGACTCGGTCACGCTCAAGGTCGAGAAGGGCTGCGTCACGCTGCAGGGATGCGTGCCGTACTACCATCAGAAGGCGGCCGTCGATAAGGCGCTGCGGCGGCTGGCCGGCGTCACCGACATCGTCAACTTCATCGCGGTGAAGCCGCCGGCACGCGCCGCCGAGGTGAAGGACAGGATCCTCGCGGCCCTGCGGCGCAGCGCCCGGGACCCGGACACGATCCGCGTGCACGTCGACGGCGACAAGGTCACCCTCGACGGGTGCGTCGATGTCTGGCGCGAGCGCGAACTCGCCGAGCGGGCCGCGTGGTCGGCCCCGGGGGTCCGGGCCGTCGACGACCGCCTGACGCTCGCCTGCTGAGGTTGGCCTGCTGCCGGTCGCGCTGCTTGAGATGGATCAAGGCCGGCGCCTCGGACCAGGGTCACGCTACCCGAATGGAGCCGGATTTCCGGCGGCGGGAGACGGTCATGAAGATCTCCAACATCATGGTCTCGGTCGACCTCGGGGCCGCGGCGGCGGACCGCGTCCAACTGGCGGCGAGCCTCGCCGAGCGTTGCGAGGCCACGCTGATCGGCGTCGCTGCGCGCCCGGTCCTGGCTCCCATGCCGGTCGGCGACATGATCGAGGTCGAGCGCGTCTGGGCCATCGAGGAGCGCCTGGCGGACGAGCAGATCGCGGCGGCCAAGGCCCTGTTCGAGCGCGAGGCCGGGGCGGCGCACAGGACTGACTGGCGCTCGGCCCCGACCAGCCCCCTGGCCTACCTCGCCGCGCAGGCACGCGCCGCGGACGTCGTCATCGTCGGACGGCACGGTCCCGCGGACGGCGACCCGGGTCCGATGGGCGTGCCGGCCGGGGCACTCCTGATGGAGGTCGGGCGTCCGGTCCTGATCGCGCCGCCGGGCGTGGAAAGCCTCGCGGCGAAGCGGGTCGTCGTTGCCTGGAAGGACACGCGCGAGGCGCGCCGGGCCGTCCACGACGCGTTACCGTTCCTGACCCGGGCGGACGAGGTCCACGTGGCGGTCGTGGGCCCCGGGGCTGACGACGAGGGCGCCGAGGACGTCACCGCCTACCTCTCCGGCCATGGCGTCACCGTCACGACGCACCTGCTGCACAAGCCGGAGATCGGCGCCGCGGACGAGATCCTTCGGTTCGCCCGGCGCGAGGACGCCGACCTGATCGTGATGGGCGCTTACGGGCATAGCCGCCTACGCGAGTGGGTCTTCGGGGGGGCCACCCGCGACGTCCTGACGACGACGCCCGTCTGCTGCCTGATGAGCCACTGATGCGCTTGGCAACCACCCTTTCAACGGGCACCCTGGCGCTGCTCGCCATCCTTCATCTGACTCATGCCGCCTTCGCCTGGGACCGGCAGGTCAAGCAGGGCGAGACGCTCGCCAGGACCAACTGCGCCCGCTGCCATGCCGTCGGGCGGGCCGGCGCGAGCCCCCTGCGGGTAGCGCCGCCCTTCCGCGAGTTGCACACGCGCTACCCCGTCGAGGACCTCGGCGAGGCGCTCGCGGAGGGCATCCGCACGGGCCACCCCAGCATGCCGGAGTTCCGGTTCGACCCGGACGAGGCCGAGGCCCTGATCGCCTACCTCAAAAGCCTCGAACGCTGAGCGAGGAGACCCCGATGTTTCTGCGCTGCTTCCTTGTCCCCACCGCTCCGGGCATCGACCCGACCAAACGGCTCGATGCGGCCCTGAGGCTCGGTCGGCCGCTGCACGCGCATATCGGCGTCAGCTTCATGGCGCCGGGCCCGGAGCACGTGCTCGCCGGGATGGCGGGCCTCGTGCCGATGGATTGCGCGACCATCGAGGCCATCGAGCGGGGCGTGCGGGAGTCCGCGGCCGAGGCTCAGGCGGCCTTGCGCGCGTGGTGCGCCCGCGAGGGGGTGGCATTCGGGATGTCGGGCGGGCGGCTGGACGCCACCTTCGCGACCTGGACCGAACTGTCGGGCGAGGTCGAGCCGCTCCTGACCCTGGCGGGCCGCGTTAGCGACCTCGTCATCGTCGACCGGCCCGACCCGGCGCATCCGTTCACCGGGCGGGCGCTCGACACGGCGCTGTTCTCGGTGGGGCGCCCGACGCTGATGGTCGGCGAGACCGTCCCGTACGACCTGCTGGACCACGTCATGATCGCCTGGAACGGTAGCCTGGAAGCGACGCGCCTGATCGGGCAGTCCATCACGCTGCTGCACGAGGCCGCCCGGGTCACCGTGGTCCACGCGCGGACCGAGCGCTTCGAGGAGGCGCGGGCGGCGGACCTGTGCGGATACCTGCGCTGGCACGGCATCGTGGCGGAGGCGGTCTCCCTGGAAGTTGAGGACGGATCCTCGGTCGGCGCCGCCATCCTGGCCGAAACGGAGCGTCGGGACGCCTCAATGTTGGCTCTGGGGGCCTACACTCACAGCCGGGTGCGCGAGTTGCTGCTCGGTGGTGTGACCCGCCACGTCGTCGACAAGGCACGCATCCCGGTGCTCATGGCCCACTGACGTGTCAGGCCATGAGGGCTGCGCGGTAGAAGCGATAATAGTCTGTCCTCATTGCCTAGGATTGTGACAGTGCCTGTGTGGAGGTTTGGTGGCGCAGTCGAGGCCGCAGCTCTGTCGAGGCTCGCAGAACCAATGAAGAGAGCCGCTCTTCAGGCAGGAGCCCTCACAATGTCGGTAGTGGGTGTCCGCGGGCTCGACAAATGTACCCTTCGCATCGAGCGAAGGAGCCGGTCCTCCCGCCCGGACGCCCGGGACACGCGACGAAATTGCGACTGAGACGACGAAGGCTGCGGTCGCGATGATGGCCATCAGTGGCTCATCAGGCAGCAGACGGGGCAGCCGGTGAGCAGGTCGCGGGTGACGCCTCCGAAGGCCCATTCCCGAAGCCGGCCATGCCCGTAGCCACCGGCGACGATCAGGTCCGCCGCTTGCTCAGACGCCGCCTCGACCAACGCCTCCGCGGTCGAAGCACCATAGGTATGCCTATGGACCGCTGTGGCGTGGACGTCGTGTGACTGCAACAGGCCGATGACGTCCCGCACGTCATCCGTCTCCTTCCCGTCGTCGACCGAGATGAGCACCACACCGGAAGCTCGCTTCATGAACGGCAATGCGTCACGCACGGCGCGACGCGCCTCGCGGGTGTTCTTCCACGCCACCGCGACCCGCCGGGCTTCGAGGTGGTCGACCCCCGGCGGAACGATCAGCATCGGCATGCCGAGCCGCATCAAGGCGTCCCCAGGGTCTACGGACATGAGCGGGCTGCCGTCGTCGCCACGTCCTGTGACCAGCAAGTCGCCGGCCGCCGACTGCCTCCCAAGGAACGCCGACGGGAAGTCCAGGGCGGAGCGCCACTCGATCCGGCTCCGCCCCCCGACGGCCTCCTTGAACGTCTCGTGCGCCAGCCGGAGGTCGTTCAGGACGTCCTCCTGAACAGAAGCGATGCAGTATCCGCCGCCCGGGATCGGGCCGGAAGGGGCCCCGTCGTAGGCCGGCATCTCCGCCGCGACGCCGATCAGGCGTGCCTGGAAATCGTCGGCGACGTGCGCGGCCAGCCGGATGCGCTCCCGCGCATGCTCACCGAGGTCGACCGCCACCATGACGCTATTGTAGGACATGGATGTCTCCGGGCTGGTTGGTAACGAGGTCAGGCCGGGCCTACCGGTCGAACGGAGCTTACGACCCGGCCGGGACGCGCTCAGGCCAGCGTGAGGTGGTCCTCGACGGCGCGCACGCCCGGGGCCGACCACGCGGCGTTCTCGGCGATCCGACGCTCGTGGCAGGCGTTCACCTTGCCCTCCAGGACGACCTTGCCGTCCTTGACCGTCACCTTGATCGCGTCCGCCTCAAGCTCGGCGCTGCGCTTGAGCGCCGCCATGATCTTCGCGCGCACGTCGGGAACGCTCGCATTCGGCGCCACCTCGATGGCGTTCACGATGCCGGCCACACCCGCGAGCCGCCGGATCGCCCGGTAGGCCTCTTCCTTTTGGTATTGCCAGCCCAGTTTGCCGGACAGCGTCACCCAGCCATCCTGGACCTTCACCTGCACGGCGTTCCGCGGCACGGTCACCGACCAGTCGAGCATCTGCACGGCGCGGCGCGCCAAGTCCTCGTCGCGCGGCGGCGTCTCGCCGCCGAAGCGCACCTTGATCTCCTCGACCACCCCGCGCACGCCGCGCACCTTCTGGGCGGCCTTCTCGGCGGCGACGCGTTCCGTGTAGCTCCCGACATGGCCGGTCAGCGTGGCGATGCCGTTCTCCACGGAGACGCCGACATGGGCGGCGTCGATGCTCGGGTCGAACTCAAGCTCGTCGATGATGTTCTGGCGGATCTGTTTGTCGCCCATCGCTCGTCTCCTCGATAAGGGCTGGGCCGTCGCTGGCCTCGACGGAGGCTAGGACCGGCAGGCTGGGGGACATTGATCCAGCGCAACGTCCTCGCCCGCCGCGATCCGTGCGGCCATCGGGCAGGCTCGTCGGTCTACCCGGGTCGGGCAACGGGCGGTCACGGCGGCGACAACGTCCCGTGCATCGAACAGGCGGTCGAACGTCGGCACGTCCGAGAAGGCGCGCGGCACGCTCGCGTTGCCCGCGATCAGCGCGAAGGGGATGCCCTGGCGGCGCAGGGCATAGGCGAGCGGGAAGCCGGGCCCCCGGTTCAGGTCGGTGCTGATCACCGCGAAGTCCGGCGAAGCCTCGTCCAGGGTCTCGGCCGCCTCCGCGCACGTGCCGTAGGGGCCGCTGACCGCGCAGCCGGCGTCGGTGAGGACGTCCTCCAGCCACATGCCCGGCAGCGCCTGGGGCTCCGCGACCAGCACGACCGGACTTGTGTCCCGTTCCTTTTGCATCGCCCGACTCCCGCTTCCGGTTGCTAGGGCGAGGATGAAGGCGGTCCGCCGGACCGCGTTGCGCTAGATCAAGGGAAGCGCAGCGGTCGCCAGCATGGCGAGGACCGCGAGCAGCATGCAGGCCGTGGCGACCCAACCGAGCAACTTGAGCCAGCCTCGCACTGCGAAGGCGCCCATGACGTCGGCCCGCGCCGCCGCCAGCATCATCACGGCCATGACCGGGACCGCGATGACCCCGTTGACGACCGCGCTCCAGTAGAGCGCCCGGATCGGATCGACCGCGCCGAGGCTGACGGCCATGCCGACCAGGGTCGCGAGCGCGACCGTGCCGTAGAAGGCGCGCGCCTCCAGCAGGCGCCGGCCGAAGCCCACCGGCCAGCGCCGGGCCTCCCCGACCGCGTAGGCCGCCGAGCCCGCGAGCACCGGGACCGCCAGCAGCCCGGTGCCGATGATGCCAAGCGCGAAGACGGTCGCCGAGAATGGTCCGGCGAGGGGGCGGAGCGCCTCCGCGGCCTGGGCGGATGTCTGGATGTCGGTGACGCCGTTCGCGTGCAGGACGGCCGCCGTGGTGACCATGATGGCGAGCGCCACCACGTTCGAGAACGTCATGCCCACGAGCGTGTCGACCTCGATCCTGTGCAGGGCGTGCCCGCCTTGCTCGGGCGCGTGCAGGAGATCGCGCCGGCGCGGGAAGGCGTGCAGGTCCTCGGCCTCCTCGGCTGCCTGCCAGAAGAACAGGTACGGGCTGATCGTCGTCCCGAAGAGCGCCACCAGCGCCGTGAGGCCGCCCCCGCCGAGGTCGATGCGCGGCAGGGCGATGGCCACGCCGAGGTCCCACCAGGAGACGCGGGCCAGGATCACCACGCCGAGATAGGCGAACAGGCTCAGCGTCAGCCACTTCAGGACGGCGACGTAGCGCGTGTACTGCAGGGCGAGCTGCATGAAGGCGCAGGTGCCGGCGAAGAGGGCCACGTACAGCCAGCGTGGGCCCGGCACGAGCAGGGCGAGGGCGTCCGCCATGGCGCCGAGATCGGCCCCGAGGTTCAGGACGTTGGCGGCGAGCAGCAGGATGACCACGCCCTGAAGGAGGCCGTTCGGGTAATGCTCGCGCAGCACGCCGGCAATGCCGTGGCCGGTGGTGCGTCCGATCCTCGCCGAGACCATCTGCACCGCCGCCATGAGCGGCAGGGTGTAGAGCATGGTCCAGCACAGCCCGTAGCCGAACTGGGCGCCGGCCTGCCCGTAGGTGGCGATGCCGCTCGGGTCGTCGTCAGAGGCGCCGGTGATTAGCCCGGGCCCGAGTACCCGGAGCAGGCGCGGCTTTGAGGGACCGACGGTGGGGCTCGGAGCCTCGGGGTCGTCCGCCTCCCCGGTCGCGACGGACGGGACGCTCATGACACCGGCTTCGAGGCCGTGGCGTTCGCCTCGGTCCGGACCATGCGCGCGACCCTCAGGGCCGCCGACAGGTCGTCGCCGTCCGTGCCGTACCGCCGGAACAGGGCGTCGAGCCAATCCGGGCGCGCCGCCCCGGTATCCGGAATGTCTGCGAACGGGACGTGGTACATCCCGTCGAGCGCCTCGATGCCGTAGCCGGTGACGGCCCATCGCCGCCCCTGCCAATGCACGGGTTCGGTCAGCCCATGGCTCATCCTCGCCTCCTCACGCCGCATGCTCGCCGAGTTCGCAGACCTCGCAGGTGTCCGCCCGCAGCCGCCAGTCGACGACCCCGTCGGCCTCGCACAGCATCGCCTTGGCCGCGTAGGCGGCTGCCACGTCCGAGCAGGCGGTCACCACCGCCTGCCGTTGCAGCACGCGGTGGTCGTGGCCGGTATCGTCCGGGACGGTCTTGTGGAAGGTGACCAAGTATATGCGCATCGCCCGCCTCCGCCTGCCGGTCGATGCGGACCTTGAACCGGTCGGGCCGGCCGGCGTTGATCCAGCGCAAGGGCGCCCGCGTTCATGTCCCCGCCGTCGGCGGGAAAAGTGGTTCGCGACCTGGCTCCCCGTCCGCCGGGTGGCGGGCCGATGCTGCGCGATGGGCGTGCGCCTTCCCGTGCAGCGGCCAGTAGCGCTCCATGGCGAGATAGGTGAACGAGGCGGACCAGCCGATCAGCAGGAGTCCGTTGAGCGCCTCGACGCCGGTGAGCAGGCGGGCATGGCCGACCGGGGCGTGGTCGCCGTAGCCCAATGAGGAGTAGGCGACCACGGAGACGAAAAGGCAGTCCTCGAAGGTCTCGATGGGCACGCCTGAGAAGGCGCCGAGCCCGAGCCTGAGGACCAGCAACCAGTAGGCGACGGCGTAGGTCCAGACAGCGGCCGTGTGTCCTGCGAAGGCCGCCAGCACCACGGCGACGATGCGCCAGCGCGGAGGCACCGGCAGTTCCGAAAGGTGCTCCGACGTGAGGCGAAGGGTCTCGTACAGCAGCAAGATGGTGGCCATGACGAGGACGATGCTGGCGGCCAGGACGACGAACATGGCTTCGGTTCCATGGACGGGGCACGAGGGTCGTGCCCGACCTCACCGAGGGCCGCGTTGACCTGCCTCAAGCGTGACGCTCCTGCGACCTTGATCGTGCCGGTAACGCCGTGGTCCGGGTCGCAGAAGGGTCGGAGATGACGCCGGCGCTCCTCCTCTACCCGAACCCGGACCTGATACTTGAGGCAGGTCAACGCCGTCCTGTCCGGAGACCTCCACCGTGGTGGCCGCCCAACCCGGGTCGAGGGAGGCTCCGATGTCCATTGCCAGCATCATGGTCGCGGTCGATGACGGGCTTCACGCCCCGGCGCGGGTCCGGCTCGCCGCTGGGCTCGCGGAGCGCCTCGGGGCCCGCCTTGTCGGTGTCGCCGCCTGCATGCCCGATTACCCGCGGGGGTACGGCGAGACCGCCGTGCCCATGGGGATGGTCATCGAGGAGATCCGTCAGGCCGCCCTGGGCAAGCTCGCGAACGCGGAGCAGGCCTTCCGCAAGGCCTCTTGCCTGATCGACCGGGTCGAGTGGCGCTCCGACGTCGCCGCCCCAGTCCCGTTCCTGGAAGGGCAATCCCGTGCGGCGGACCTCGTCGTCGTGGGGCGCCACGCCGACGACGAGGGCTTGGCGCCCGGTATGGCGGTCGGCGTCGGCGATGCGCTGATGGGGCTGGGGCGGCCTGTCCTGGCGGTCCCGGCCGGCATCGAGCACCTGGAAGCCAAGCGCGTCGTCATAGGCTGGAAGAACACTTTGCAGACGCGCCGGGCGGTGTCGGATGCCATGCCCATTTTGCGTCGCGCCGAGGCGGTGCAGGTGTTTCGGGTCGGTGATGGCGAGGACCGCCACTAGGTCGAGGACGTTGTCCGCTACCTCGCGCTGCACGACGTGAGGGCCAGCGCGCACCTGGCGGGGCCCTCCGGCTGGACCGTCGCCGATGACCTGAGGGGCGCGACGCGTATGTTCGGCGCCGACCTGATCGTGACCGGCGCCTACGGCTACAGCCGCCTGCGAGAGTGGTTCTTCGGAGGGGTCACGCGAGACCTGCTGGAGAAGGCGTCCGTCTGCTGCCTGATGTCCCACTGACCGGAGGGCGTTTCGATGGCCAACCTAGTCGATCCGAACCGAGGCAAACCGGGCTTCCCGCCGCCTTCGACCGCGCTTCCGCTGGACCCGGGCGAAGACCCCCTACCCGAGCCAGTCGGGGTGCTCATGCCTGGACATAACGACATGCCGCCGATGAACGAGCCCCTGGGCATCCCGGGAGGCATGCCGCCGGAGATCATACCTTTTGGCGCGATAAAGGAGGGCGCTTGGAGCGCCGCGCGAGATAATTTGCGTTGAAGTTGACACTGGGCGCCCAGGGCGAAGGTGGTTTGAAGCTAAGAATGTTGTGACGGTCGGCTAGACTGATGTCCGCTTTGGAGACGCGAACGAGGGCCATCTAGTGACTGCATTGGGCGCTACGCGGAAGGTCCGCTTGCGGAGCGGCAGGCGCGCCGTGGTGCTGACGGCAGGGCTACTGTCTTGCGGCGGGTTAAGTACCAGCGGCGAGTGACGAACGTCGTGGCAGGCATCTGCCCGACTTGACGTCGCAGCTGCAGCGGGTCAGCGAGGTCGACCTCGGCCTGCTACCGATCGGCTTCGGGGAAGATGCGCGGCACAGGGGCAGCTCGGATCTGCGCGGCCGGTCCTTCGAACGCGCCGGAGCAGGCCAGGCCGCGGGCCTGCTAGGCGCCAAACCGCGAGTACATCTTCATCCGCGCCCCGCACCTCGACGGGGCCGCGGCACGAGCCGTGACCCAAGCCGCCCCGCGACCCGAATACACATGCGCGACTTCCGCCAATCATCGGCCCAATAGCCACCGAGCAGATCGGTGCTGCTCTCGCAGCAGCGCTACTGCAACAGCAGGATAAGGCGACTGGCCGCACGCGACAGCGTCGCTCCCTGGAGCTCCCCGGGGGCTCGGCCTATCTGCAGGCAGTACTTCTCCGCGATCTACTGCGCCCGATGCCCCGAATGGAGACCAACGTTCTCGGTGCTGCACGCCGAGGCTGCCAAATAGCCCGCCTGCCCCATCTGCATGCGCAAGTCGTTCGGCTGCAACATTTTTTCGGAACGAGCCGCCATTTCGGCTCGACGAACGTCCATTCCTGCACAGACAGTCAAAATGGCAGTTTTCTTGGCGGGCCAACGAGGACGTCCCCACAGTCGTCGCCAAAACACTTCGGGCCGTGTGTGGAAGGTCACAGACGGCCGCTAATCTGACCGCGCTGCCCCGATTAAGGCTCGCGAGACGTCATCCCGATCACTGGGGAGGCCCAGATCACGAAGGCCCGGACACAGAAAAACGCCCGCCGAGAATTCCCGGCGGGCTTTGCTGACTACGAACTGATCAGAACGCGGAAGGACGGCCGACTCTCTCAGGGGCGGCCTGAACTCGCTAGTTCGCTCGGAGGCCTGCCTAATAGATCGGGCTGCACCGCAGCATCTCCGTCAAGCGATCGGCCTCCCCACGCCGGTACTCGAAATCGTCGTACCGGTGCTCGCCCTCGACTAGGTAGTAGTGCTCGGGGTAGCCGGCCTCTCGCCTAGCCTTCCTGAGCATGTCCTGCGACAGCCGCACGCGTGGAAGCGTTACGATACCGCTATAACGATGCTTCAGGCCAGAGAAGCTCGCGAAGGTATCGGTAGGCGTCAATCCGAAGACGTCCCGCTCGTGTGCACTGAGGGTCGGGTCAACGCCCTTCATGCAGTAGCGAAACCAGCGCCACTGTTCCTCGATGGCGCGAGCGGGCGCCGTCTCGCGCCGGCGCCGGACGTGCAGCCGTCGTTGAAACCCGACGCGATCGAGCCGCTTGACGTACCGGTCCAGCCACCGCCGATACTGCGGGTACACGGCATCAGGCACGTGGGCTCCGCTGTGCGAGTGGAGGCCGAACGTCTCGGAGCGCTCGAACACCGTGTAGTTGTAGTTCGGCACGAGGTGCCGCCGCATGAACTTGCGCTGAGCCTGCATCATGCGGCGGTGAGCCCCATCGACCTCCTGGCCGTAACGGTGACCCATCCTGTCCCAAGCGACGGTCACCTGCACGTTTAGGATACGCCCTCGGTAGTTTGCAAACGCCACGCCCTGGTGGGCAGTCCAGAACTGCATCCGCGTGATCGACCGCGACTCGGGCTGGAACTGCTCGTCGTACGCGGCAGGGCAGTAGCCAACGATGGCGTCTCGCATCGCACGCTGATGACTGTCGGAGTAAGGCAGAAAGACTTCGTCCTCACTCCTGTCGGAGAATGGTTTCGCCTCGTCAAAATCGAGCATCCCAGTACTCCAAGGATTTCGGGAAGAGCGACCCACCACGGCCGGAATGTGCGCAGCGGGTCGTCCTGAAGAGCCAGGTACCAGTTCGTGTACACGGCTCAGGAGGCGACAGAGCGGGCGATCTCGGCTAGTGACGAGATCAGGCCGTCTTGTCGTTATTACTCGTCAGATATTCGAACAAGCTCCCGCACAACTTCATCGAAGGCAGTTTCGGGCGCTTCGGAAGGCGTACCGGGACTAAGATCGACTCGGGCATCGGCTCCGGGCTGTGCAGTAAGTTCTGGACGGCGGCGCCCACTGGACCAGCGTCGGACACCGATCTGACCAGATCGCGGGTGCGCTCGTCATAGGGCGCGAATACCCGCAAACTCAGCGTGAAAGCACGGTTATCGAGGTCCGTTTCTGCCTCGACGCGATCGAAATACGCCTCGCGACAGCTCGTCTCACTCGTTCGCAAGGGACGCCAGGGCTCAGCCACCACCGGTGTACTCAACGATCGCCGCACGTCGGTCTCTGACGCCGAACACGGGCCTTTCTCCGCTGTCAGCTCCAACGCCGGCGTAGGGACGTCCGCACTAATCCCCGGTGCACCCGACGAGGCATATTTGCTGTCGTCAGGGCGTGCGTCTGCTGCCGCGCCAGAAGGCGCGCCGTAAATGATCATGCGCATGATCTCTCCGCCAATATAAGATAACTACCGACAGGCTACATTTCGCCGCCGACGGTAAATCTAAAATACACACCCAATCGCGGCATTCAAGGCAAAACGCAAAGTATTTTTGCAGTAAGTTCAACCGGCATGTCGGCCATCAACTAAACCCGGATATGACGTGTTTAACACTTCGGCGATCAAAGCCTCCGAGCCGAAACGGCCCAGCAAAAAACCAAGTTCCCGCAAGAGTTTGAGGTCGGCACAACCTTCACTAGGTCCTCGGAAGGAGCGACGGCCAGGTCAGGCACCAGCGAAGTTTTTCTCGGGGATCGATCACGAATCCGTGATCAAAGGAAGGTCGACTCGCCGAAGATGTCGGTCTGCGACAGCTTCCAGATCAGCGCGGAGATCGAGCTCACGCACACCCGCTTGAAATTTCCGGATGCCTCAGAGCCAGACGTGAGACGCAAGGCTGCCCGCCGTCACGACCCCGGATGACCAGGTCGGAATTCCGCAGCGACAGAACGACGGGAAGAGCCGCCGTTCATGCATGATCAGATGCGTGGAAACGCTTCCCCACATGGCATGTGTAGCAACGAGCTTCACAACGACCAAAGGCAAGAAACACATGCCACGCTCCCCATGAGCACCGAGCCTCCACCGCTAGCCAGGCGGGATGGGGACCGCCGGGTCAGCTGCCGAGTGGTATCGGCAACAAGCGGCACGTCGTGCGAACGACGCGTCGCAGGACGGAGGAGATGGGTAGCCCCAACCCTCCGAAACGACCCCACTGTCCGCGGATCGAGCAGACGGGGTCCGTTCGCGCTGGCCGTCCAAGGTGACGGGAAGCGGTGCATAAAGGCCGACAGCCCAACCCCGGCCTCCCTATCGCAAGGTTGCACCTCGATCCGCCGGTCGACCGACGGCGTGGCTCCGGGATCCCGGGCCCCCTCTCGGGCGAGTGAGGCTTTGCCGCTCACCGGCAAAGCCTTGCCTCCAGCAAGCCGGCCTCCCTCAAACGTTCACCAGGATCCCGGATGAGGGAATGGGGACGCGCCCATCACCAGCCCCCACAGCCCAGCCCCCACAGCCCAGCCCAGCCACACGCCCCCACCGGACCCAGATGCACCCGGCACTTCATCTGCCGGTGAACGATCCCCGCCCCAACGGGAACCCCGCCTCGTGCCCGCCGCCATCACCCTGCCGCGGCCAGCCCGGGAGCATCGTCCCTCATGCCCGCCACCGCCGTCCCGCCCGCCAGCGACCTGCACGCCCTTGTCGCCACCACCATCCTCGTCCAGCTCGAGACCGCCGACCCCGCTTCGTGGACGCCCCCCTGGCACGGCGCCGACCCCATGCCCCGCAACGCCCGCACCGGACGGCGCTACCGCGGCATCAACGTCCTCGCCCTTTGGTGCGCGGCCCAGGCCCGCGGCTACGCCGACGCGCGCTGGGCCACTTACCGGCAGTGGGTCGCGCTCGGTGCCCAGGTCCGCGGGGGCGAGCGCGCCACCCTCGTGCTGTTCTACAAGGAGCTGCCCCGCGGGGCGGAGGCCGAGCCCACCGCCGGCGCGCCCTTCGTCGCCCGCGCGGCCCACGTCTTCAACGTTGCGCAGGTCGACGCCGTCCCGCCGCCTGCCGACGCCCCCGCGCCCAGCGACGCCCCGGACCCGCTGCCCACCTTCGACGCCTTCGTCGCCGCAACCGGCGCCGCGATCCGCCATGGGGGCGCCCGCGCCTGCTACGTGCCGGCCGCCGACACGATCTACCTACCCACCCGCGACGCCTTCCGCACGCCCACGGGCTATGCCGGCACGCTCGCCCACGAGCTCGTGCACTGGACCGGCGCCGCCCATCGCCTCGCCCGCGACCTTACCGGCCGATTCGGTGCCCGCACCTACGCCGCCGAAGAGCTCGTGGCCGAGCTCGGCGCCGCCTTCGTACTGGCGGATCTAGGCATCGCACGCACACCCCACCCGAACCACGCCGCCTACTGCGCCTCCTGGGCGTCGCTCCTACGCGCCGACCCGCGCGCGCTGAGCCAAGCCGCCGCCCAAGGCTCACGCGCTGCCGACTACCTCGCAACGCTGCAACTGGGCGGGCCAGCGACGACCGGGCCGAACTCTGCAGGAGGTTGCCGCTCGCACCACAATGCTGCTACACATCCCCAGGTGCCTCGCGAGACAAGCAACTGAGAAGACTAGCTTTTCCTGGAAGCTGGCGGCGGGCTTAGTGTCCTGGCGCCCCAGCCAAATTTCCCAAGGGAAACAGGACCTTCGGTGCCGGGACTGAGCGGGTCCGCCGGAACGCGCGGTGTCGCCCCGCGGCACGAGAATCCGCACGGTCCCGAACGGCCCGCGGGCCGTCCGGCGCCGGCGCTCCGCACCGTGAGGCCGAGACGACCGCTGTGGAGAGCGAGACCGCGACGGCTGAGCCCTTCACGATCCCGACAGGCCACCACGTCGACGTGGCCGAGGCCATCGAAATGCGCTCTCAGGCGACGAGCCTCCGCGCCGGCGCTGCGCTGCACGTGGCCGAGAGCGCGATCAACATGAGTTTCCCGAGGACGACATGAGCGACGTGCCCGATCCGAAGCGGAAGGCGATCGCCGACAGCGTGCTGGTTCGTCTCAGCACGTTCGCGTTGGGCATCGGCCTGTACGACGGCATCGCCCGGAGCATCGTCGAGAAGGCGGTCGCCGACATGCCGGAGGCCACCGTCGAGCAGGTCGCGGCGGCGGCGCGGATGATGATGCTGTTCGTGTCGGGCTGAGAGCGGTACATGGCCGGGACAGCGACCCTGCTGGCGTATCCGGTGAAGGGATGACCGCGTGATCCTGCCTCCCCTCCGCCGGACCGCGGCCGACGCGCGGACGGTGGCCACCGTCGCCCACGACGGCCAAG
The DNA here is from genome assembly GCF_021398735.1 of Methylobacterium oryzae. Classification (NCBI taxonomy): domain Bacteria; kingdom Pseudomonadati; phylum Pseudomonadota; class Alphaproteobacteria; order Hyphomicrobiales; family Methylobacteriaceae; genus Methylobacterium; species Methylobacterium oryzae. The sequence continues at coordinate 2,692,657 of NZ_CP090349.1, forward strand.
TCGACAAGGCCGGCAGGCCGTATATCGAGCATCTTGCGCGCGTGGCTGCCGGCGTGCTCGGGCTGTCGGAAGGGTGCCCGTTCTGGTCCGACCTGGAGCGGGACGAGGCGCTGCAGGCCGCGTGGCTGCACGATGTGGTCGAGGACACCCGCTACGGGTTCGGGGACTTGGCCAAGGAGGGCTTCAGCGACAACGTGCTGACCTCGGTCGCCATGCTCACGAAGCCCGGAGGTCGCGTCACCTACGCGGCCTGGATCAACAACATCGCGAAAGTGGGCACCCTCCGGGCGACCCTCGTCAAGCTCGCCGACCTCGAGGACAATTCGGATCCCGGGCGTCTGGCGCTCCTGCCCGCGGAGACCCGCGAGCGGCTTCATCTCAAGTACGAGCCTGCCAAGGCAATCCTGCGCGCGGCGGCGGCGGCGAAGGGCTGGCTCGGTTCACCGACGACGGTCGAAGGCAGCGGGCCGCGTTAGCCCAGCGCCTTGCCCATGCGGCGAAGCTTCGCGCGACCGGCGCCGTCCCGCTGTCACGGCCGCGGCATGCGCGGCGACCCGCGCCGCGACACCCCTGATAGCTCGGCGCCGAACCGCCCGCGCGCGTGCACCGCGACAGCGAAGCCGCCGTCGACGGTCAGATGGAGAAGCCGCTCGTCCATCTCGGTCAGCATGGGGTCGGGCTTCACGCGATCGACCAGCCCGTCATCGATCGAGGTCGGCCAGACGACGTGCACCTCCCGGAATGTCACAGCGAACAGGATCGTCAGCATGAACGGCACCCGGTGGCCGAAGCTGTCCCCGAAGAGCAGCGGCCGCCCGCGACCAAGGCCCGGACAATCGAGGGAAGGTCAAATCATCCTCTTCCTAGATCTTGGACGTGCGCCAGCGCACGCGATTTACAATGCTCGCGGTTCGCGCGCGGATGAAGAGCCGATCATGTGAACGTTAATACAAGGGGCCTCGATCTCTGGGGGCATCGCGTGAGCCGTACGTATCCGAACACTCGCAGAGGGCGAGCTTTGCTGTTCAGCCGTCAAGCTGAGCCGACCATTCGGACGTCGGATCTGGTGGGAGCCACGGCCGGGGTCGCACTCTTGGGCGGCCTGTGCTTGCTGCTCGTGGCCCTGCTCACGAGCGAGGCCCAGGGGTTCACGGATCTCACGTCGATCCTCACGGACAGCTAGAGTAATACCCGACCCTGTTGCGGCCGGACGCGCGCCCGCTTCCGGGCCGCGTGACGGTGTCGCGCATCCCGGTCAGGCTGCCGCACGTCGCGCGGGCGGCACCGCTCCCGCGGCGCGGGTCCCAACGAGGCGCCCGGTTCCGGCAGCGGCGAGGCCGCGGGTTCCAGGTCCCGGCCGTTCGTCCCGCCCCGACCCGCCTCGGCCCTCGACCGCGCGCCGGATTCCTGCACGATGGGCGATCGGGACGCGAGGACGCGGGCGGCGCCCGCCGCCCTGGCGCGGGACAGCACTCCGGAAGACCATCGCGGCTCGGCGGGAGGCGGTTTCGCGGCGCCCGAGGGGCACGCGGCGATCGCCGACGGCGGTTCGCACAGGCGTTCGGTCGGAAGAGCGTTGAAACGCGGCCGCCATTCGGAAAGGCTCGCTCCGCCCTATCCGCATCGCCCCCCGGAGGTGAAGACCCTGTGCCGCACGCGACCGAACTGATCGCCATCATCGCCCTCGGGCTGACCCTCGCCTTCATCTGCGGGATGGTCGCGCAGCGCCTCAGGCTGCCGCCGCTGGTCGGGTACCTGGTCGCGGGCGTCCTCGTCGGCCCCTACACGCCGGGCTTCGTGGGCGACAGCAACCTCACGGGCCAGCTCGCCGAGATCGGCGTCATCCTGCTGATGTTCGGGGTCGGGCTGCACTTCTCGTTCAAGGACCTGATGGCCGTGCGCGCCATCGCCCTGCCCGGAGCGGTGGTGCAGATCGCGGCGGCGACCGCCATGGGGATCGGCCTCGCCTTCGCCTGGGGCTGGACCCTCGGGCAGGGCCTGGTCTTCGGCCTCGCCCTCTCCGTCGCGAGCACGGTGGTCCTGCTCCGCGCGCTGGAGGAGCGCGGCCTCCTCGACACGGACAACGGCCGCATCGCGGTGGGCTGGCTCATCGTCGAGGATCTGGCGATGGTGCTGACCCTCGTGGTCCTGCCCGCCCTCGCGCCCTCGCTCGGGGGCGAGGCCCGGGGCCTCGGGCACGGCACGGCCCACGCCCTCACGGACCTCGTCGCCCAGCTCGTCGGACCGGAGTACGCGCAGAGCCTCGCGCTCACCGTCGTTCTGACGCTCGCCAAGGTCGCGGTCTTCGCGGGGCTGATGCTGGTGGGCGGACGCCGCTTCGTGCCCTGGCTGCTCGACCAGGCGGCGCGCACCGGCTCGCGGGAGCTGTTCACCCTAGCGGTCCTGGCCCTGGCCCTGGGCATAGCCTTCGGCTCGGCGGAGCTGTTCGGGGTCTCCTTCGCCCTCGGGGCCTTCTTCGCCGGGATGGTGCTCGCCGAGTCCGATCTCAGCCATCAGGCGGCCGCCGATTCGCTGCCGCTGCAGGACGCCTTCGCGGTCCTGTTCTTCGTGTCGGTCGGGATGCTGTTCGATCCGGGGATCCTCCTGCGCGCGCCGCTCTCGGTCCTGGCGGTGCTCGGCGTCATCATGGTCGGCAAGTCCCTCGCGGCCGTCGCCATCGTGCTGGCCTTCCGGCACCCGCTCGGCACGGCCCTGACGATCGCCGCGAGCCTCGCCCAGATCGGCGAGTTCTCCTTCATCCTGGTATCGCTCGGCCTGTCGCTGAAGCTGCTGCCCGAGGAAGGCCGCAACCTGATCCTGGGCGGAGCCCTGCTGTCGATCACGCTGAACCCGCTCTTCTTCGCCCTGGCAGCGCGGATCGAGCAGGTCTTCGCTGACCGGCCGGACCTTGCCGCCCGCTTCGCGCGCAAAGGCGCGGCCGACGTCGCCATCTCGGGCGGGGAGCCGCCGCGACGGGACCACGTCGTGATCATCGGCTTCGGGCGCGTCGGCAGCAGCATCGGCGCGACGCTGGAGACCTGGGACCTGCCCTACGTGGTGGTGGAGCGCGACCGGCGCCGCGTGCTGGCCCTGCGCGCGGCCGGCACGCAGGCCGTGTTCGGCGACGCGACCGCGCCCGGCATCCTCGAGGCGGCCGGTATCGGCACCGCGCGCCTGCTCGTCGTCGCCACGCCCGACGCGCATCAGGCCCGTCGCCTCGTTGAGGCCGCGCGCGCCGCCAACCCGGGGATCGACACCGTGGTCCGCACGCACAGCGAGGCGGAACGTCGGCATCTCGAGGAGGACGGCGTCGGCCTCGTGCTGATGGGCGAGCGGGAGCTGGCCCTCGGCATGTCCTTCTACGCGCTGCGCAGTCTCGGCGTGCGCGAAGGCGAGGCGCGCGTCTTCATCGATACGGCGCGCGCGGAGAGCCGGAGCGACGCGGAGGTCACCGTCGGGCCGGTGAAGGGGACCCCCGAGCTGCGCCATCAGCACGACCGCGACGGGGCGGACCTGTCGTGACGCGGGACCGCGGGGGCGGCCCGGTCGTGGCCGCTCCCACACGGGGCAGCGGCGGATGTCGGCGGCCGGGGGGCCGCCGTCAGAGGTAGCTCAGGACCGGCGATGTCGAGGCCCGCTTCAGGCGCACCATGGCGCGGCACGCCAGCCAGAGGGGAACGCTCACGGCGGCCGCGACGAGCCAGAGCGCGAGGGGCGAGCCGGCCTCCACCCGTCCCGACGCCCCGGCGAGGCCCAGCGCCACCGCGCCGTCGTAGAGGACGCGCAGCAGCGCGAGGTGGAGCAGGTAGAAGAACAGCGGCGCGCCGCCGAAGACGCGCAGGCCGCCGAGGAGCCGCTGCGGCATCACCTCGAACAGCGCCAGCAGGCCGAGACCGAGGCCGAGGGTCAGCAGCAGGAAGTCGGCCGAGGGCGGGTACTTGGTCAGGTTGACGAAGGACAGCACCGTGGCGAGCGGCGTGGCCCCCGCCTGCCACGGCACCGGCTCGCCGTAGCCGTTGAGCCCGCGCAGGACGAGGAAGCCGACCAGGGCGGCCGCCCCCAGCCCGAGGAGCCCCGCGCGTCGGCGCGCGGCGTCGACACCGCCGGCGAAGAGCGGCCCCAGGGCGTAGCCGGCCGCGATCACGCCGATCCAGGGCAGGAGCGGGTACGAGGTCCGCGCCAGCCCGCCCCAGGGCAGCGCGATCATCCCGCGCTGGTGCAGGATCGACCAGAGCACGTAGCCGGGCTCGTCCGCCCGGATCGCGACCCCGTCCAGCAGGTTGTGGCCGAGCATGAGCGCCAGGGCCCCGGCCATGAGGGCGGCCCGCGGCAGCCAGAGCAGGCCGGCCAGCGCCACCATGCAGAGACCGATCACCCAGATCACCTGCAGGTACAGGATCGGCGGCCGGACGCTGCCGGCCCAGGCGAAGTTGACGAGCGTCACTTCCAGCAGGATCAGCAGCAGACCGCGCTTGAGCAGGAAGGCGGCGGTCGCCCGCGCGCCGTGCCTCTGCCCGTAGAGGCACGCCGAGAGGCCGGTGAGCAGGACGAAGACCGGCGCGCAGAGGTGCGAGGCAGCCCGTGTCAGGACCAGGTCGGGCGGCGTCGCGGCGAGGTCCATCGGGTCGCGGACCTGCGCGTGAAGGTAGAAGAACTCCCGCACGTGGTCGACGAGCATCAGCAGCATCACCAGCCCGCGCAGGGCGTCGATGGAGCCGACGCGCCGCGATGCCGCCGGACCGCCGGGCGCGGCGGCGGGCGCCCAGGACGATGCGACCATCAGGAGCGCGCCACCGTGCCGAGGGTGCCCCGCGGGGGAGCGCCGATGTCGGCTCGGACACCGCCGGCGATCGCGCGGAATGCCGGCGACCATCGAGCGGCGCGGTCCTGGCGGCGGCTCGCACGGGCACCGGCCTGCGCGCGGAGGGCCTGCGGATCGGTGATCAGGACGTTCTCCTGCGCGAGGGGCCGTGGCGCGTCGGTCGCGCCGCGGCGGGTGACGGGGTCGAGCGCGATTTCGGTCTCGTACCCGAACCCGGCCTCGGGGCGAAGGGCCGGCTGTCCCCGTCGATGCCGGTGCCGGACCGGAAGGAAGCCGCCTCGCCGTGTCGGGGGCACGACGGCCAGCCGGCCCGGATCACGGCACCGGCCGCTCGCGGGCGTACCGGACCGGCGGCCGGCCGACGTGCCGGGCGAAGGCGACGCTGAACGTGCTCGCCGAGCTGTAGCCCACCCGCGCGGCCACCTCGGCCATCCCGACCGCCTCGCGGCTCAGCAGATCCTTCGCCAGCGCCATCCGCCACGCCAGCAGGTACTCCATCGGGGCGACCCCGACCGCGCGGCGGAACCGCTCGAAGAACGTGGACCGGGAGAGGCCCGCCTCGCGCGCGAGCGCGGCCACCGTCCAGCTCGCCGTCGGCCGGTCGTGCATCCGCCGCAGCGCGGCGGCGAGCCGGTCGTCGGCGAGGCCGCGCAGCAGTCCCGAGGGCGCCGCCGGCCCGGCGGTGGCGCGGAGCGCCTCGATCAGCACGACCTCCAGCAGGCGCGCCAGGACCACGTCGCGGCCCGGCCGGTCGGCGCGGGTCTCCTCGTTCACGAGGCCGAGCAGAGTGGTCAGCCGGGCGGCGCCGCGCACATGGACATACCGGGGCAGCAGCGAGACGAGCAGATCCGCGTCGCTCGACGCGAAGACGCAGTGGCCCACGAGCATCCGGACATTCGGCGGCCCCTCGGCGTCGCCGAGCCGGAACACGCCGGGGCTCACAGCGACGGGACGCTGCGCTGCGCGCCGCGGGGGCGGCGGCTCGAGGCTGGTGGTGGTGAACGCGTGGGCCGCGGGGATGAGGACGAAGTCGCCCTCTCCGAGCACGATCCCGGCCTCGCCGTCGATCGCGAGGCGGCACCCGCCCTCGAGCACGGCGGCGTAGAACGGAAGCCCGGAATCCGTGCGCCGCACCGCCCAGTGACCGCAGCCGGTGACGAGCTTGGACAGCGGGGCGCTCGGCCGGAGGAGGCCGACCACCTGGGTGAGCGGATCGGGCATTCTCGGACGCTCGCCAATGCGAAACGGACTTGCGCACGTATCAGGTCCGGCCCGCGCTCCCTATCACCCCGTTGCCGCTTCTGCACGGGAGTTCCCATGAACACGATCCTGATCACCGGCTGCTCGTCCGGCTTCGGCCTGGAGACGGCCCGCACCTTCCTCGAACGGGGCTGGCGCGTGGTCGCCACGATGCGCGGGCCGCGGAGCGACCTGCTCGCGCCCTCCGATCGTCTGAGCATCCTGCCGCTCGACGTGACCGACCACGACAGCATCGACCGCGCGGTCGCGGCGGCCGGACCGGTCGACGCGCTGGTCAACAACGCCGGCGTCGGGCTCCTGAACGCGCTGGAGGGCGTCTCGATGGACGCCGCGCGGGAGGTGTTCGAGACCAACACCCTCGGCACCATCGCGATGACCCGAGCGGTGCTGCCGCAGTTCCGGGCGCGCCGCGCGGGCGTCGTCGTCAACGTGACGTCGAGCGTGACGCAGCGCCCGCTGCACCTGCTGTCCGTCTACACGGCGAGCAAGGCGGCGGTGAACGCCTTCACCGAGTCCCTGGCGCTGGAACTCGAACCGTTCGGCATCCGCGCCCGGCTGGTCATTCCCGGACGGTCCCCGGAGACCGCGTTCGGCGCCAACGCGCGCGCCCGCATGGGCATGGACATCCCCGAAGCCTACGCGGCGGTGGCCGCGAAGGTCTTCGCCGGCATCCAGCAGGCGGACGGGGACCTGACCCGGTCCTCGGACGTGGCGGAGGCGGTGTGGCGCGCGGCGACCGACCCATCGTGCCCCATGCGTCTGCCCGCCGGTGCCGACGCGGTGGCGTGGGCCAAGGCGAGCTGAGGGCGGGCTGAGGGCGAGCTGAGAGCTGGCTGAGGGCGGCGGCGAACCGCGCAGGCCCCGGCCCGGAGGTCCGGGATCCCGACGCGGGAGCCCGGGCTCAGGACGGATCCGCGAGCGCGCCGGCCTTCCGGCGCGGATCCAGGGCCCGATGCAGGATGCGGCCGAGCTGCTCGGCCGAGTACGGCTTGTGGAGCAGCGTGAAGTCGTGGGCGTCCGACTGCGCGAGAACGTGGCTGTAACCCGATGTCAGCACCACGGGTACCTGCGGCGCGCGCCGCCGGAGCTCCTGCGCGAGCGCGACGCCGCCCATGCCCGGCATCACCACGTCCGAGAAGACCAGGTCGAAGCGGTTCTCCGCCCGGCCGAGCTCCTCCAGCGCCTCCTCGGCGTTGGCCGCCCAGGTCGGCCGGTAGCCCAGATCCTCCAGGATCTGCGTCGCGAACTGCCCGACGCCGACATTGTCCTCCACGACTAGGACACGCTGCCCGCTCCCGAGCGGCGCGAGGTCGGCATCTTGCAGGCGGTCATCGGCCGGCCGCTCCTCGGACGCCACCTCCGGCAGGTAGAGGGTGAACGCGGTGCCCGCAGCGAGGGTGCTGCGCACGTCGACGTCGCCGCCCGACTGCTTGGCGAAGCCGAACACCTGGGACAGGCCGAGGCCGGTCCCCTTGCCGACCTCCTTGGTGGTGAAGAACGGCTCGAAGATCCGGCCGATCCGCTCGGGCGGGATGCCCGTGCCGGTGTCGATCAGCGACACGGCCGCGAAGGGCTTCCGGGACCCGGCATGGCCGCGGATGGCCGGCAGGGCCGCGCCGCAGGTCACGCGCAGGGTCAGCGTGCCTTCCCCGTCCATGGCGTCGCGGGCGTTGACCGCCATGTTGACGAGCGCGGTCTCGAACTGGCTCACATCCGCCCGGATCAGACAGGTCGCCTCCGGCACCTCGGTCACGACGTGCACCCGCGCGCCTGTCAGGGTGTCGAGCATGTCGGCGATCGCCCGCACCCTCTGGCCGACCTCGAACACCTCGGGCTTGAGGGCCTGCCGGCGGGCGAAGGCCAGCAGCTGGCCGGTGAGCTTCGCGGCCCGCTCCACGGTCTCGGAGACCGCGTCGAGGTAGCGGCGCTTGCGGACCTCCGGCAAATCGGGCCGGCGCAGGAAGTCGACGGACGAGCGGATGATGGTCAGCAGGTTGTTGAAGTCGTGCGCGACGCCGCCGGTGAGCTGGCCCACCGCCTCCAGCTTCTGCGACTGGCGCAGCGCCTCCTGCGCCTGGGCCAGCTCGGCCTGGCCGCGCAGCCGCTCGGTGACGTCCATGACGAACTGGTAGCAGCCCGTGCGCTCGCCCCGCGCGTCGCGCAGGGTGCGGAAGCTGATCTCGTAGTAGGGGCGCGCCCGCTCCGCGTCGCCGAACTCCTCGACCAGGGTGATCTCCTCGCCGGCGAGCCCGCGCCCCCACCCCGCCCGCACCTGCGCCTGATGCTCGGGCTGGTCGGCCAGCAGGTCGAGCATGTTGTCGCCCACCTTCGGCCTCACGCCGTAGATGCGCGCGAACTCGTCCGCATTCGCCTTGTTGATCGCCAGGATGTTGTAGTCGAGATCGGCCGCCATCACCATGATGTCGGTTCTCTCGACGATCGTGGCGAAGAGATTGCGCTCCGCGGTGCGCTCGGAGACCTGCAGCTCCAGCGTCTCGTTCAGGTCCTGGAGGCGGCGCTCGCTCTCGGCAAGCCGCGTCTCGGCCTCCTTGCGCCGGCTGAGATCGGCCGTGACGATCAGCAGGCTCTTGAGTCTGCCGTCCGCGTCGTCGAGGCGCCGGATGCTGCTGCTGGCCCAGATCGCGCTGCCGTCGGGGCGGAGATAGCGCTTGTCGAGGGTGACGTCGCGGTCGGTCTCGAGGGCCCGCGCCAGCGCGGCCGCGCTCGGCGCCCGGTCCGCGGGATCGGTCACGTCGGCGACGCCGAGCCGCAGCAGCGCCTCGGCCGGGCGCCCGAGGATCCGGCACAGCTCGGTGTTGACCCGCAGGAAGCGCCCCGCGGCATCCACCTCGGACAGGCCGACCGAGGCGCCGGCGAAGATCGCCGCCAAGTGCTCCTCGCTCTTGCGCAGGGCCGCCTCCGCGCGGGCGCGCTCGATCGCCGCCTTGACGCGCTCGCCGACGTCGCGGATCAGGTTCCCCTCGGCGGTGGTCCAAGCGCGCGGCACCGCGCTCTGCACCGCGAGCAGGCTCACCCACTCCGCGCCGCGGAACAGCACGACGTCGACGAAGGCCGCGACCTCGCGGGATCCGAGGCCGGCGCGCGCCGCCTCGCTGAAGCGGGGATCGGCGGCCACGTCCTCGACCGCGACCACCGTCCCGTCGCGGTAGGCGGCCAGCAGGTCGGGGCCGAACGCCGCCAGGGAATGCTCCCCGACGATCGAGCCGACGCCCCGGACGTATTCCCGCTCGACCTTCATCAGGCTGCCGGCGATCTCGGCGTAGAAGACGCGGCTCGCGCCGACGCGCTCGCCGAGGCGCCGCGAGGCCACCGCGACGATCTCCGCCGACGCGGTCAGCGGACGGAGCGTGTCGCTGAGATCGAGCAGGAAGGATTGCCGCTCCTCGTTGTCCCGGCGCGACGCCTCCGTCTCGCGCGGACGGCTGGCGGCGGCCGCCTGACCGGCGATCGCCGTGCAGGTCCCGACGAGGCCGGTGACGCGCCCCGCCGTGTCCCGGACCGGCACCAGGGAGAGCGCGAAGCGCGCCGCGTCGGCACCGCCGTCGCCGTGGAGGAGGGGCTCGCCCTCCGCCGTGTGGACCGGCCGGCCAGCATAGGCCCTGTCCACGAGGGACGCGAGATCGGCACCGACCCCGCCCCAGACCGCGAGACAGTCCCGGCCGAGGGCCGCGGGATGCCGGTTGCCGAGGATCTCCGCGTAGAGATCGTTGTACAGGAGCCGCCGCTCGGGGCCCCAGAGGATGAACGTCGGCCGGTTCGCGCCGAACATGACCCCGACGAGGGTCGTCAGCGATTCGGGCCAGGCGAACAGCGCGCCGAGGGGCGTGCTGTCCCAGTCGTGCGCGCGCAGGAGCACGGCCATCGCGCCGCCGTCGGCGAGGAAGGCCGGGTCGCAGATCGGGGCGTCAGATCTCCCGTGCATGGCGTCCTGACGCGGCTTCGACGGGCATCGGGGTTCCTCGCGCGACGGGGTCTCGGCGAGACTCGACCCGGCCCGTTCGATCGTCGAGGCGGCATCGCGCATCTGGCCGCCCGTCATGCCAGACCGGTCCCACGTGACGCCGAGCTTGTCAAAGCCGGGATAGCACCCGCGTGGCCGGATCGCAGGATCCTGATGCCGCCGGTGCCCTCAGGAGACGGCGGCCGGGCGACGCGCCGGGTCGGCGGAGGCGAGATGGCGCCGCAGGGTCACCGCCAGGGCGTTCGAGCGCCACGGCCGCCGGACGATGTCGGCGACGGGAACCGCCGCGAGGCGCTCCGGCTGCACCGCGTCGGTCGCCGACAGCGAGAGCACGATCGGCCGCCCGGAGATCCGCGCGGCGCGGTGCGCGAAGGCGAGGCCAGAGAGATCGGCGAGACGGTTGTCGACGATCAGCAGATCGAACCGTCCCGGCTCCCGCCGCAGGACGGCCAGGGCCGCCTCGGGATCCGCGTAGCCGACCGGCTCGTAGCCCAGCGCCGCCAGCGTCTCCTCGTCGTCCTGGACCGACCGGCGCGTGCGCCCGACCAGCATCACGGTCCCGCCGGCCGCCGCGCCGTCCGCGGCCTGCGGGATCACGGGCAGCCACACCGCGAAGGTGCTGCCGCTGCCCGGCGCGCTGCGCACGTCGAAGGCGCCGTCGTGCTCCTGAACGAACTCGAAGGCGGTGGCGAGCCCGAGGCCGGTCCCGGCCGGTCGGGTGGTGAAGAACGGCTCGAAGATCCGCGCGAGCGTGGCCTCGTCCATGCCGCGGCCGGTGTCGGACACGCGGATCCGGACGTAGGCGCCGGGCCGCAGGGTGCCGTGGGTCAGGGCGCTCGACCGCGGCAGGGCGACGTGGTCGAGCTGCACGTCGACGGCCGCGCCCGGCGCGGAGGCTTGGACGGCGTTGCGGATCAGGTTGTGGACGACCTGCTGCAGCTGTGCCGGCTCGCCGCCGACGCGGGCGCCCGCCGCGGTGCCCGAGAGCGCGATCGTGGCGGGTCCGGCCGTGGAGGCCCGGATCTGCGCCACGGTCTCGTGGACCACCGCGTCCGCCGCGCTGGTGCACTGCGCGGAGCGCGCGGGGCGGCCGAAATCGAGGATCTGGCCGGCGATCTCGCGCGCGCGGCCGCCGGCCTGGACCAGCAGCCCGATATGCTCGGCCGCCCGCCCCGGATGGGCCGGCAGGGCGTCCCCGGCGATCTCGGCGTGGCCCAGCATGACGTTGAGGACGTTGTTGATGTTGTGGGCGACCCCGCTGGCGAAGGTCCCGATGGCCTCGAGCCGCTGGGCGCGGCGCAGCGCCGCCTCGATCTCCCGGCGCTCGGCCCAGACGTGCTGTCGCTCCAGGGCGGCCGCGAAGCTGTCGGCGACGACCTGCAGCAGGCCGCGCGAGTGCCGCAGCCAGGGCGGCAGGCCGGAGGTGGTGCGCTCGAAGCAGAGCAGGCCGACGATCCGATCGCCCCGGCGCAGCCGCGCGCAGGCCCACGAGACGACGCCGCGCTCGGCCAGGGAGCGGCGCAGGGCCGGCGGCCCGGTCTCGTCCGCCACCTCGACGAAGATGAGGTCGCTGGCGGCGGCCGCGACGTCGTGAACGAGGGTCTGCTGCGCCGCCGGCCAGCCGCTCGGCGGCGCGAGGCCGGGCCGGTTCCAGAGATGCACCGCGCCGGTGCCGTCGAGCATGAGAACGTAGCCGTGATCCGTGTCGAGCCCTTCGCCCACCATGGCGAGGACGTCCACGATGCGCGTGTCGGTCTCGTCGGGCTGGATCGCCAGGAAGCGGTTGGCCGCCTGCGCCACGACGGTCTGGAAATCCACGGTCCGGCGCAGGATCCGGGTCCCGGCACGCATCAGCACCCCCACGCGGACCACGAGGGCGAGCAGCGCGAGGGCGACGGCGTAGAGCGCGAGGCGGAATCCGTCCGCCCGGGCCTGGCGCCGGTCGCGGAGGCTTCGCCGGGATTCCAGGAGCGCTTCGCGGGCCGCCTCGCTCGACGAGGCCGGCAGCGAGCGCGTGACCGCGTCGACGTGCGGCAGCAATTCCAAGAGCTGGCGCCCGTGCAGGACGATGGCGTCGACGTCGCCGGCCCGGGCGGCCGCCCCGTCGGCTTCGTGCAACGTCTCGAGACGGGTGCGGATGTCGGCGAGGCGCGCGGGCGTCGAGTCGCGCACGAGTTCCGAGATGCGGATCTGGAGCGCGGCCACCGCGCGCGCGAGGCCGGGGGCGATGTCCGACTCGGACAGCCGGTCGCTGAGCGAGTCGAAATAGGCGATCGAGTTCTGCACCAGGGCGTTGCCGGTCTTGAACCGTTCGACCATCGCGGCCTCCCGATCCACCGCTTCGGCCAGCGCCCGGACGTCGGGATCCCCGGCATTGCTCGCCTGCAGGTCGGCCCCGGCCTTCTGCATCTCGCGCAGGTGCGCGACGATCGGGTCGTAGTTGCGCAGCAGGCCGGTCCGGGCCCGCAGCACGTCGTGCTGCATGCGCGACTCGGCCAGAGCCAGGGCATCGACCGTCCGCTGGGTCGCCAGGTAGGCGGCCTCCATCCCGCCGTTGCCGTTGATCAGCAGCCACGTCAGCAGCGCCGCGAGCAGCGCGCCGAGCGTGACGGCCTGCAGGGTCAGTCTCATAGCTGCGGCTTGCCGTCCTGAGAGGCTGCGCCGGGCGCTGGCGGCGCTGTCAGGGGCCGGCCCTCGTAGGTGCCGGTCAGGGTCCCGAGGAAGGCGACGATCCCGTCGATCTGCGCGGGGGTGAGTTCCCGGCCGAGCTGCGCCCGCGCCATGAGCCGCACCGCCTCGGGGAGCGTGGCGATCCCGCCGTCGTCGAAGTAGGGCGCCGTGACCGCGACGTTGCGCAGGCTGGGTACCCGCAGCACCTCGGCCACCTTGTTGGGGATCGTGACGAAGATGCCGACCTTCTCGAACAGGTTGCCGCCGACATTGACGCCCTGGTGGCAGGACGCGCAGCCGATCCGGCGGAACAGGTCGTAGCCCGCCTGCTCCGCGCCGGTGATGGCGTGGGCGTCGCCGCGCAGCCAGCGGTCGAAGCGGCTGTCGGGTGTGAGGAGCGTGCGCTCGAAGCTGTTGATCGCGTCGATCACCGTCTCCCGGTCGGCCGCGCGCCCGTAGGCGGCCTGGAACATCGGGGCGAGCACCGGGTCGCCGCGCACCGTGTCGAGGATCCGGGGCCAGGAACCGCCCAGGAACTCGGGCCGCGTCAGGGCGAGCTCGGCCTGCTCGCGCAGGCTCGGGATGTCGCCGGCCCAGCCCAGCCGGAAGCTGAGCGCCGCGTTGAAGGCCGTCGGCGTGTTGCGCGGAACCGGCGTTCCGTCGGCGGTCAGGTTCCGGGGTATCGCGCTCGCGCCGCTGGTGCGGATGTCGTGGCAGGTGATGCAGGCCCGGTCGCCCCCGCGTGACAGCCGCGTGTCGTTGAAGAGCAGGCGGCCGATCGTGGCCCGGGCCGGGTCCGCCTCCAGGGTGTCCGGCACCGGGGTGATCACCCCCAGCGCGTCCGCCGCCTCGGCGGAGAGCGCGGTGTCGACCGGCCTGTCGTGGCCGGCTGGCCTCTCGTGGGCGGCCGCGGCGAGGAGCGCCGCGGCGCTGCCGAGGAGCGCCGCGACCGCGACGCGCCATCGGCCGGCCCGGAACCGGGTCACGGCTACAGCTTCTCGACGGTCGCGGCGAGGACGTAGCCGACGCCGCGCTCGGTGACGATCAGGCGCGGCGCGCTCGGATCCACCTCCAGCTTGCGGCGCAGCCGCAGGATCTGGACGTCGATGCTGCGATCGAACACGTCCTCGTGGACGCGCGTGGCCTGCAGGAGCTGCTCGCGGCTGAGCGGGCGCTGGGGCGCGTCGAGGAAGGCCACCAGCAGGGCGTACTCGCCCTTGCTGAGCGCGACATCCGCGCCTTCGGGATTGGTGAGGCGCCGGCGACGCCGGTCGAGCACCCAGCCTTCGAAGCGGCTGCGGTGGGACTCCTGGACCCGCGCCGGGGCGGGCGCCACCTCGGCCCGGCGCAGGATGACCCTGACCCGCGCGAGCAGCTCGCGCAGCCCGTATGGCTTCACGAGGTAATCGTCGGCGCCGAGCTCGAGGCCGATCACCCGGTCGATCTCGTCCCGGCGATGGCCGGTGGTGATGATCACCGGCAGGTCGCTCCGGGCCCGCAGGTCGCGCAGCAGGTCGAGCCCGTTCTCCGAGCCCAGCCGCAGGTCCAGCACGACGAGGTCGAATTCGGCCTCCGCGAGCCGCTTCTCCGCCTCCACCCGGTCGGTCGCCGCCGTCACGGCGACGTCGTGGTCGGCGAAGTGGTCCGAGACGATGCGCTGCATACCCGCGTCGTCCTCGACGAGGAGGATGCGGGTCGTGCCGGCGCGCGCGCTCCGACCCTGACTCCGGTCCAGACTGGATTCGATCATGGCCACCTCCGGTTCGCGGCGGCCCGCCGCGACGGCACGATCTCGACGCGCCGGTTCGGGGAGCGGGAGGAGCGTCCGGTTGGGCTGATAGCGCCACCCGGATGTCCTTCGCGTCCGTCGCCGGCCCGCCCCGGCGGCCAATCTGGGCGCGTCCGGTCATCGGGCCTTACACGGCTGAGTTGATATCACGCCCCCTAAAAGATTGCGCGCTTCATATTGTGCGTGACAGCACAGCGCGAGCATTCGTCCCGGCACGTACCGTATCGAACAAACGAAAACGCCACCGTTACGGCTGTAACCGAGATCATCTTGTTGAGACACCGGGATGTAACCCGCGGAAACCAGGATCGTGCTCTCACAATAGAGAGGTGATCATGACTGACGCCGCGATCCCGGATATCGGTCCGCACCTTCACCGAATTCTCTGCAAGTCCGAGCCCGACTGTCGGAAGCCCGCCGCTGGTCTTCCCGGGCCGTCGGGACGCCCGGCGCGGGAGCGCGGCGGCCCGGCTTCGTCCCCGATCGCCGCGCCGCGACCGGCGCTCGCCCGCCACGGACGATGGCTGCTCGACGCGCTGGTGGTCAGCTTCGCATTCGGCGGGTGCATTCACAGTATCCACCCGGACTACGTCGATTTCCTGCGCGATATCAGCAGCAGAAATCGGCACCGAACCTGACGCTCCTGCCGTCGAGAGCTCCACGTCGTCTTTCAGATCGCTCCAGGGAGGTCAGCCGATTCGCGGCCTCCGCGCGCCTCCGCGCGCGATCATCTCGGGACATTCAGATCATGTCGCTCAACGTCCTCTGCATCTCGTGGGGCACCACCGGCAATCTCAGCCCCGTGCTCACGGCGGCCCGGCAGCTGCGCCGGGCGGGGCACCGCCCGCGCGTCATGGCCGACCCGGCGATGTGCGGGGAGGTCGAGGCGGCGGGCTTCCCGTTCGTCGGCTGGCGCCGCGCCCCGACCGGCCTCGACGCCGACCCGGCCGATTTCTCGGATCTCGCGGATTGGCTGCGGCAGACGATGTTCTCCCCGGCCGGCGCCTACGCGGCCGACACGCTCGACGAGATCCGCCGCCTCCCGACCGATGCCGTCCTGAGTCTCGACCTCCTGCCCGGCTGCGCCCTGGCGGCCGAGGCGGCCGACCTGCCGCACGCGGTCCTGTCGCCGCATATCAGCATCCGCCCGCTCCCCGGCATTCCGCCCGCCGCGAGCGGCCTGACGCCGCCGCGGACCGAGGCGGAGCGGGACGCGGTGGACGCGGCGACGGCCGCCATCGTGTCGGCGATGGAGCGGGGCCGGCCGGCGCTCAACGCCGCGCGGCGCGCCTTCGGGCTGCCGCCGGTCGCCAGCGCCTTCGCCCATTTCGATCAAGCCGACCGCGTCCTGCTGGCCGTCAGCCGGGCCTTCGACTTCGACACGCAGGCGCTGCCCGCCAATTACCGCTACATCGGCCCGCTGCTCGACGAGCCGAGCTGGTCCCGCGGGACGGGGCACGCGTGGTCCGGTACGGGACGGCGGCGGATCCTCGTCGCCGGCAGCACCGGCGCCCAGAACCAGACCGACCTGCAGCGGCGCGTCGCGCGCGCCGTCGGCGCGGTCGAGGCCGAGACCATCGTGACGACCGGCCCGAATGTCGGGCCCGCGGACCTGGCCGCCCCCGCCGCCGTCCGGGTCGTGGCGGCCGCCTCCCACGACGCCCTCATGGCGCAGGCCGACCTGGTGGTGTGCCAGGGCGGTCACGGCACGGTCAGCCGCGCCCTGCTGCACGGCGTGCCGCTGCTGGTGATCCCCCTGGCCCGCGACCAGGCCGACAACGCCGCCCGCGTCGCCCTGCGCGGCGCCGGCCTGCGCCTGCCCGCCGACGCGGGCGAGGCCGAGATCGCCGCGGCGGCGCGCCGGCTCCTGGCGGAGCCGGGCTTCCGCAGGGCCGCCGCAGTTCTCGGGGCGGCCGTGCGGGCGGATCTCGACGCGGGCGGCCTCGTCCGCGAGATCGACGCGATGGTGGCGGCGCGCCGGGCCTCCGCGGACCGGGGCGGCGCCCGGGGCGGAGACCGGCTTTGGGCCTGATCCGCGCGCCCGCGCTGGCGCGGCCCCGCATCCGCCCCGGCTCGGCCGCCTTCTCGGCGCTCCTCGGGCTGCTGGCGGCGCTCCCGACCTTCGGGATCGACATGATCCTGCCGAGCCTGTCGGACACGGCGACCGCGCTGCACGTCCCGGCCACCGCGATGGGCGCGGCCATGGGCATCTACCTGCTCGGTTTCGGCGGCGCGCTGCTGGTCTACGGCCCGGTCTCGGACCGGCTGGGCCGCAAGCCGGCCATCGTCTGCGGCTGCCTCCTCCTCGTCGTGGGCAGCCTCGGCTGCGGCGCGGCGCGGACGCTGCCGGACTTCCTGCTGTTCCGGATCCTCCAGGGGATCGGCGCGGCGGGCCCCGGCATGGCGGTCCTCGCGATGGTGCGCGACCTGTTCGAGGGCGAGGCCGCGCGCGCCCGGGTGTCCTTCGTCGTCCTCACCATCAACGTGGTGCCGATGATGGCCCCGACCATCGGTGCCGGGCTGATGGATCTCGGCGGCTGGCGCCTGATCCACGCCGCGCCGGTCGCCGCCGCCCTGGCGGCCCTGGTGGCGATCCGGCACATCGACGAGCCCCTGCAGCGGGCCGCGGGCCCCGGGCCGGCCTCGGGGATCCTGCGCGGCTACGGGCGGATCCTGGCGAGCCGGGTCTTCCTCGGCCACGCCCTGTGCAACGCCGCGGCGGCCGGGGCGGTCTTCGCCTACATCACCGGCTCGGCGCTGGTGTTCATCGACGCCCTCGGGCTCAGTCCGCTGGCCTACGGCCTGGTCTTCGGGGCGAGTTCCCTGTCGGTGATGGTCGGCGCCTTCCTGAACGGGCGGCTCTCGGCCCGGGGCGTCCCCCCGCCGCGGGTGATCGCCGCCGGCCTCGTTCTGGCGACCGGCGCGGCTTCCCTGCTCCTCGTCGCGGCGCTCGCCCGACCGCCCGCGGCCGCGCCGGTGGTCGCCGCGATGGTCGGCGTGGCCCTGGCCTTCGGCCTCGTCTCGCCCAACGCCGTGCACGGTGCGACGGAGCGCGACCCGGCGGCCGCGGGCGCGGCCAGCGCCGTCGCGGTCTTCCTGCAGATGCTCGCGGCGGCCGTCGCCAGCGACCTCGTCGCCCGGTTCTTCGACGGCCGGTCCGCCCTGTCGATGGCCGCCGTGATGCTCGGCTGCAGCCTCGCGGCCGCCGCCGCCCACGCGGGTCTCGCCCGGCCGGCGCCCCGCGCCCCCTCCCGACCCTACGGAGAACCCGCATGCTCTTCGATCCGCCCCCCTGGCAGCCCCTCCACCTGACGCGCGACGGCGGCCGGCTCGCCCATATCGAGGCCGGGCCGCTCACCCCCGAGGGGCAGCCGCTGCTGCTCATCAACGGCTGGACCGGGGACCACGGCATCTTCACGCCGCAGATCCGGCACTTCTCGCGGACGCGCCGCGTCGTGGCGGTCGACCTGCGCGGTCACGGCGCCAGCGACGCGCCGGAGCGCGACTACACGGTCGCGGGCTTCGCCGAGGACGTCGCGTGGCAGAGCCGGACGCTGGGCCTCGTGAAGCCGATCGTGATCGGCCACAGCTTCGGCGGCGCGGTGGCGCTGGAGCTGTGCGGCCGCCATCCCGACCTCGCCGCCGGCCTCGTCATGATCGACTCGATCGTCCTGCCGTCTGCGGACGCGGCGGGCGGCGCCGCGATCGAGGGGCTGCTGGCGGGCGTCGGCGGCCCGGATTACCGGTCCGTCGTGCGGGAGATGGCCTGGGCGATCGGCGGCGCCTACGACCACCCGGCCCGGCGGAAGGCGATCTTCGAGACCTTCATCCTCGGCCCCTGCCAGCGGACACCGCAGCACGTGGCCCACGCGGCGCTGCGCGACATGGTGCTGGCCCACGATCCCGTCCCGGCCGCGCGCGCCTGCCGGGTCCCGATGGCCTACATCTCGGCGGACGTGCCGCTCGTGGCGGCGGCCCGCGACCTCGACCGGCTGCGGGAGCTCTGCCCGCAGCTCGTCACCGCCCAGACGCTGCTGGCGGGCCACTTCAACACGATCGAAGTGGCCGAGCAGGTCAACGCGATGATCGAGCGCTTCCTGGCGGTCGGCCTGCGGCCGCGCGCGCGGTAGCGGGACGCCGCGGGACCAACGCCCATCAGGCGGGCCGGGACCCTCCGCGGAGGCCGTCCCGCGACCCGTCGCGCGGGGCGCGTCAGGACGCCGGGCCGGCCTCCGTCCGGTCGCCCAGGAGGCGCCGCGCCGACGAGATGACCTGGAGCGTCTGGGAGCTCAGCTGCTCCTGGCGCGCCCGCTGCTCGTACTGTCTCAGGCGGACGATCAGGCCGTCCTCGTCCGGGATCCCGTGGTCCATACCGCCGATCACGAAGTCCGTGATCGTCCGTCGGAGCAGCGTCTCGAAGACGTCGTCCGTATTCGCCAGCCCTGCAACCATGAGGACTTCTCCTTCTGCGAAGCGGCGCCTTTTTCGAAGGGTCAAGTTACGGCATGATTTCGGAACATCTCACACACCATCCGCGCGGCGACCGGCGTGCTCTTCCGCACAAGGCGGCCGCGGCGGCGACCGGGCCGCCGGCGCGCCGCATGTTATGGCTGTAATGTTCGACCCAGCTCCCGCAATCATCCTGTAGTCCGGGCTTCCGAGAGTTCTCGCGCAACACAGCAGCGAGAATCCACAGATGAATGCGACCGAAGATCTGACGCGACAGGCAGGCCCGCCCGAAGCCCCGACCCGCGTCCCGACCGGCGTCCCGACGCTCACGGTGGCGGAGTTGGAGGCCGACCCGCACGGTGTCTACCGCGCCTGGCGGCCGCGGCTGCCCTTCGTCGGCCACGAGGTCGCGGGCGTCCTCGTCCTCCGCGCCCGCGACGTCGACCTGCTGATGCGCGACCCCCGCGCCCAAGCCACGGAGACGCTCTATCCGGAGTCGCGCGCGATCCCCGAGGGGGCGCTGTTCGACATCTTCGCGCACGGCATGCTCACGGCCAACGGCGCGGTCCACCGCCGGCGCCGCTCGCCCTTCACCCGCACCTTCGCGGCGCGCCTGATCGAGGGCCTTCGGCCCCGGATTCGCGTCGCCGCTGAGGGCCTCGTCCGCGACTGGCTGGGGGACGGGGAGGTCGACCTCGTCGCGCGCTACACCGCGCAGATCCCGGCCCAGGTCATCGCCGACATCCTCGGCCTGCCGCGCGACGACATCCCGCGGTTCACGCACCTCGCCTACGAGGTCTCCCGGGTGCTGAGCTTCACCTTCGGACCGGAGGACATCCCCGATCTGGAGGCGGCGGCGGTCGCGCTGCAGGACTACGTGGCCGGGATCCTCGCCGCGCGCCGGTCGGCGCCCCGCGCCGATTTCCTGTCGCGCTTCCTCGCGGAGACCGAGGCGGCCGGCGAGCTCACGCAGCAGGAGGTGGTGATCCAGCTCGTGCAGATGATCATCGGCGGCACCGACACGACCCGGGTCGCCGGCGCCATGCAGGTGGCGCTGCTGCTGCAGCATCCCGAGCAGTGGGCGGCGGTCAGCCGCGATCCCGACCTGATCCCGGCCGCGGTGGCGGAGTCGCTCCGCTACGAGCCGAGCGCCGGCTCCGCCGGCCGGGTCGCCCGGGAGGACATTCCCCTCGACGGGCACGTCGTGCCGGCCGGAAGCCTGATGCTGCTCTCGACGCTGTCGGCGATGCGGGACGAGACGGTCTACGCGCGTCCCGACACGTTCGACATCCGGCGCACCGACCTCCCGCGCCTCCACCCGGTCTTCGGCGGCGGCGCGCACCGGTGCATCGGCGAGGCCCTGGCGCGGGTCGAGCTGGAGGAGGGACTGGGCGCCGTGCTGCGCCTCGCCCCGCGCCTGCGCCTGACCGGCGCGATGCCGGTCCTCCGCGGCCACAGCGGCATCCGCCGCATCGACGCGCTGCGGGTCGCCGCCTAGCGCCGTTCCCGACCGGATGGGGACGGCGGCGCTCGCCGAGCCCTTCGCCGCGCGTAGCGAGGTCCCTCTCCCGCACGGGAGGGGGACCAGGGCGCGGCTGCCTCGACAGGATCGCCGCCCCTCCGGACCGCTGCGACCCTGTCGCGCCGTCTCCCGCGCGTCCGACGCGCGCCCGTTGCAGCCGTAGCCGCTTCGGCCCCGCGCCGCAGCGACGCCGTAACGGACCGCCCCCAGCCTCGCTCCCGGACGCCCCGGCGAACGCGCCGCGATCGCGGCGCCCTCACGCCCCCCACGGAAAGGACAAGCGATGAAGGTCCTCCTCTGCTCGACGCCCGCCACGGGCCATCTCAATCCCCTCCTCGCCATCGCCCACATGCTGATCGCGGACGGCCACGAGGTCATGGTCCTCTCGGGCTCGGCCTTCCGCGACCGCATCGTGGCGGCCGGCGCCCGCTTCATGGCGCTGCCGGGCGCGGCGGATTTCGACGGCCGCGACCTCCGCGCGGTCGTGCCCGAACTTGCCGAGATCGCGCCGGGACCGGACTGGCTGCGCGTCGCCATGGAGCGCGTGTTCGTCGACCGCATCCCCGACCAGGCGCGCGGCCTGCGCGCGGCGCTCCGGGCCTTCCCGGCCTCGCTGGTGATCGGCGACGACATGTTCTTCGGCGCCCTGCCGCTGCTGCTGGGGCCGCGCGCGGAGCGCCCCGCCATCGTCCTGTGCGGCACGTCGATCCTGCACTGCGCGCGGCCCGACCGGGCTCCGGCCTTCCTGGGCCTCCCGCCGGCCGAGACGCCCGAGCAGGAGGCCGCCTACGGCCGCATCGCAGAGGCCTACGAGGCGGCGGTCGACCGGCCGGTCGGGCTGAGCCTCGCCGCCAAGCTGGCGGAACTCGGCCGGGCCGCCCCGCCCTGGCCGCTGTTCGACGCGGTGGTCCGGCTCGCCGACACCTACCTGCAGCTGACCGTCCCTAGTTTCGAGTACCCGTTCCCGCTGCCGCCGACGGTGCGCTTCATCGGGGCGCTGCCGATCGTCCCGGGGCAGGCGGCGCTCCCGCCCTGGGCGGGCGACCTCGACGGCGCGCGCAAGGTCGTGCTGGTCACGCAGGGCACGGTCGCGAACCACGATTTCGGCCTGCTCGTCGGCCCCGCCCTCCGGGCGCTGGCCGATGAGACCGACATCCTGACCGTGGTGACGGGCGGCGGCCGGGGGCTCGACGCGATCCCCGGCCCGATCCCGGCCAACGCGCGGCTCTCGCCCTACCTGCCCTTCGAGTGGCTGCTGCCCCGGGTCGACGCCATGGTGACCAACGGCGGCTACGGGAGCGTGAACCAGGCCCTGAGCCACGGGATCCCCCTCGTCGCCGCCGGCCTCACCGAGGACAAGGCCGACGTGAACGCCCGCATCGCGTGGTCGGGGGCCGGGATCGACCTCGCCGCGAATGACCCGACGCCGGAGGCGATCCGGAAGGCGGTGCGGACCGTGCTCGACGCGCCCGGCCATCGCCGGGAGGCGCGGCGCCTCGCCGCCGAGTTCGCCGCCTACGACGCCAAGGCCGAGATCCTGCGGCTCCTGTCCAGCCACGGCGACCGCGCGCGCAGCGCCGCCTGAGCGTCCGCCGCACCCGGCGTGGGACCGTCCCGGGACTGTCCCGGCGGGGACGGCCCCCGCATCCGCGCCCATCACGGCACCCGGTCTGGCGGACCGGGTGCCGTTCGCGTGTCGGGGCGACCATTGGGGCGACTGTCGGGGCGACGAGCCCGGACCCGGGTCACGACCGTCCCGGCAACGATCCCGCGCCCGCCCGTCGTTCGCGCCGCGTGTCTGCTGTCATTGTTTTCCGATCCGCCGAAATCGCGGTGAAAGATCGGATTTTTACTTCGGACGCTCCACCACGAGGAGCACGAGATCATGATCTCACACCGCACACGGGCCGCCGCAGCCACCGCGCTCGGGACGATGCTGACAGTCCTGGCGGCCCCGACCGCCGCGCCGGCGCAGCCGGTCCCGCGCTTCGCGCAGCCCGACGTCCCGAGCGTCGCGGCGATCGCCCGGGCACGCCCGTTCCGGACGGATCTAGACCTCCGCTCCCCCGCCGTGGAGCGGGAGCATTCCCGGGCGCAGCGCATCATCGCCCGCGTCTGCTCGCGCTGCTGATGCCCGCGATGGCGCTGCGGGAGCCCCGCGCGGACACGGCGGACGCCTGTTCCGGGCTCGCTGGCGGTGTCGGGCGACGGGCGCGGGCCGTTCCCCTCCGCCGACACCTCGCCGTCGCGGCGGCGGGGCGCGGCCGGCTCCTCGCCGCGGCGCCGCTGCCGCTGCTCCTGGCGCTCGCGGCCACGACGACGCCCGAGCCCGTCACGGTCGGGCTCGGCGGGCTCGCCCTGGCATGGCTCTCGCTGCGGGTGCACCGCCTGCGCGGCGCCGCGTGCGCCGCGACGCGGCAGCGGAACAACCTCGCGCGCCTGACCGCGCCGACGGTCGCCCGATGGGTCGCCGAGACGGATCGCGCCGCCCGGCGCCCCGGCTGGGAGCAGGAGGCGACGGTGCTCTTCGCCGACATCCGCGGCTTCACCCGCCTCTGCGAGGGCATGGCGCCCGGCGAGGTCGCGGCGTTCCTCGCCGCGTTCCGGTCCCGTGCCGCGCGGGCGATCGAGGCGGCGGGCGGCTTCGTCGACAAGTTCGTCGGCGACGAGGTGATGGCGGTGTTCGGCGTGCCGGACGCAGCGCCCGGGGATGCCGGTCGCGCCGTCGCGGCGGCCCGCGCGCTCGCGGCCGCGATGGCGACCTGGAGCCGGGAGCGCGGACAGGCCGGCCTGCCACCGGTGCGGGTCGGCATCGGGCTGCATCGCGGCCCGGTCTTCATCGGCGTCATCGGGGCGGAGCGGGTCGAGTTCACGGCAGTCGGCGACACCGTCAACGTGGCCCGTCGGCTGGAACAGATGACCCGCGCGCTGCCCTGCGACTGCCTCGCCTCCGAGGCGGTCGTCCGGGCGGCGCCGTCCGGCGGGGCGCGGATCGTGGCTGTCGGGCCCGTGCGCGGCGGCCGCACCGTCCTGCGCCTGTTCACCCTCCGGCTCGATCCGGCCGGGACGCGTGCGGACTGAACCGACGCCTCCTGAAGACCCGGCGGGGTAGGGGGCGGCGACTGCGTCCCGTCCCGCCGCCGTTCCGGATGCCACCCTCAGGCGCGGGGCCGGTCGGCGAGGTCGTCGAGGTCGACGCGCCGGGTGATCCCCAACGCGTCCAGGAAGGCCGCGTCGTGGCTGACGACGAGGAGCGCGCCGTCATAGGCCGCCAACCCGGCCTCGAGAGCCTCGACCGCGTCCAGGTCGAGGTGGTTGGTCGGCTCGTCGAGGATCAGGAGGGGCGGGGGCGCGCGGTTGCCGAGCACGCAGGCGAGGGCGGTCCGGACCCGCTCGCCGCCGCTCAGCGCCGCGACGGGGCGGTCCGCGGCCGCCGCCCGGAACTGGAACCGCGCCAGCGCCGCCCGGCACCCGTTCGCGTCCTCCTCCGGGTTGAGACGCGCGAAGTTCTCCGCCACGGTCCGGTCGCGATCGAGGAGGTCGAGGCGCTGGTCGAGCAGCGCGGCGCGCACCCCGACCGAGACGCGGCCCGACCACGGGCTGAGGCGGCCGGCGACCAGCGCGAGCAGGGTCGACTTGCCCGAGCCGTTCCGCCCGCGGAGGGCGACGCGCTCCGGACCCGTGACCGCGAGGGACACGTCCCGCAGGACCGGCTGACCCGGCCGGTAGCCGACCGTCACGTCGGTGAGCGCGAGGACGCGCCGGTCGGCGTGGAGCCCGCTCGGCGGGAGCGCGATCGCGGCCGGCTTCACCGCCGCGATCCGGTCCCGGGCCTCCGCCAGATCGGCCTCGGCGCCGGCGCGCTGGCGCTCGGTGAGGCGCGCGCTCCCGCCCGCCGTCCGCTCCGCGTTGTCCCGGCGAGCCCCGGCCAGGATCCGGGGCAGGTCGCCCTTCGCGGAGCGGCGGTGCCCGGCCGCGTCGCGGCGCTGCTGGCGCTCGACGCGCTCCTGCGCCCGGCGGGCGAGGTCCGTCGTCCGCTTCTCGGCGACCGCGAGGTCGTGCTCGGCCGCGGCGAGACGCGTCGCCTTGGCCTGCCGGAAGGCGTCGAAATTGCCCCGGTAGCGGGTCGCCTCCGCCGGCGCGAGGTCCACGATCGCGTCCATCGCGTCGAGCAGGGCCCGGTCGTGGCTGACCACGATCGCGCCGGCGCGCCATCCCTGCAGAAGTTCCAGGACCGCCCGCCGCCCGTCGCGATCGAGGTCGTTGGTCGGCTCGTCGAGGAGCAGGAAATCCGGCGCGGCGAAGATCGCCGCCGCCAGCGCCGCGCGGGCGCGCTGCCCGCCGGAGAGGCGCCGGAGCGGCGTGTCGGGGTCCACCGCCACGCCCATCCGCGCCAGCGCTCCCGTCAGGCGCTCCGCGAGCGTCCAGTCGGCGACGGCGAGCTCGTCGGCCTCCGCCGCACCGGCCTCCGCGCGGCGGAGCAGCGCCAAGCCCGCCGTCGCGCCGAACAGGTCGGCGACGGTCTCGTCGGCGGTCGGGGCCGCGAACTGGCGCAGCAGGGCGACCGTGCCGTCGCGGTGGATGCTGCCGCCCGTCGGCGCGAGGCGGCCGGCCAGGAGGTTCAGGAGCGTGCTCTTGCCGGCCCCGTTGCGGCCGACGATGCCGGTCCGCTCCTGCCCGAAGCTGGCGGTGATGCCGGAGAGGACGGCGCGCCCGTCAGGCGCGGTCCACGCGAGGTTCAGGAGGGCGAGCTGTGCTGGCATGCGGAGAGACGGTCCTGGCGACAAGGCGGGGCGGCGTTGCAGTCAGGGTCAGTCTCATCGGCGTCTCGGCTCCGGCGGGGGGGCCTCCGTAGCGCCGGTCGCGGCCTCTCGCAACGCCGCGGCCGTCGCTTTTTGCGGCGGGATGTCACAAACCGGGATGCTGCATCGTCCTGTCGCCGACCGGGACGCCGGAGCGGCAGGGTGCCCCTCGGCCCGGTCCGCGCGGGAGACAGACGTCATGAAGATCGTGGTGATCGGCGGCAGCGGCTTGATCGGCCGGCATCTGACGGCCGAGCTGAAGCGCGCGGGCCATGAGGCCGTCCCCGCCTCCCCGAGCACGGGCGTCGACGCCGTGACCGGCGCCGGCTTGGCCCAGGTTCTCGTCGGCGCCGACACCGTGGTCGATGTGGCGAACGCGCCCTCCTTCGAGGAGGCGGCGGTGCGCGACTTCTTCGAGCGCTCGAGCCGCAACCTCCTCGCCGCCGGCCGGCAGGCGGGCGTCAAGCACCACGTCGCCCTCTCGATCGTCGGCGCGGACCGCGCGGACGGCAACGGCTACTTCCGGGCGAAGGTCGCGCAGGAGCGGCTGATCGCGGCGTCGGGCCTTCCCTACACCATCGTCCGCGCCACCCAGTTCTTCGAGTTCGTCGCGACGATCGCCGAAGCCTTCGCGGTCGGGGAGCGGATCCTCGTGCCGGACGCGGATTTCCAGCCCATCGCGGCGGCGGACGTGGCCGCGGCGCTCGCCGCGGTGGCGGTCGGCGCGCCGGTCGACGGGACGATCGACGTCGCGGGGCCGGAGCGGCTGCCGTTCCGGGCGTTCGTCGCCCGGCGCGCGGCGGCCGCCGGCGACGGCCGCGCGGTGACGGTCGACGCCGCGGCCCGCTACTTCGGTGCCGCGCTGGCGCGAGGCTCCCTGGTCCCCGACGACGCGGCCGCGGCCCGCCTCGGGGATACGCGCTTCGAGACCTGGCTCACGACGGCATGACGGGACCCGACCTTCCCCGCGGGCGGGCTCCGCCCCGACGCGATCAGGCCTCCGGTCCGGTCATGCCGCCGGGGCGCGGGGACGGGACCGCCGCCTTCGAGGCCCACCGTCCCCGGCTCCTGCGCATCGCCTACCGCATGCTCGGCTCGCGCAGCGAGGCCGAGGACGTCGTGCAGGACGCGTGGCTGCGCTGGGTCGCGGCGGACCGGAGCGGGGTCGCGGCGCCCGACCGGTTCCTCGCGCGCGTCGTGACGCGCCTCTGCCTCGACCAGATCAAGTCGGCGCGCGCGCGCAGGGAGAGCTATGTCGGCCCCTGGCTGCCGGAACCGCTGATCGAGCCGCTGGTCGAGCCGGGGGCGGACGGCGTGGACGAGGACGACCTCACGCTGACGCTGATGCTCGCGCTCGAGCGGCTGTCTCCCTTGGAACGCGCGGCCTTCCTGCTCCACGACGTGTTCGGCCTGCCGCTCGGCGACGTCGCGGAGACGCTCGGGCGAACGGCGCCGGCCGTGCGCCAGCTCGCGGCGCGCGCGCGCCGGAACGTCCGGGCCGCGCGCCCGCGCTTTCCCGTGACCCGCGACGAGGGCGAGCGCGTCGCCCGGGCGTTCTTCGAGGCCTCCGCGAGCGGCGATGTCGCGGGGCTGCGGACGCTGCTCGCCGACCGCGTGACGCTCTCTTCGGACGGGGGCGGCAGGGTGCTCGCCTTCGTCAACCCGATCCGGGGGCTCGAGCGCCTGCTCCGGCTCTACGCGGGCGCGCGGCGCAAGTGGGGCGACGGCCGGGCGGCGCTGGTCGGGTTCGTGTGGATCGACGGGCTTCCGGGCTATGTCACCCGCGAGCGCGGCGGCCTCCTGCAGACGACGGCCCTCGCGATCGAGAACGGCCGGGTCGACGCCATCTACATCACGCGCAATCCCGACAAGCTCCACCACGTCGCGCGCGCCGTCGCGGCCGGCCCGGGACCCGGCGACGCGGCCGGGCCTGCGGCGCGCCGGTCTTGACGATCCGCCCCGCGGCGCGGCTTGCATGGCGCGCGGCGGGCCCTCGCGGCGCCGCTGGTGAAACGACCCACGCGGACTGATCAACCATGCCGGCGCGCCCGCTCGTCCTGTTTCCCGATCCCCGCCTGACGCGCCCGGCCGAACCGGTCGACGCGTTCGACGCGGCCCTGCGGGCCCTCGCCGACGACGTCCGGGACACGCTCATGGCCGAGAGCGCCATCGGCCTGACGGCCCCGCATATCGGCGTGGCCGCGCGCCTCGTGGTGGTGCGGATGTCGCCGGACGAGAGCGCCCGCGTCTACGTGAACCCCGTCGTGTCCTGGGCGTCCCCCGACACGGAGGCCCACGATGAGGGCAGCGTCAGCATGCCGGGGGTGCGCGAGCGGATCACCCGGGCCGCCCGCATCCGCCTGAGCTACCGCGACCTCGACGGGTCCGCCCACGAGGAGGAGACCGAGGGCTTCCCGGCCGCGGTCCTCCAGCACGAGATCGACCAGCTCGACGGCGTGTTCTGGATCGCCCGCCTGTCGCGCCTGAAGCGCGAGCGACTGCTGAAGCGGTTCGGGAAGGGCCGGCCCGCCTGATCCGGTCGGGGCTCGCGGCGGGCGTCGGCACCCCGCCGCGGCGCGCTGGCAGAGCCGGCGCCGGGCGGGCTACCATGGGCGCGACCTCGCCGACCCTCCGGACTCGTCCCCTCTGAACGGACCCTGCGCATGCATCCTGCCGTGGCCGCCGCCAACGCCTTCAGGGCGGTTCATGACGCCGGTCAGGTCCCGGACTACGAGCGCATCCTGCGGCAGGGCTACAGCCGCTTCCTCGCTCCGGGGGATGTCGTCGTCGACGTCGGCGCCCATACCGGGCTCCACCTCGTCGCGTTCGTCGACATCGTCGGCCCGACCGGCAAGGTCCACGCCTTCGAGCCGATCCCGTTCCTGATGAAGGATCTGGTGGGGCGTTTCGGCCGACGACCCGAGGTCGAGCTGCACGACGTCGCCCTCTCCGACGCGGCGGGGCGCACCGATTTCACGGTCGCGAGCGTGCCCGGCGAGAGCGGGCTCCTCGCCCGCTACTTCAGCAGTCCCGCCATCACGTCCAAGACCATCAAGGTCAGGACGGAGAGGCTCGATACCGCCCTCAGTCACGTCCCCGCGGTGGCCTACATCAAGATGGACATCGAGGGCGGGGAGTTGAACGCCCTGAGCGGCGCGGCCCAGCTCCTCCGGCGATGCCGCCCGATCGTCAGCGTGGAGTACGGCTGGGCCGGCTACTCCGCCTACGGGCACGCGCAGGATTCACTCTACCGGTTCGCCGAGAGCCACGGCTACATCTGCGCGGACATCACCGGAAACCTGATCGACGATGCGAGCACGTGGCTCGAGGTCAGCGACTACGTGACGTGGGATTTCTTCCTCGTCCCGCAGGAGCGTCGAGCCGACTGGGCCGCCCTGTTCGCGCGCCGCCCGGAGCCCGGACCCGCGTGATCCGGACCCGCGTGATATGGACCCGGGCGGAACGGCGCGGCCGGACCGTCCGCGCGGCGGAACAACGGCTCCGCATGGTGCGTTGCACGCTCCCACCTCTAGGCCGTCCGGCGCGGCCAGCCACCCACCGTGCCCAGTCCCGAAGGTCCACCAGGATCGCGCGCAGGGTATCTCAGATCAACCCGCGTGAAGGGTCGTGACCGTGCCGAACTCGCGGCAGCCGTTTCAATCCTCGTCCGCCGCCAGCGCGCCGCTGGCGAGCCTGCGGCGTGGGTCGGGCCAGCTCTTCGAGAGCGAGCGTCGCCTCAACGCGGTCCTCGACAACGCCTCGGTGTCCATCTTCCTGATGGATGACCGCCAGCACTGCATCTACATGAACCGCGCCGCCGAGCAGTTGACCGGCTGGACGCTGCGGGAAGTCCTCGCCCGCGATTGCCCGCTGCACGACATCGTCCACCACACCTACCCGGACGGAAGGCCCTTCCCGCTGGAGGAGTGCGCGATCGACCGCGCCTTCCCGGAGAACAATCAGGAGCGCGGCGAGGAGGTGTTCGTGCACAGGGACGGGCACTTCTTCCCCGTGGCGTTCACTGCCAGCCCGATCCGCGACGACGCGACCAACATCATCGGGACGATCATCGAGGTCCGCGACATCAGCGAGGAGAAGGCGGCCGCCGAGCGCCAACGCCTGCTGATCAACGAGCTCAATCACCGGGTGAAGAACACTCTCGCCACGGTGCAGTCGATCGCCGCGCAGACCTTCCGCGGGCAGACGGACCAGACGACGCGCGCCGTCTTCGACGCCCGGATGGCGGCCCTGTCCAACGCCCACAACGTGCTGGTCGAGGACAATTGGGAGAGCGCCAGCCTGCGCGGCGTGGTCGAGCGGGCGCTCGCCCCCCACCTTTTGGCAGAGGTCGATGCCGGCCGCTTCCGGTTACAAGGGCCGGACGCGCGACTGCACCCTAAGGTGGCAGTGACGCTGGCAATGGCCCTCCACGAGTTGATGACCAACGCGGCGAAGTACGGCGCCCTGTCGACGCCCGAGGGCGGGGTCGCGGTGACCTGGTCCCTTCACGATCGCGATGACGGCCGTCAGCAGCTCGACCTGCTCTGGGAGGAGCGGGGTGGACCGCCAGTCACGCCCCCGACCCGGAAGGGGTTCGGCTCACGGCTCATCGAGCGGCAATTGCCGCTGGAGTTCGACGGCAGCGCGGCGATCACCTTCGCGCCGGCGGGCGCGACCTGCCAGATGCGGATCCCGCTGACCCAGCTCGGCTGGATCGGCCAGGAGGCGGTCGAAGGGCCGCGCGCGCCATGACGCCGCTCGCCGGACGCCGGGTCCTGCTGGTCGAGGACGAGAGCCTCGTCGCCATGCTCGCCGAGGACATGCTGCTCGACCTGGGCTGCGAGGTCGTGGTGGCGATGCGCCTCGAGCAGGCCCTGGCCCATGCCCGGACCGAGGCGTTCGATCTGGCGGTGCTCGACGTGAATCTCGGCGAGGCGCGCAGCTACCCGGTCGCCGACCTGCTGCTGGCGCGCGATACGCCGTTCCTGTTCGCCACCGGGTACGGGCAGCACGGCCTGGACGCCGCCTATCAGGCGGTTCCGGTGCTCCAGAAGCCCTACCAGGCGGCGCCGCTCGAGCATGTTCTGCTGCGCCTGTTGAGCCGTGAGGGGCCGAACCGCACGGGCCCGACCGGCCTGCCACCCGCCTGCCGCTGTCGGGCGTCCGAGCCCGCCCACGGGCAGTTCCGCGCCGATCCGATCCGCTGAGGCGCCCGGGCCGGCGCGGGACCGGAGCGACCGAGTACGGCGCCGACCGGCGCGGAAGGGCACCACCGTGATCGATCTCAACACGGCGACGGCCGAGGAACTGGACAGCGTTCCGGCACTCAAGGGCCACGGCTTCGAGATCGTGCGCTACCGGGAGGAGCGCGGCCGGTTCACCAGCCTGCGGCAGCTCGACGAGGTGCCGGGCCTCAGCGGCAAGACCGACGGTGTCGCCGATCAGGTCACGATCGCGGACAGTCCTTAGCGCCGGTCCCGACCGGTCCGGCGCGGATCTCGGTCAGGCCCGAGATCCGTCGGGAGAGGTCTGCTCTCGCGGAGCGCCCGGTCGGGGATCAGGTCCGTCCGGACGAGGCACATCCGGACCCAGCGGCTCCACGGCGCGCTCCACCTCGAAGCGTCCTGCCGCTCCCCAACGCCCTCCCGCACGGGGGAGGGGGCACGGCGCGGCTGACATGCTTTCGCCGCCTGTCCGTGTGATGGGCTGCGCGAGCGGCGTGAAAGCCGCGCGGGTCGACGACGCCCGCGCAAGCCCGAGCTTCGAGAAGCAACGATGGACATGCAGGTCGAGAAAGCCCAGGGCCGGCCTCTGAAAGGCATCGACCGGAACAAGGTGATCGCGCAGTCGCTGCGGCAGTTCGCGCGCCTCCCGGGCCTGCCCGACACCAAGAAGGGCGTGCGCTCGTACCAGAGCCACGTCAAAAGCGACCCCTGGCTGCCGCTCCTGTTCGTCGTCTGCTTCGTCCTGCCGACCCTGGCCGCCGGGATCTACTACGGGCTGATCGCCTCCGACCGCTACGTCACCGAGGCGCGGTTCGCGATCCGGCCGACCATCGGCACCGCCGACAAGGCGACGCCCGACACGGTCGGCACGAATGCCGGTGTGATCAAGGCGACCGTCGCCCAGGAAACGCTCATCGCGCAGGAGTACATCCACAGCCGGCCCATGGTCGAAGCGGTCGCGGCGGAACTCCCGATCCGCGCGTGGTTCGGTCGGGACGACATCGACATGTTCTCCCGCTTCAACCCGGAGAAGCCGGTCGAGAAGTTCCTGCGGTACTGGCGCCGCCGGGTCGACGTCGACGTCGAATCGGCGTCCGGCATCATGTCGCTGACCGTCGAGGCCTTCGATCCCGACGAGTCGCTCGCCATCACCAAGGCGGTCATGACGGATACGGAGCGGATGCTGAACGACCTCAGCCTGCCGTCCCGGAAGGACGCCCTCGACGTGAGCACGCGCGTCCTGAAGCTCGCGGAGGAGCGCGAGGCCAAGGCCAACGCCGCCCTGAACGAGCTGCGCAACCGCGAGGGCGTGCTCGACGTCATCAAGTCGAACACCGCCACCATCAAGTCGGTCTCGGAACTGCGGGAGACGCGCACCAAGCTCGCCGTCCAGCTGGCGGTGCTCCAGCGGGACCTCGGCCCGCAATCCCGCAGCATCGTCGACCTGAAGCAGCAGATCGGCGATCTCGACGCGAACATCGCGCGGGTCCAGCAGCAGCTGGCCGGCACCGCGCCGACCGAGAAGCGGCGCCTCTCGGACGCGCTCACGCGGTTCGAGGATCTCGAGCACGAGCGCGAGAATGCCGAGAAGTATCACCGCGACGTGCAGCTGGCCTATGACCGGGCCCGCATCGTGGCCCAGCAGCAGGTCGTGGCCCTGGTGCCGATCGTCGAGCCCATCAAGGCCGGATCCTCGACCGAGCCGCGCCGCATCCTGATGACGAGCATCATCACCGCCGGCGCCGCCGTGCTGTTCGCGGCCGCGATGTTCACCCGCCGCATGCTCATCACCTGATCCCGAGCCGGGTCGGCGCGCGGACGCGGTCGGGACGGTCCGCGGCCCGCCGGCAGCGCCGACGAAAAAGCCCGCCGCGGCGAACCGGGCGGGCTGAGGGAGTGCTTGGGAGGAAGCGCAACCGTACGGCGGGCCCTGCTGGCATGCCAGATGCCGAATCGCAGGGCAGGTCTGCGAAATCGGGCGGTCTCCCGATGGAATACTTTTCCTGAACGCCTTAATAGGCCGGGCCGACGGACTCCGGGGCCGCCCGCGAAGATCCTAGGCGGCCGCCGCCCGGGACCGCGTCCGCTCCTCGAGGCCGCGGATCGTCGCGGCGAGCAGGCTGTCCAGGGCGTCGCACGCGTCCGCCCGCTCGGCGCAGGCCGCGTTCCGCGCGTCCTCCTCGATGACGCGCAGCCGCGCCACGAGGCCGCGCGCGCCGACATTCGCGCTCATCGACTTGAGGCTGTGCGCGGCCCGGGCGATCGCCGGCTGGTCAGAGGCGGCGAGGGCGGCTCTCAGACCGGCGAGCGCCACCGGACCCTGCGCCCGATACAGGTCGAGGACGCGGTCGAGGAAGGCGCCATCTCCGAGGCCGAGCAGCCCGTCGATCACCTCGGCGTCGATGAGGTCGTCGGCGGCGTTCGCGACGGCCGGCGCGGCGAGCGGAGCGACCGGGGCCGGCGTCACGGTATGCGCCGCGGCGGCAGCCGGCGCGACGCGGAGCGCCGGGACCTGCGCCTGCAGCAGGTCGGCGAGCTGCCGCAGCGTGAAGGGCTTCAGGAGCGTCCCGTCCATGCCGGCCGCCGCCGCGGCGTCGGCGGCCTCGCCGAGGACGTGCGCCGTGAGGGCGACGATCGGGACGCGCCCGCCGGTGGCCGCCTCGCGCTGCCGGATCCGCCGCGCGGCCGCGAAGCCGTCCAGGACCGGCATGCTGCCATCCATCAGGATCAGGTCGAAGCGTTGCGTCTCGGCGGTCGCCACTGCCGCGGCCCCGTCCTCGACGGTCACCACATCGGTCACGCCGCAGCGGGCCAGCGCCTCGAGGGCCACCTCGCGGTTGACCGCGCTGTCGTCGGCGACGAGCACCCGCGCGGCCGGGAATCGCGGGAGTGCCTCGTCCGTGCCGGCGGGCGAGGGCGGGGAGGCGGCCGCGGCGAGGGTGTCGCCCGCGGCCAGCGCCGCCAGGACGGGCTGCCACTCCGCCTGGGTCACCGGCCAGCGCAGCACCGCGTCGGCGAGACCGGCGCGGAGCGCCGCGTCGGCCGCGCCGTCGCCCGGTCCCGCGACCGCGAGCACCCGCACGGCCCGGTCCGGCCGGCGGCCCGCCGCCACGAGGGCGGCCGCGTCGCCGATCCAGTGGTCGGCGGCGCTCCCCGGCGCGACCGGCGCGAAGCCGGCCGCGCGCAGGCCGGCCGCGAGGGCGGCGCGGGTGGCGGGACCGGCCGTGTCGAGCGCGATCGCGGCCGGCACCGCGTCGCGGCGCCGGACCGGGCGGGCCGGCTCGGCGACCGTGACGGGGATGCGCGCCGAGAAGGTCGAGCCGGCGCCGACGCGGCTCGTCACCGCCACGGTGCCGCCCATCGCGGCGACGATCTGCTGGGCGATCGAGAGCCCGAGGCCGGTGCCGCCGAACCGGCGGGTCGTCGACTGGTCGGCCTGCGAGAAGGCCGAGAAGATCGTCGCCAGCTTGTCCTGCGGGATGCCGATCCCGGTGTCGGAGACGGCGATCACGAGGCACCCGTCGGCGGCATCGACCGTCATCCGGACGGCGACGTGGCCAGCCTGGGTGAACTTCAGCGCGTTCGACACGAAGTTGCTCAGCACCTGTCCGAGGCGGACCGGGTCGCCGAGGATCGCCCGCGGCACCTCCGGCCCGACCTCGGCCGCGAGGTCGAGCCCGGCCGTCCGGGCCCGCTCGGCGAAGAGCGTCACCGCGGTGTCGGCGAGTTCGGCGGGGCTCACGGGCACGCGCTCGAGCTCGAGCTTGCCCGCCTCGACCTTCGCGAAGTCGAGGATGTCGTTGATGATCGCTAGGAGCGACCGGCCGGACCGGGCGATGACCTCGGCGTAGCGGCGCTGGCGCGCCGGCAGGTCGGACCCCGCCAGCAGCTCGGCCATGACCAGGACGCCGTTCATCGGGGTCCGGATCTCGTGGCTCATCGTGGCCAGGAAGGCCGACTTGGCGGCGTTGGCGGCGTCGGCGGCCTGCTTGGCCTCGCTCAGGTCGGCCGTCCGGGCGCTGACCTCCGCCTCGAGGTGGGCGCTGTGAGCGGCGAGGCGGTGATCGCGCTCGTTCACCGCTGAGAGCAGGTCGTTGAAGGTCCGCGCCAGCGCGCCGACCTCGTCGTCGCCGCCCACGGGCGCGCGCTGCGCGTAGTCGTGGCGCAGGCGGACCGCCTCCATGGTGCGGGCGAGGGCGGCGAGCGGGCGCGTGACGCTGCGCTGCAGGTAGAGCGACACGCCGACGCCGATCGCGACGGCGAGCAGCGCCGCCAGCGCGGCGTTCTGCGCGGCGGCCCAGAGATGGCCGAGGATGTCGTCGGTCTCGCCGATCAGCACGACCCGGCCGACCGGGACCCCGTTCTCCACGATCGGCGCGGTCGCCTGGAGGCTGCGGGTGGCGAGCAGGTGCAGGAGCGACAGGTCCGCGCCGTCCTGGGCGGCGTCCCGGGTCAGGCGCAGGCCGATCCCCTGCTCGGCGAGCACGGACCCGTCCGGACGCTCGATCGCCCCGTAGACGATGGACGGCACCTTGCCGATCGCCCGCAGCGACGCGTCCGCCCCGTCGGCGTCGCCCGCCGCGGTGGCCCGGGCGCCGCCATGCGCGAAGACCTGCGCGACGGCTTCCAGCGCCGCCTGCTTGTCGGCGGCGTAGCGGGCGACCTCGCGCCAGACCGACAGGGCCGCCGCCAGGACGAGCGCCGCCGTGACGGCGCCGGTCACCGCCAGAGCCAGCCGGCCCGCCAGGGAGCGCCTCGGCCTCAGCCACGCGAGATGCACGCTCGGCTCCTTCAGGTGGCCCGGTCGGGCCCGATCGCGGGGAGGGACGGGGAGGGGCGGTAGGGCGACGGTACCGGGGAGCGGATCAGGCGGCGGCGCGCAGGCAGGTCCGCGCCACCGCGTCCCAGCCCGCGAGGAACGCCTCGACGCAGCGCGGGTCGAAGTGGCGGCCGGCTTGGTCCGCCACGAAGGCCCGCGCCCGCTCGAGCGGCCAGGCCGCCTTGTAGGGCCGCTCGGTCACCAGGGCGTCGAACACGTCCGCCACAGCCACGATGCGGCCCGAGAGCGGGATCCCCTCGCCGCGCAGGCCCTTCGGGTAGCCGGTGCCGTCCCAGCGCTCGTGGTGGCTCTCGGCGATCTCGGCGGCGAGCCGCACGACGTCGGAGGTGCTGCCCTCCAGGATCCGCCGGCCGCGCTCGGCGTGCTTCTCCATCTCGGCGCGCTCCTCGGCGGAGAGCGGTCCGGGCTTGAGCAGGATCGCGTCGGGCACGCCGATCTTGCCGACGTCGTGCATCGTGGAGGCGAGCTTCAGGATCCGGATCTCCTCCGGGCCGAAGCCGAGGTTCCGGGCGATGACGCCCACGTAGCCCGCCACCCGGGCGATGTGGTCGCCGGTATCGGTGTCGCGGTGCTCGGCGGCCCGCATCAGCAGGGCGATGATCTCGCGCTCCCG
Organism: Methylobacterium oryzae; assembly: GCF_021398735.1. NCBI lineage: Bacteria > Pseudomonadati > Pseudomonadota > Alphaproteobacteria > Hyphomicrobiales > Methylobacteriaceae > Methylobacterium > Methylobacterium oryzae. The sequence goes on from NZ_CP090349.1 coordinate 2,728,631, forward strand.
CGCCTCGATGACGGCGACCGCCGCCGCGACCTCGCGGGCGAGCCACGCGGCCCGGTCCTGCTCCTGCCGGTGGGCCGCGCTGATCTTCATCAGGTTGGTGATGCGGGCCTGGATCTCCACGGGATCGCAGGGCTTGCCGAGGAAGTCGGTCGCGCCCGCGCGCAGGGCCTCGTGGCGCAGGCTGCGCTGGTCGAGGCTCGTCACCATCACGATCGGCACGTGCGCGAAGCCCGGGACCGCCCGCGCCGCCGCGATCACCTCGAGGCCCGTCAGGCCGGGCATGTCGTAGTCGGTGACGACGACCCCGATCCGGTCGACATGCGCCCGCAGGAAGTCGAGCGCCGTCACGGGACACGTGAAGGCGACCGGCTCGCAGTCGGCCACGGGCTTGAGCGCCTGCATGATCAGCAGGTTGTTCATCTCGGAATCGTCGAGGATCAGCGCGAGCACCGTGTCACTCCCAGGCGACGAGTAGTCGACGCAGGATCCGCATCGCGTCCTCTCTACTGGGACAGCAGCAGCTTGCCCGAGAGGGGTCCGACCCCCTTCGGCACCGGCACGCTGGTCCCGTCGTAATTCGCGTTCAGATAAAGGTTCGGGCCCTGGTACAGGTTGACCTGCTGGGCCACGATCACCGTGTAGGCCGACTGGTCGGCGACGGGCTTGTCGGCGTCGATCACCACGCGGCCGGCCGGCAGGTAGAGCGTCCCCAGCATGGTTCGCGCGTTGTCGCTGATGATGCGGTAGGTCCGCATGGGCTTGGTCGCGGCCAGCGGCGGCGGGGTCGGCGGCGGTGGCGGCGGCGCAGGCAGCAGCGGCGTGACGGTCTGGTCCACCAGGCCGGCGAGGATCGCCGCGGGGTCGACGGGATCGCTGACCGAGCGCTCTTCCATCATCAGCAGGCCGGCCATGGGGCCGGTGGTCGGCGCCGACAGGCTGACCGTGGTCTTCTTGTCGAAGAGCAGACCGCCCTTGTTGCCGGTGAAGTAGAAGGCGACGTCGGTTCCCGTCATGACGGCATTCTTGTCGACGATGAGCGGGCCGTCTTTCATCACGTAAATGCCGGCGCGCAGCGTCACGGAGGCGTTCTTGGTGATGTACAGGCCGCCGCAATAGGTGCCCGGATCGAGGGTGGCGCTCTGGTCGACGAGGTTGCCGGAGGTGTCGCGCTTGCTGTTCGCCGAGGACGGGATCGCCGTGCACGCGCCGACCGGCGGCGCCGCCCGGTCCCTCAGGGGGTCCTGGATCGGCGGGCAGCCCGTCTGCGGCGGCGGCGCGAAATTCGCGCGGGCGCCGTCGAAGCCGCCCGCCGTGCAGATTGTCTGCGCCCGGGCATAGGCGCTGTCCTTGCCGACCATGCCGCGCGGGCTCTGCGAGTTGCTGTAGAGCGAGCAATCCTGGGCGGTCACCTCGGCGCTCTTCTCCAGCTCGAACGCGCCGGCGGCGAGCGGGTCCAGCGTCAGCAGGCACAGGCGCATCTTGCCGACGACGCGGACCGTCGAGCGGACCGAGACCTTGACGGTGGGCACTCCGACGAAGCCGCCGAAGGCGAGCTTGACGGTCTCGTCGACCGTCGTGGCGACGCTGGTCTTGTCGTCCGCCACGTCGACGCGGAGAGCGTAGGGGCTCTCGGGCCGCGGCGCCGCCTGGGCGTGGACCGTGTCGACCACGATGCTCTTGGCCGCCGCCGAGGTCGAGACGGCGAGCTTGAGGTAGTTGCCGGCCGCGAGGACTCCGGCATCGGCCGCGTTCTGGAGCTGGCTGCGCCGCGAGGCGAGGCGGGCGTAATCGATGCCGCCCCCGGTCAGGCCGAGCAGCACCACGGCGCTCAGGCCGAAAGTCAGGGCGACCGAGCCGGACCGGTCGGTCAGGGCCCGCGGGCCGGCGCGGAGCACTCTCCAGAACAGGGAAATGGACGCGTCTCCCAGGGCGGGACCGGATCGGCGGCTGCGGCGGCACCGGCCACCGAACCGTTGGTCTAAGGCACAGCTCCTAAAAATCCGTGGCGTCCGAGCACCGCGAAGCTATCGCCACGCGATAGAGCCGCCTTTAGCTGTGAACAACTTCTATATGCGGCCGCACAATGCCCAGCACCGTCTCGACGACTGATCGCCTCACCGGCCGGCCGCCGAATGAACACAACAGCACACAACCTCAGGGTGAATTCGCGTCCTCATCACATGTCGCGGCCGCAAAATCTTGCTGAACCCGCAATTTCTACCCAGATTTGAACCGTTTTTAAACGGCCTCATCATAGGGTTATTTTCGTCCGCGCCTCTACGGCCGGACGGCCGCAGGCACGAACCTGCAGAGTTCGTTTGGCATGATGGGCATCTTTCGGCGCGTCGCGACCGTCCGCCGTCCGGGCGGGACCGAGGGCCGCGCCGGCACGGCCGGACGCGTCCGACGGTTCGCCGGCCACCGGACCGGCGCCTCCGCGGTGGAGTTCGCGCTCCTGGCCGCGCCGTTCCTGGCCCTCCTGGGCGTCGTGGCGGAATCCGGCGTCATCGCGATCGAGCAGCAGACGCTGGACATCGCGGTCGACCGGAGTGTCCGGCAGCTGCGAACCGGCACCTTCCAGGACGGCTCCGACGGCGGCGATCCGAGCGAGCGCCTCCGCAGGATCGTCTGCACCGGCCCCTCGGCGCTGTTCCCCTGCGCCGACCTGCGCCTCGACGTCTCCCGGACGCCCTCGTTCTCGACCTCGCAGCCGGCGGAGCCGTTCGACAAGACCACGAAGACCTGGACGCCGGGCTTCGGCCAGCGCTTCGAGTGCCCGCAGGGCGGCGACACCGTCACGGTCCGGGTCGCCGTGCCGGTGATGCGGCTGTTCCAGATGCTGGATTTCACCGGCCGGATCATGGCCGACAAGACTCAGCTGCTGGTCACGACCGAGATCTTCCGGGCCGAGGATTACGAGCCCAAGCCGTGCTGAGCGGTCGCCTGCGCGCCCACCTGATCCGCCTGATCGGCGACCGGGAGGGCGTGAGCGCGATCGAGTTCAGCGTGATCGCCCCGATCCTGCTGCTGATCCTGATGGGGTCGATCGAGCTGCCCCGCGCCTACATGATCGGGAAGCGGCTCGACAACGCGGCGGCCACGATGGCGGACCTGATCTCGCGCGGCAGCTACGCCGACCTCAAGCCGGTCTTCGCCGCGACGAGCGCGATCTCCAACCCCTACGACGTGAGCCGGGCGAGCATCGTGCTCACGGCGGCGGGCACCTACAGCGACGGCAGCTCGGCGGCGACCAAGGTCTGCTCGAGCGCCGAGTCCAACGGACAGGCCCGCACGGCGGGCTCCTCGCTCGGCGCACCGCCCGCCGGGATGACCCGGAACGGCGACCGCTTCGTCGTGTCGGAAGTCACGATGACCTACCACCCGATCTTCCCGGTCCTCTCGAACCTGACGCGGTGGACCTTCCGGTACAAGAAGATCTGGCCGGTGCGCGGCGGCGAGATCTACAACGGGCAGAGCGAGGTGGTTCTGCCGGGGGGAAAACCCTGCCCGGCCTGACGGCTAGGCTGACGCTTCGTACCGGCCCGGCTTTGCGGCCGGCGCCACCGGATGACCCGGTGACGCCGGATCGCGGACACGCCCCGCCTCAGCGGGCCGGGACCGCGGTGGCGACGACCCGGCGCGAGGCCGGGCTCGCCGGGACGAGACGCGGCGTCGTGGCCAGCTCGGAGGCCGGCCGCACGGCGGCCGTTGGACGCGCCTGCTCGCGATAGAGCGGCGGGGTCAGCGCGATGCTCTCGTCGGCGCGAGCGGCCCCGATCATCGGAACGGCAGCGAGGGCGGCGAGAACGATGGTGCGAACGGTCATGATCTGAAGTCCTCTCGTTGTCCGGGGCGTGCCCGGCTTCGAGGGGATATCTACGCTGCAGAGCAACATGATCCAAACAGATGCAATCGATTTCTATTATCGATATTGTCAATGATGGATCGCCGGTGAAACTGCCGGTCGGCGCCGCCGTCTTCCTGGCTCGCATTCTGCATCCCCGGCCCGCCGAGCGGCCGGCGCGGAGTGGAGACGTTGCTGGACTTGGACCGTGACCGGGTCGTCCTATGACGGACGGCCCCAGCGGGCGGGCCGAGTTAATGCAAAATTAAAACTCCCCCCCGAATGTCGGGCGCGCGGTCGAAAATCTTCGAAATACCAGAGGTTTAGCGCGTAAAACTTTATCTGTTCGCGCGGAAGGAGACGGCCCGTTGCTGGTTGCGGCCCTGCTTTTCGCGGTGGGCATATGGGAGGGCTGGCGGTATCGGGCATCGGTTCTGATGGCCAGCTCGATGCTGGTCACCCTCGGGTGGCTGGCCCTCTCGATCTTCGTCTGGGCTCAGTTCGACGCCGAGAAGGTGCTGCTGCTCTTCGCCTACCTCACCGCTCTCCAGGCCGGCTATCTCGTCGGGGCCTATATCAGCACCGATACCGGCCCGAGCCGCTGACCGGTCCGGCGACGCCGCCGGGATTGGGGTCCGGCCGGCAGACGCATACTCGGCGCGGGCTCAGTGGCCGAGCGCGACCGGGATGCTGAGATCGACGATCCCGTCCACACCCAGGAGTGCGGCGGGCGGCGCGGGCGCCGGACTGATCCCCTGCACGGCGCGGAGCGCCCGTTGATCGAGCTTCGCCGAGCCCGAGCTCTCCTCGATCTCCGCGCCCTGAACCGCACCGTCCGCGGCGATCTGCACGTGGACGACCACGGTTCCGCGGCCACGGCCCGGTCCCGGCCGCGTCCCGGCGCGGTCCGCGGCATCGATCCGCGTGACGAGGTCGGAGAGCCAGGCACGCGCTGCGGGTCCCGGTGCGGTCCGCGCCGCCACCGCCGCCGACGAAAGGGCGAGGCCGAACACGACGGCAGCGGCGATCAGGGCGCGCGGCAGCATGGGGAGCGGCGACATGGGGAACGGCGGCTCCTCGAGCCCGGGATCGGGGATCGACCCTACGCGCAGAGGCGGGTCCCTAGCGACCCCGTCCGCCGTCCGCCGTCACGAGACAGCGGTGGATTTCCGGCCCTTCGGTCCCGCGGCGGCCAGCATGATGTCGTCGCTGCCGACCTCGAGGCCGGTGTAGCCCAGCATCTCGGCGAGCTGCGTCCGGGCCCGCCAGACCCGGCTCTTCACCGTGCCGATGCGGCACTGCATGACGGCGGCGGTCTCCTCGTAAGTGAGGTTCTCGATCGCCACGAGCACCAGCGCCTGCCGCATCGGCGGCGCCAGGCGGTCGAGGGCGGCCTGGACGTCGCTCAGGTCGAGATGGCCGCCCTGCTCGGGCAGCGAGACCATCCGCTCCGCCTGCGCGCCGTCCTCGTCCTGCACCTCGCGCCCACGCTTGCGGTGCTCGTTGTAGAACTGGTTGCGCATGATGGTGAACAGCCACGCTTCAAGGTTCGTGCCCGGCGCGAAGCTCGCGCGCGAGCGCCAGGCCCGGAGGAGCGTGTTCTGCAGGAGGTCGTCGGCACCGACATGGCTGCGCAGGAGCGAGCGGGCGAAGCGCTGCAGGTTCGGCACCAGAGAGAGGAGCGAGGCCTGGAACGCCTTCTCGCGCCCGTCCTGCGCCCGGCCGAAGGCGCCGTCGAGCAGCCTCAGCAGTTCGGCGAAGCGATCCGCGATGGTCGGCTCGACGTTGTCCTGCGCGTAGGTCGCCGCGAGCAGATGGCCGAGGTGATACTGCACGCTGTCGGGGAGCCGGGGGCCCTGCGCGTCGATTGTATCAGCGTCGAGCGAGAGTTCGAGCATGATAGCCGATCACCTGAAGGGTACGAAAAATCGCGTGGCGCCATTAATCGCTGAATACGCCGCATCCGCCGCAACATAGATCAGCGGATGGGCACATCTTCGGATCAATATATGCTGGCATCCGCGACAATCGCGACAGAGATGTCGACGGAAAGAGGGAGTTCGATGACGTCATACGCACCGGAAAACTGTTCGCCGCACGGCCGTATCTGCGGCAGCGCACGCGAAGATCTCGCTGCTGCGAATGCCCGCCCCGAGCGGGGCGGCCGCAGGACGCTCTCGACCGCGGGATCGTGCCCATGACCCGGCTCTCGGATCTCGAGGACGATCCCGCCTTCCAAGAGGCCGTCCTCGCCGTTCGGGGCGCGGCCAGCACCCTGAGCGGCCGGGCCGTGACCGTCGAGGAGGCCCGGTTCCTCGTCGGCATCGCCCTGACGACCTTCGCGCATGCCGGCGGTCTCGAGGAGCCCAGCCGCAGCCGGCTGGCCCGTTTCTCGGCGCGCATCGGGCCGGGCACCGTCGTCGAGACGCTGACCAAGCACTGAGCGTGGGCGCCGGGGGGTGCGGGCCGGCGCCCCGGCCTATCCGGCCTCCGCCATGGCCGCCCGCAGAACCCGGAGGAGGTCCGCCATGACCGCCTCCCGGTCCGGATCGCGCGCCGCGAGGCGGAGCCCCGCGGCGACGTGCTGGTCGATGATCAGGAGGCCGACCTCGCGCAATGCCGCGGTGGCGGCCCGGATCTGCTGGATCTCGTCGAGGCAGTGCCTGTCGGCCTCGACCATCGCCCGCAATCCTCGAACCTGACCCTCGATCCGCGCCAGTCGCCGGACCAGCGGGGCGCGCTCCGCGTCGGTCCGGGCGAGGCAGACACGACCGTCGACGAGCGTGCCGCGTGTCACCGTCCTGCGAGCCACCTGTTCCCGTCCGCGCGCGGGTCGTGGCGCACCGGAGCGCCGCGACCTCGGGTGAGCCGTCCCGGCCGGCGGATCAGCCGATCTGCTGGCTCTCGGCACCGCTGTCGGGCCGAGCCGGGCCGAGCACCGGCTCCTCGCCCATCGGCTGGTTCTGGACGACGCTGAACTCGCCCTTGCCGTCGAGCGACGGGCCCTGGGTCCAGCGCCCGGCCGGCGGCGGCGAACCGTCCGCCGACGTCGAGAAGAAGTTGTAGTTGAACTTCTGGTTCTCCTTCTCCTGCGGGAAGGAGTTCGGGATCGGCAGCGTTCCGGCGTGGCCGCCGAGTTCCTCGATCACCGCCAGCCATTGCTGCTGGTGCATCGTGTCCCGGGCGATGAGGAAGCTCCACATGTCGCGCATGCCCGCATCGTTGGTGGCGTTGTAGAGCCGCACCGCCAGGACGCGCCCGGTGCTCTCGGCGGCGACGTTGCAGTACATGTCGGCCGCGATGTTGCCGCTGGCGTAGATGTGGCTCATGTCGAAGGACTGGCCGTCGGAATTACCCGGGAAGGCGGCCATGCCGGTCGACAGCAGCGTCTTGTGCAGCATGCCCTCGGCGATGTGGCGCGGGTTCTCGCCGCCCATCACGGCACCGACGATCGCGTCGGCCGCCCCGGCCTCCTGGACCTTGGTAGGGGCGTTCTCGAGGTTCAGCGCCACCGCAGTCGCGAGCATCTCGATATGGCCGATCTCCTCGGTGGCCGTATTGAGCAGCATGTCGCGGTACTTGGTCGTCGGGGCGCGGTTCCCCCAGGCCTGGAAGAAGTACTGGAAGGCGACCCGGATCTCGCCCTCGATGCCGCCAATCGCCTGCTGGAGCATGCGGGCGTAGATCGGGTCGGGGCTGTCGACCTTGACCGGGTACTGAAGCCGCTTGTCGTGATAGTACATGATGTCTGTCCCTCGCGAGAGGCACGGCGTGCTCAAGCCCACCGTACGATCGGCCGTCGGCCCGGTACTCCGTGGGAGCATCGCGCCTCGCACCCTGTCCAACCCCGCCTCGGGACCACGGTTCGATCTTTCGCGAATTTTATAACGATCAATATTTGACCGAACGAATTTTCCCGCGTCGCCCCAGGGTATTGTCGTGAAAATCCACGATCAGGGCCGCGCCTAACCGGCCAAAATTACACAATGTAAGTTAAGGGCGCCTCACCCATGTTAAGGGGGCGCCGCGAATGACCGGATCAGCGGCCCCTTTCTCTGCCCGCGATGCGCCGCGTGAGGGCGCTCGGTGGTCGGACAGGGGACAGCTCTCTCGGGATCGCCGGGCGCGCGCGGCGCGGCCGCGGAACGCGCCGCTCTACGGGCGCCTACAGGAGCCCGGTGCGCCGGGCGAGCATGATCCCGAAGGCGAGGCAGGCGGCGAGGCTGACGGCCAGCATGGCGACGTTGGTCCAGAACCGGACCGGCCGGCTGGACCCGTCGATCCCGCTCGCCCGCAGCCGCACCCACGGCACGTAGAGGTAGAGGGCGATCAGCGTCAGGATCAGGAACGCGAAGGTGGCGACCCGCCCGGTGATCAGGGCCGCGCCGGCCAGGACCGCCCATCCGATGACGAGGCCCAGCATGGTGAACAGGGCTGTCGAGTTCACGTCCGCGCGTCCCCTTCAGCGGATGGTGTCGGCCGGGCAGCCGACGCGATCCTCAGTCTGCGACGGGTTCCGCTAGGGAACCGTTAGCATCGTCCGAACTGATTGCGAGATCGGGAAGGTTTCTGGTGCTGCGAGAGAGGATTGAACTCTCGACCTCTTCATTACCAATGAAGTGCTCTACCACTGAGCTACCGCAGCAGGTGACCGGGGCGCTCCCGCGAGGGCGTCTCCGTCCGGCCGAGTGGGGCCATAACGGATCGCCGCCGGGTTGGCAACGCCGTGTTGCGCTTCCGCGCCGTTTTAGGTGCGCGATGCGGCCCGGATCAGGGCGGCGAGCCCGGGCTCGGACACGGCCTCGGCGGCGTCCGACGGGGTAAACCATCGGAGTTCCCGCTGGCGCGCCTCCGGGAAATGCTTGAGCTGCTTGCGCACCTCCAGCGGAAACACCTTCACCTGGCACAGGACGGTGTCGAGGTTCCTCAGACGCTTCTGGTAGAGGTACAGCCCGATCGGCCGCTTGCCGACCGCACCGCGCAGGCCGGCCTCCTCGTAGGCCTCCCGCGCGGCCGCCTCGAACGGCTTGCGACCCTTCATCGGCCATCCCTTGGGGATGACCCAGCGGCGGCTCTCCCGGGAGGTCACCAGCAGGATCTTGGTCTTGCCGTCCCGCCCGTGCCGGAACGGCAGGGCCCCGACCTGCCGCCGCGGCTCGCCGTCCTCCTCGAGGACGGTCACGGGCGCACCCGGCGACGTGGGACGCCCCTCCGATCCGACCGGATCGACGGCGCGCGCGGGCTGTGAGCGGGCTGGGGGATGATCGGATCCTCGGTCGGCAGCTCACGACAAGCTACACGGCGCGCCGGCTCATTCAACTTGCAATAGTCGAACGCCCCGGCATGTTCGTGACCCCGCGGCGCTCCTGTCATCTCGCGCTCGGACGGCCGGCGCGCCGTGAAACCGGTCACCCGATCCGACGAACCGGCCGCTCACCCGAGCCGGAAGGCGGCAGCGCCGCGGACGCCATCCCGGCCGAGACCGGGTCGGCACCGGCCGCCTTCGAGGCGCTCGCCTTCGCCGGAAGGACGGTCGGGATCGGGCCGGTGGAGGTCGACGCCGCGGACGCGACCGAGGCCGAGGACGCGGCCTGGGCCGACGCGGAGGTCGACGCGGGTGTCGGCGACGGGACCGGAGCAGTCGCGGCGGCGGGGGACACGGTCGGAGGCGACACGGGGACCGATGAGGCGAGCGGTCTGGCGCCCGGCGCCGCGGCGTTCGGGGCCGCCGGCACGAGGGCCGGGCCGGCGGCGTCCGCCTCCGGCTCCACCGCGGGCGCGGCACCGAGCGTGTTCGGGGGCTCGCGCCACGCGAAGGCGTCGAGGCGCCCGGTCACCGGCGAGACCGGCGCCCAGGTATCGGTGGCGATGCCGTCGGCGATCCACACGCGGTCGCGCGGGGCGCGGGCGGCCCGGGCCAGCCACTCGCGGGCCTGACCGGAAGCGGCCCCGTGCTCGGCCTCCTCGATGGCCGCCATCATCAGGCAGGCCCGGGCGGTCGGACGGTCGGAGAGCAGGGGCTTCACGGCCTCGCGGGCCCGCTTGTAGTCCCGCGCGTCGAGGGCGGCCTGGCCCAGGGCGAGGCGGGATTCGGGGTCCCAGACCGACAGCTTCGCCAGGACTTCGGCGCGGGCGAGGCGGTCGCGGACCGAATCGCCGGGACGCAGGCCCAGATAGACCTTCGCGAGGTCGGGATGGGGATTGGCCTTCCAGGCCGCCTCGACGATCCGGGCGGCCTTCTTGACGTCGCCGCGACGGGCGAGGAGGCGGCCGGCGATGCAGGCCGCCGGCACGAGGTCGGGGGCGAGCTTGACCGCCTGCAGGGCCCGCTCCGCGGCGATTTCCGGCTCGCCGGCCTCGCGCTCGCCGGCGATGGCGGTGAGGAGCACCGCCCGCTGGCGTCGGGCCGCGGCCTTGTCGATCAGTCCGAGGGACGAGCGGCGCTCGATCGTCTCCAGGGCGGCTGCCCAGTCGCCGTCGGCGCTCTGCGCCTCCAGAAGGGCCTCGTTGGCCCAGGTCACGCTCGGGGCGAGGCGGGCGGCCTCGGTGGCGTAGGCGCGGGCGGCCGTCTCGTCCTCGCGGCGCCGGGCCTCGACGAACAGGCCGCGCAGGCCCAGGACCCGGGTCTCGGGATCGTCGACCATGCGCTGGAAGGCGCTCTCGGCCGCGTCCCGGTCGCCGGAGATCTGCGCCGCCTGCGCCTTCAGCAGCAGGGTCAGCGGCTCGGTGCCGAGGAGCCGCTCGGCGTCGCCCGCGAAGCGGCGGGCCGCCAGGGGATCGCCCGAGCCCACCGCCACCATGCCGCGGGAGAGGGCCGAGAGGCCCTTGGCCCGGCGCCGCTCGGCCGAGCCGCGGACCAGGGCCTCGGGCAGGCCGATGACACCGCGCACGATCGCCCAGAGGACGCCCAGGACGATCGCCGCCGCGATCACGCCGACGAGGGCGACCGCGAGGCTGGTGCCGATCTGGTAGCCGTTCCAGACGACGGTGACGGTGCCGGGCCTGTCGGCGATCCAGACCGCCCCGAAGGCGGCGAGTGCGAGCAGGGCCAGGAAGGCGAGGGCGCGCCACATGGGGTCAGTATCTCCTGTCGGCGGCCGGCTGGCGGCCGTCGCGGGGTGCGGGAGGAGCGGGGCGCCTGCGCGCCCGCTCGGAGATGGTGCGGCCGCGCAGCGCGCGGATCGGGGCCCTCACCGGCCTAGCGCCCGGGGGCGGCCTGGGCCGGCTGGGCGGCGCCGACCGGCAGGGCCTTGAAGGCGCCGTCGAGCAGCGCGCGCACGGCCTGCTCGGCCTCGGCCCGGGCCTTGAGCTTGGCGCCGAAATCCCCGGCCTGGTCCCGCGCCTCGGCCGGGAGCGCCGCGAAGGCCGCCGAGGCCGCCGACAGGTCGCCGCGGTCGAGGGCCGCCTGGACCTTGCTCTCCGGATCGTCCGCGGCCTCGGGGGCGGGCGCGTCGGCCTTGCGGATCTGCACGAGACCGTCGGCCATGCTGAGGAGCTTGGTGCGGAAATCGCCGGTCTCGGCCGCGCTCTTGGCCCGCTGCGCCTGCCGCTTGGCCGCGATCCGCTCGGCGATCGGCCGGAACGTGTCGGCGAGATCGGCCGCCGAGGGCGCGCCGCCGTCCGCGAAGGGCGCGAGGGCCTTGGCCTGCGCGTCGGTCCCCGGATCGAGCTTGCGCAGGGTCGCGAGCGGCTCGGCGTAGCTCGTCCCGGATTCCAGGGCGGCCGCCACGCGGTCGGCGACGACGACCCGGAGCGCCGCCTGGACGGTGCTGGCCTCGGCGCGCTGCGCGACGCTCTTGTCCAGAGCGGCGATCTGGTCGGCCTGCTCCTGCAGCCGCCGGTCGACCGCCTTCGCGGCCTCCGCGGCCTGGGCCTGTCCGGCCTCGGCGGCGGTGCGGCTCGCCTGGGTCGCCGCCTGGACCGCCTCGGTCGCGGCCTTCACCCGCGCGTCGACGGCCTGCTGCAGCGCGTCGAGGCGCTGCCCCAGGGCCGCGTCGGCCTCGGCGTTCGCCTTGGTCTTCTGCTCCACCTCGCTCTGCAGCGCCGCGACCTTCCGGGCGGCCTCCTCGGCCGCGCCCTTGTTGGCGCCGCCATCCTCCACCGCCTTCAGGCGGGTCTCGAGGTCGGCGATCTGCTTCGCGTTGTCCTGGACCACGCCGAGCTTCGAATCGGCCGGCTGGTCGCGACCGGGCTCCTGACCCGGCTCCTCCTGCAGGGCCGCGACGCGCTGGTCGAGGCTGTCGAGGCGGGCGACGAGATCCGGCGGCACCGCGGGGGCCTGACCGGAGGCCTGACCGGCCGCTTGCCCGTCGGCGGTGGACGCGGGCGCCGCACCGGACTTGTCCAGGGCCTGCTTGGCGCTCGCCTCGGCGGCGGCGACGCGCTTGTCGAGCGCCGTCACGGCGTCGCGCGGGGCCAGCCCGTCGAGACGCTTGTCGAGGGACGCGAGCTGGCCGGAGAGCCTCTGGTCCAGGGCGCTCAGGCGCGGGTCGGGACCGATCCCGGCCTTCTCGGCGCCGAACAGCAGGCCGGCGCCGATCACGCCGCCGAGCAGCCCCGCGGCCGCGAGCGAGCCGAACCCGGCCCGTGCCCGGCCGGCGGGCGCGGCGGCGCTCCTGCCGGGATCGACGGCGGCCACCGCGGGGATCGGGCCTTTCGGCGGCTCCTTGCCGTCCCTGGAGGCGTCCTTGGAAGTATCCCTGGAAGCGTCCTTGGAAGCGTCCTTGCCCGGCTCCTTGCCGGCGGCCGGCGGATCCGGGATGCGCTTGGCCTTCAGGTCGATGATCGGGCCGGCCGTCACCGCGCTGGCCGCTGCCGGGCCCGCGGCGCCGGGTGCGCCTCCCCCCGGACGGGGACCGCCCTGCGGGCCGGTTCCGGGCTGCGCGGCCTTCGGATCGATCTTCGCGCCGGACGTCCCGGACGCGGCGGTGGAGGCCGTCGACGACGACGCGGGGGACGCTCCGGTCCTGCCGTCGGAGGCCGACGACGCGGCGCCCGCCGTCACGGGATCGGGCTTCGCACCGGCCGACTGGGCGGCCGGGCCGGTCGACGGCTTCAGGCTGTCGGCCCCGGAGACCGGCTTGCCGGCGTCGGCCTTCGGATCGGTCGTGCCGGGCTTGGCGGTCACGACCGGGTCGGTCGCCGGCCTGGGCGGCATTCCGGACGCGGATCCCTGCGGCCCCCGCACGCCGCCGGCGGCGGTGGAAGAGGTGGAGGCCGACATCGAGGCCGACGTGGAAGCGGACGTCGAGGCCGACGTGGAGGCTGTGGACGCCGACGTCGCGGCCGGTCGGGACGCGCCACCGGGCGGGCTGGACTGCCCGGGCTTGCCGGGCGCGGCGTCCGGCTTCCAGCCGCCGGGGCCGGGCTTGTCGGCGTCGCTGGGTGGTGGCGTCACGGGCAAGTCCTCCAACTCTTCGGCGTCGCCGCGCCCCCCTAGCACCGCGGCGGCGCCGGGCGCGAGGGCGAGATACGGCGGCCCGGCCTCCCTGTCACCGCGCGGTTAGCCCGGTCGCCCTGTCAGGGCGCCGAGCAGGTCCGCTTCGCGCGGGCGTGCCGCGACGAAATGGACCGGAACACCGGCCGCTTCCAGGGGTGCCGCAACATCCGGCGATAGGCAGTAATGCCTCAGCCGGCGGAAAGCTCCGCCGTGCTCCGATCCATCCGCGAGGGCAAGGGCGACGGCAGCGCTGCGCCGGGAATAGTGAAGGGCCGCCTCGAGGCGGTTCTCGGCGAGTTCGCGGCCGACCGCCGGCGGCAGGCGGTCCAGCGGTTCGGCCCGGTACGCCACGAAGGCCGTGACCCGGAATCCGGCGGCCGTGAGCGTCGCCGCCGGTTCCGGCTTGCGCTCGGCTCCCGTCGCGTGGAGGAGTGGCTGGCCGGGCGGCAGCGTCGCCGCCACCAGGCCGGCGAGGCCCGCGGCGTCGCCGGGCCCCTCCCGGACGGGGCCGAGACCGGCCGCGCGAGCCAGGGCGGCCGTCCGAGCGCCGACGGCGAAGACCGGGAGTCTGCGCAGGGCCGGGGCGTCGCGGATCGCCGGAACCGCGTTGGCGCTGGTCAGCAGCAGCGCGGCGAAGGGTCTCATGGGCGGGGCCGCCGCGGTCGGCCGCACGGCCAGGACGGGCGCCACGAGCGGCACATGGCCGAGTTCGGCCAGGGCCGCCCCGGTCCGCGTCGCTCCCGGCTCGGGCCGCGCCACCCAGATCCGCAAGGGCTAGGTCTCCAGCGTCAGGCGGACGCCGTGGCGCGCCGCGGCGCCCGGGGCGAGCAGACGCTGCGAATCGCGCGCGGCGAGGTCGCCCGCGAAGTCCGACCAGTCGGCGTAGCCGGTCCAGCACTCCAGCGACAGGAAGGGTGCGGTCGGCTTGGTCCAGACCGCCAGGTGGGGGAAATCCGCCATCTCCATGCGGATCGATCGTCCGGGGCCGGTGAAGCGCATCCAGCGGCTGCGGGCGTTCCGGAACACGAAGGCCTCGGTGAAGAGCGCCGGATCGAGGGGCAGCGTGTCCCCGGCGAGGGGGATCGGCTGCTCGTCGCGCAGCAGCAGGCCGCCTGGGCCGACCTGCGGGGCGAAGGGCCGCTCCGCCTCCTCGAAGGCGACCGCGTAGCCGCCGTCGCGGGCGCGGGTGCCGCCCGCGAAGGGCCACGGGAAGGCCGGGTGGAAGCCGAGGGCGTAGGGCAGGGGGACGGCGCCGGGATTGGCGACGGTCACGTCGAGGTCGAGCCCCGCCGGGCGGACCCGCGCGGCGATGTCGAGCCGGAACGCGAACGGGTAGTGCGCCCGCGTCTCGGGCCCGTCGGTCAGGCGCAGGGTCACCGCGTCGGCGCTCCGGTCGACCACCGCGAAGGGCAGGTCCCGGGCGAAGCCGTGCTGGGCCATCGGGTAGCGCTCGGACCCGACCGTCACGTGCCCGCCCGCCGAGGCGCCGACCACCGGGAAGAGCCAGGGTGCGTGGCGGTTCCAGTGCTCGGGATCGCCGCTCCAGAGATACTCGGTCCCGCCGACCCGCCACGAGACCGGCTCGGCCCCGTCGGTCGCGAGCGTCGCGGTGGTGCCGTCCGGTGCGGTCAGCTCGATGCGCGTGGTCACGGTGCTCTCCCGGTCTGCCTCGGTGAGCCGAGGTAACGGAGGCGGGGCCGGACGCAAGGCCCCGGCGCGCGGTTGCTCAGGCCGCCGTTCCGAGCCCCGGCAGGACCGCCTCGGGCGGCCCGGAAGCGACGATCCGGCCGGCCTCCAGGACGTGGACCGCGTCGGCGCCCTCCAGAGTCGAGAGGCGGTGGGCGATCAGGATCAGCGTCCGCCGGCCCGAGAGGGCGCGCAGCGCCCGCATCACGGCCGCCTGCGTCTCGTCGTCGAGGGCCGAGGTCGCTTCGTCGAAGACGATGACGTCCGGGTCGTGGTAGAGTGCCCGGGCGATGCCGACGCGCTGGCGCTGGCCGCCGGACAGCCGCGCCCCGCGCTCGCCGACCCGCTCGGCGTAGCCGTGCGGCAGGGCGGCGACGAAGTCGTGGGCGCCGGCGAGCCGCGCCGCCCGCTCGACGGCGGCGAGGTCCGGCGCGTCGAGGCCCAGCGCGATGTTCTCCGCCACGGTCCCGTCCACCAGGAACACCTCCTGCGGGACGTAGCCGATCCGGTTCTGCCACGCGGGCAGGGTGCCGGCATCGAGGGGCCGGCCGTCCACGGTGATCCGCCCGGCGGTCGGGCCCAGCACGCCGAGGATCAGGCCCGCGAGCGTCGACTTGCCCGAGCCGGTGCGCCCGGCGAGGCCGACCGTGGCGTTGACCGGGATCGTCAGGTCGATCCCCGCGAGGGCCGGACGGCCGGTGCCGTAGTCGAAGCCGAGGCTCTCGAGCCGGATCGCCCGCGCGAAGGGCAGACGCTCCGCGGTGCGGGGCCGGGGCTCGCGCTCGTCGGCGAGCTCGTCGACGATCACCCGCACCGCCGGCAGGGTGAAGCGCATCAGCGCCACCGAGGTGAAGATGTTCTGGAAGGCCGGCAGCATGCGGTAGCCCGCGAAGGCGAACAGGCCGAGCAGCGGCAGGATGCCGGCGACGTCGAGCCCCTGGGCGAGCGCGAACAGCACCACCACGATCACCCCGCCGAAGGCCAGGGCCTCGATGACGAAGCGCGGCATCTGGCCGGTGAGCTGGCTCGCCGCGGTGGCGAGGGCGTAGGCCCGGGCCGGGGCGTCGAACCGCGACGCGAACGCCTCCGCGCGCCCGTAGAGCTTCAGCTCGGTGAGCGCCCCGAAGGTCTCCTGCACGATCCGGAAGCGGGCCTCGTTGTCGGCGACGGTGCGGCCGCCCAGCCGGGCCAGCCGGGCGCGCATCACCAGGTAGATCCCGACATAGAGGCCGCCGAAGCCGCCCCCCAGGATCAGCGCGAGCTGCGGCGCGTAGGCCAGCAGGAACGCGATCACCGCGAGCGCCGAGCTCGCCCGCGAGGCGAGCACCGTGGCGGGGGTCAGCGCGCCGATCACCAGCCGGTCGGTCTCGGACAGCACGTTCTTGGCGAGCTCGGCGCTGTTGGCTTTCGCGAAGAACAGCCGCTCCCGGTCGAGGTAGCGGAACAGCAGCCGCCGGCTGAGGCTGTAGCCGGCCAGGTGCGTGAACCGGAGCTGCGCGTAGGTCAGCCCGGCATTCACCAGCGCGGTGACGAGGATCGCCGCGAGCGCGGCCCCGCCGGTCACCAGCAGGAAGCCGCGCTCGTCGGTCAGTCCGAGGGCGCTCCGGGCCTGGGCCAGGTAGGGGATCCGGGTCGCCGCCGACGGGTCCCCGACCAGCGTCAGGAACGGGATCACCGAGGCGACGCCCACCACCTCGAGCAGCGCCGCCGCCGCGAGGCCGAGGGCGATCAGGGCGAGCCGGCGCCGGTCGGCCGACCGCATGGCGCGGACGAGGTCGATCAGCGCGCGCATGGCATCGCGGGGTCTGGCGGGACGGCTCGCATGGTTGGGCCGGGCTTAAGCGCGCCGTCCCGGCCTGTCCACGCCGGGCTCAGTCGAGCTTCTTCAGGGAGCCCAGGTCGACCTCGCCGTCCTGGCCGGTGAAGGTCAGGGTCTGGGCCGCCCCGTCCGCCTGCGCGACGCCGCCGATCCGGTGGTCGCCGCTGTCGTAGGTCGAGACCTGCCCGTCGCGGTCGACGAGGAGGCGGCGCTTGTCCGGGAAGAACGCGTACCTCATCCCGTTTTGCGCGCCGCTGGTCGCGGGCTCGCCGAGATCCTTCGGCCACCAGGGCTCCGCGCCCTTCATCGGTTTCATCGGCTCCATGGGCTCCATGGGTTCCATCGGCTTCATCGGCTCCACGGCGCGCACCTCCTGTCCGGCGAGAGACAGGAGGACGCGGCAGGCGCGGAAGGGTTGCACGCGGGCCCGCCCGGGCACGGCTCAGAGCGGCGGCAGCCCCGGCGCCGGGCGCTCCCGCACCTGGCCGTCGAAGCCGACATGGAGCTGGTGCTCGCGGCCGTCCCGGTCCTTCGCGGCCACCTCGAGATGGCGCGGCCCGCGGCCCGTGACCCGCACGTCGCCGTAGCCCGCCGCCTGGAGCGAGGCGGTCAGGGCGGCCATGTCGGGCTTCGGCCCGAGACCGAGCCGGTCCTTGGCCCAGTCCAGGCTGCCGGTCGGAGGGCCGCCGGCCGGCCCGAGCAGCAGCGTGCGCCCGTCCCCGTGGGTCAGGACCCGGGCGCGCAGGAAGCCGGTCTCGAAGCGACCCTGCACCGTCACGGTCTCGCCCTTGGCGACGAGGCCGCCGCCCTCGCCCTCGCGGCCCGTCTCCACGAGGGCCCGCCCGGTCCCGTCCTGCACCACGAACTTGTTGCCGAAGATCTCCGCGACCTCACCCTTGATGGCGGTCGCGCCGGAGGGGGCCAGGGCCTGGATCGCCACCGGCGCGACCGGCGTCGGCTGGAACGGCGTTCCCTGCGCCAGGGACAGGCCGACGGCGCCCAGGGCAAGCGGCAGCGCCACCGCGCCCACCACCCAGGTCCGCCGCGGCACCGCCCGCGACGCCGGCTTGGCGGCCTCGGTCTCGCGGACTTCCCGCGCGGTCCCGTCGATGGTCTTGTCGTCGCTCATGATCTCATCCTCTGGAGGGTCCGGATCCGCTCGATCCGATGCCCCTTCCTAGGGAGGCGCCGGCAATCCGGTCTGAACCGCGCGGTTCAGGCCCGGTTAAACGCGCCGCCCTAGAGCGCTCCGTGTGGAACCCGTGCGGGTTCAGAGGCTTGGCAGCGGGCGTTGATGCGGGCCGACAGGTCGGCGCCCGGGCGGCCGTCCCGGGAGCCGACGTGAGACCACGGCCCTAAGTGCCGGCGGCAGCGGGCGAAACCGGCCGGCCGCCGCGGTCCAGACGGGGAGGTGAGACCGGTGAAGATCCTGCTGGTGGAGGACGACGCCGCCCTCGCGGCGGAGGTCGCCAAGGTCCTGCGCGCCGAGAACTTCGTGCTCGACCACGCCGCCACCGGCGAGGACGCCCAGCATCTCGGCGAGACCGAGGGCTACGACGCCGTCGTGCTCGATCTCGGCCTGCCGAAGGGCGACGGCGTCTCGGTGCTGCGGGCCTGGCGCGGGGCCGGCCGGACCCTGCCGGTGCTGGTGCTCACCGCCCGGGACGGCTGGAGCGACAAGGTCGCGGCCTTCAAGGCGGGGGCGGACGACTACCTCGTGAAGCCGGTGCGCGTGGAGGAGCTGGTGATCCGCCTCCGCGCCCTCGTGCGCCGGTCCCAGGGCGGGGGCGCGAGCCGGATCACCTGCGGTCCCCTCAGCTTCGATCCGGGTCTCGGCGCCTTCGAGCACGAGGGCCTGCCGCTCAAGCTCACCGGCCTGGAATGGCGGGTCCTGTCCTGCCTGATGCTGAACCGCGAGACCGTGGTGCCGCGCCCGCACCTGATCGAGCGGGTCTACGAGGGCGACGCCGACGTCGATTCGAACTCCGTCGAGGTGATCATCACGCGCCTGCGCCGGAAGATCGCGCCTGCGCGGATCGAGAGCGTGCGCGGCCACGGCTACCGCCTGCACGCGGAGCCCGCCTGATGGCGGCGACGGCGCGGCGCCGCTCGCTCCGCACACGGCTGCTCGCGTCGGCCCTGGTGCTGGTGCTGGCGGCCCTGGTGGTGGCGGGCCTCGCCATCGGTGTGATCCTGCACCGCTTCGTGCGCGGGCAGCTCGACGGCCGGCTCGACGCGCAGATCGTCGCCCTGCGGGCCGGGCTCGAGGCCGGGATCCTCCCGCAGGGTCTCGACGCGCCGCCCTTCGACCGGCCCGGCCCCGGCTGGGCCTGGGAGGTGCGCCGCGGCGCCGAGACGATCCGATCCGGCTCCCTGCGGGGCGGGGACATCCGCCTGTCCGATCCCGGACCGGACGACGATCCGGGCCGGCCGCATCCGGCCTCGGGCACGGGGCCGCGCGGCGAGCCCCTCGTCGCCCGCGTGCTGACCGTGCCCGGGCCCGAGCCGGCGACGATCGTGGTGGCGGCGCCGGAGGGGGAGCTGCGCGGGCCGCTGCGCGAGGCGCTGACGAGCCTCGCCCTGGCGCTCGGCATCCTCGGCCTGTGCCTGCTCGCGGGCCTGGCCTTCCAAGTGCGCCTGGGCCTCGCGCCGCTGACGCGCCTGCGCGCGGACCTCGCGTCGGTCCGGGCAGGGCGGCACGAGCGCGTGCCGGCGGACCAGCCGGCCGAGATCGCGCCGATGGTGGCGGAGCTCAACGCGCTCCTCGACCAGAATGCGCAGAACCTGGAGCGCGCCCGCGGCCACGTCGCCAACCTCGCCCACGCCCTCAAGACGCCGCTCGCCACCCTGTCGATGGCCCTCGCCGAGCCCGCCCGCGACCCGGACGGCGCCCTGCGCCGGCAGGTGGACGACATGGACCGGCGGGTGCGCCATCACCTCCGGCGCGCCCGGGCCGCGGCCCTGGCGGGCTCGGCCCGGGGCCGCACGGCCCTGGCGCCCCGGCTGTCGGACCTGCGCGCGGCGCTGACGCGGATCCACGCCGAGAAGGGCGCGGCGATCGACCTCGACGTCCCGGAGACCCTGTCGGTCTCCTGCGAGGGCCAGGATCTCGACGAGATGCTCGGCAACCTCGTGGACAATGCCTGCCGCTGGTGCCGCGGCCGCGTGCGGGTCTCGGCGTCGGCGCGCGACGGCGCGGTGGCCGTAGTCGTGGAGGATGACGGGCCCGGCCTCGACCCGGCGGCGGCCTCCGCCGTCATGGCCCGGGGCCGGCGCCTCGACGAGGGCGTGCCGGGCCACGGCTTCGGGCTGCCGATCACCCTGGAGCTCGCCGAGCTGTACGGCGGCGGCCTGAGCCTCGGGCGGTCGGATCTCGGCGGCCTGCGGGCGGAGCTGCGGCTGCCGGCCTGACCGTGCCCCTCAGCCCAGCGCCTCCCGGAGGATCGGCCGGATCCGCGGATCGGCGCAGTGGGCCACGTTGAAGCGCATGTAGCCGTTCCACGCATCCGACAGGCTGAACGAGGTCCCGGGCGCCAGCACCATGCCGCGTGCCAGCGCCCGGCGGGCGACGTCGGCCCCGTCGCGCCCGTCGGGCAGCCGCATCCACAGGAAGAAGCCGCCCCGGGGCTGCGCCCAGGTCTCGAGGCCGCAGGCGCGCAGCTCCGCGGAGGCCTGCACCATCGCGCCGGCGAGCCGGCGGCGGGTCTCGGCGAGGTGCCGCCGGTAGGCGCCCTCGGTGATCAGCGCGTGCACCAGCGCGGCCGTGATGTGGCCGTTGCCGAGGCTGAGGGCGAGCTTGAGATCGACCAGCGGCTCGACCCAGTCGGCCCGGAGCGCGATCCAGCCGCAGCGCGCGGCCGCCGACAGGGTCTTGGAGAAGCTGCCGATCTGGATCACGCGCTCCAGTCCGTCGAAGCCGGCGAGCCGCGGGGCGGCCTCGGGCTCGAGGTCGCCGAAGATCTCGTCCTCGACGATGAGCGTGTCGTGCGCCTCGCACAGCTTGAGGAGCCGGTGCGCAACGGTCGGCGCGAGGCTCGCCCCGGTCGGGTTCTGGAGGGCGGCGTTGGTCAGGTAGAAGCGCGGCCGGTGCTGCTCCAGCAGGGTCGCGAGCGCCTGCAGGTCCGGCCCCTCCGGCGTGATCGGCACGCCGACCACCGCCACGCGCTGCGCGCGCAGCAGCGCCAGGAAGTTGAAGTAGCAGGGATCGTCGACCAGCACGGTGTCGCCGGGCTGGAGCAGGAACCGGCAGACGAGGTCCAGCGCCTGCGTAGCCGATTCGACCAGCACGATCTGGTCGGGCTCGGCGCCGACGCCCTTCTCGCCGACCTTGCGGGCGATCTGGTGGCGCAGGGGCTCGTAGCCCAGGGGCCGGTCATAGTTGGTCATCTCGGCGAGGTCGGCCCGGGCCACCCGGCGCAGGCCCCGGCGGATCGCCTCGTGGGGCATCCAGGAATCGGGCAGCCAGCCGGCCCCGGGCTTCAGCTGGTCGGAGCCGGCCTGCTGCGCCTGACGGGTGATCCAGAGCGGGTCGACGATCCGGTCGAGCCGCGGCCCCATCGCCTGGAGCGAGAGCGGCCGGGTCTTGCCGGCGACGTAGAAGCCCGAGCCCGGCCGCGGCACCACGGCGCCCTCGGCGGCGAGGCGCTCGTAGGCCTCCACGACGGTGGATTTCGAGACGCCCATCGTCTCCGCGAAGGCCCGGACCGAGGGGATCCGCACGCCCGGGACCAGCCGCCGCGCCGCGATCCGCTCGCGGATCTCGCCGACCACGGCCTCGACGCGCGTCCCTGGGCTTCTGACTTCGACCGTCATCCGTACTGCTCATTCGTCCGGACAATTCTTCCGAACCGTACCGAAGTGTTCCTGTCGCCGCCAGCCCCCGCCCGCCAGGATCGCGACGCCCCGGAACGATGGAGGAGGGGATCCATGACTCAGTGCCTGACAGAGACCGCCGCCCTGGAAACCCGGATCGGATCCCGGATCAGATCGCGCGGCGGATGGCTCGCCCGGATGGCCGGGCCCGTGCTGACGGTCGCCGCCGAGGTGCGCGCGGGCCTGACGCGGGCGGCGATGAACCGCCGCGTGCTCCAGCGCCTGTCGACCCTGTCGGACCGGGAACTGAAGGATATCGGCCTGACGCGGCAGGACGTGGCCGATGCCTGCGTGCCCGGCACGGTCGACGCGATCCACCTGCTGGTCGGCCGGCGCGACGAGCGACGCCACGCTCGGGCGGCCGTGCGGCCTTGGTGATGCGGTGGTGACGCGGCGGCGTGCGGCGTAGGGTGCGCGCATGACGCTGCGCGACGGGCTCGCCGCAATCCTGGTGGTCACGATCCTCGGGCTGGCCTTCGTGGCCATCAAGGTCGGCCTGGAGACGGTGCCGCCGCTGATGCTGTGCGCCCTGCGCTTCGGCTTCGCGGCGCTGCCGGCGGCGCTGGTGATCCGGCCGCCCCGGGCCCCCGTCGCCCTGGTGGCGGGGTTCGGCCTCGCCCTCGGGGTCGGCCAGTTCGGGCTGCTCATGACGGCGATCCGCCTCGGCATGCCGGCCGGGCTGTCGTCGCTCCTGATCCAAGTCCAGGTCCCGTTCACCGTGGCGCTCGCCTGGGCGCTGCAGGGGGAGCGCCCGCGCCGACGGCAGATCCTGGGCGGCAGCATCGCGCTCCTCGGCGTCGCCGCGGTGGCGCTCGGGCGGGGCGGGGGCGCCCCGCTCGGCCCGCTGATCCTCGTCGTCGGCGCGGCCCTGTCCTGGGCCAGCGCGAACGTCGTCGCGAAGCGGATCGGCCGGGTCGACCGCCTGGCGCTGATGGTCTGGAGCAGCCTCGCCACCACGCCGCCCCTGCTCATCCTGTCGCTGATCGTCGAGGGGCCCGGGGCGCTCACGGCGCTGGCGCATCCGAGCTGGGGGGCGATCGGATCGGTCGCGTTCCAGGCCTACCCGACGACGCTCCTCGCCTTCGGCCTCTGGAACGGGCTCCTGACCCGCTACCCGGCGGCTGCCGTGACGCCCTTCGCCCTGCTGGTGCCGGTGGCCGGCATCCTGAGCACGCATCTCGTCCTGGGCGAACCGCTGAGCGCCGACATCCTGACCGGGGGAGGCCTGATCCTGACGGGAATCGCCCTCAGCCTGCGCGGGACGCGGCCGGGCGCGGTCGCTCCACCAGGTCCTTCCCCCGAATCGTCGAAGGTGGCCTGACCGCACGGTCGAGCCATCACCCGTCCCGCTCGGGCGCGCGCGACTGCGCGTCGGCACGGTGCACCGCGAGACGAATTCTGATGGTGATATCGAGGGGGACGTGGCGCGGGCGACGGGGCTCGAACCCGCGACCTCCGGCGTGACAGGCCGGCACTCTAACCAACTGAGCTACGCCCGCACGGCGTGGTCGCTTCGAAGGGGCGTTTCGCCCGGCGACGGGGCGGGGTTTATGGGGCGCCCGGTGCCCTGTCAAGCGCGTCCCGCACGGATTCGCATCCGCCTCGATCCGCGACCGCCGCCGCAGGCATACCAGCCCCCCCGACTCGGGCCTGCGCGCTTCCGTCGTGTTGCGCCGGCGCCGCGCAAGCCCATCTCGGACATGACCGACAGGACGACCGACAGGACGGCTGACAGCGCGCTTTGTGCGACGCGACAAGCCATTGTCACGGGCCGGCGGCTCGACTAAGCCTCCGGCCGCGCGCATCCTGGCATAAGAACAATTCCACGGGCGGATCCGGGTCGGCGTCGCACCGCGGTTTCACTCGTCTCGCGAGGCCCTGGCATGACCGGATTGTTGGCGGATTACCTGCCGCTCATCGTGTTCATCGGCGTGGCGCTGTTCATCGCCACGGCGCTGCTGGTCGTCCCCTTCCTGGTGGCCTTCAAGAGCCCCGATCCCGAGAAGCTCTCGGCCTACGAGTGCGGCTTCAACGCGTTCGACGACGCCCGCATGAAGTTCGACGTGCGCTTCTACCTCGTCGCCATCCTGTTCATCATCTTCGACCTCGAGGTCGCGTTCCTCTTCCCCTGGGCGATCACCTTCGGGGATCTGGGCTGGTTCGGCTTCTGGTCGATGATCGTCTTCCTGGGCGTGCTGACCGTCGGTTTCGTCTACGAGTGGCGCAAGGGCGCCCTCGAATGGGATTGATCTCCCGCCGCTCGCCGCCCGCACCGAATTCTTGAGTCGCCGATGGCCCTGATCACCGACACCAACCGCGCCCCCGCGATCGCGCCCCAGCCGAAGGGGATCATCGATCCCAACACAGGCCGCCCGATCGGCGCGGACGACCCGACCTTCCTGTCGATCAGCGACGAGCTGGCCGACCGGGGCTTCCTGCTCACCACCACGGACGAGCTGATCAACTGGGCCCGCACGGGCTCGCTGATGTGGATGACCTTCGGTCTCGCCTGCTGCGCGGTCGAGATGATGCAGATGTCGATGCCGCGCTACGATTGCGAGCGATTCGGCTTCGCCCCCCGCGGCTCGCCGCGCCAGTCCGACGTGATGATCGTCGCCGGCACGCTCACCAACAAGATGGCCCCAGCTCTGCGCAAGGTCTACGACCAGATGCCGGAGCCCCGCTACGTCATCTCCATGGGCTCCTGCGCCAACGGCGGCGGCTACTACCACTACTCCTACTCGGTGGTGCGCGGCTGCGACCGGGTGGTGCCGGTGGACATCTACGTGCCCGGCTGCCCGCCCACCGCCGAGGCGCTGCTCTACGGCGTGCTGCTGCTGCAGAAGAAGATCCGCCGGACCGGCACGATCGAGCGCTGAGGAGCGGCCATGACGAACGGCATCTCGATCCTGCCCCACACCCAGCCGGCCTACGGCGACGACGCCGTCTCGGCCCTGGCCGAGCGCGTCCTCGGCGCCCTCGGCCCGGCGGTGGTGTCCCACACCGTCGCGTTCGGCGAGTTGACGCTGGTGGTCCAGGCCTCCGACATCGTCTACGCGCTGACCTACCTGCGCGACGATCCGGCCTGCGCGTTCCGCAACTTCATCGACATATGCGGCGTGGACTACCCGCAGCGCGAGAAGCGCTTCGACGTGGTCTACCACCTGCTCTCCCTGCGCCATAACCTGCGCATCCGGGTGAAGGTGCAGACCGACGAGGTGACGCCGGTCCCCTCCGTGATCGAGGTCTTCCCGGCGGCCAACTGGTACGAGCGCGAGACCTACGACCTCTACGGGATCCTGTTCTCGGGCCATCCCGACCTGCGCCGCCTGCTCACCGATTACGGCTTCGAGGGGCACCCCCTGCGCAAGGACTTCCCGCTCACCGGCTTCGTCGAGGTCCGCTACGACCAGGACCAGGCGCGGGTCGTCTACGAGCCGGTGCAGCTGACGCAGGAATTCCGGAACTTCGACTTCTTGTCCCCGTGGGAAGGCACCGACTACGTGCTCCCCGGCGACGAGAAGACGTCGCCTTGAGCCGCGGAGAGCGTCCGTGACCGAACACAACATCCGCAACTTCGCGATCAACTTCGGCCCGCAGCACCCGGCGGCGCACGGCGTGCTGCGCCTCGTGCTGGAACTCGACGGCGAGGTGGTCGAGCGGGTCGACCCGCATATCGGGCTGCTCCACCGCGGCACCGAGAAGCTGATCGAGTACAAGACCTACCTGCAGGCGACGCCCTATTTCGACCGGCTCGACTACGTGTCGCCGATGAACCAGGAGCACGCCTTCTGCCTGGCGATCGAGAAGCTCGCCGGGATCGAGGTGCCGCGCCGCGCGCAGCTGATCCGCGTGCTGTTCTGCGAGATCGGCCGCCTGCTGTCGCACCTGCTCAACGTCACCACGCAGGCGATGGACGTCGGCGCCCTCACGCCCCCGCTCTGGGGCTTCGAGGAGCGCGAGAAGCTGATGATCTTCTACGAGCGGGCCTCCGGCGCCCGGCTCCACGCCAACTACTTCCGGCCCGGCGGCGTCCACCAGGATCTGCCGCCGAAGCTCATCGACGACATCGACGCGTTCTGCGACCCGTTCCTGCAGGTCGTCCAGGACCTCGACGACCTCGTCATGGCCAACCGCATCTTCAAGCAGCGCAACGTCGATATCGGCATCGTGTCGGTCGACGAGGCGATGGAGTGGGGCTTCTCGGGCGTGATGGTGCGCGGCTCGGGCATCCCGTGGGACCTGCGCAAGGCGCAGCCCTACGAGTGCTACGAGGAGATGGAGTTCGACATCCCCGTCGGGAAGAACGGCGACACCTACGATCGCCAGGTGATCCGCATGGAGGAGATGCGCGAATCCGTGCGCATCATGAAGCAGTGCGTCGCCAAGCTGCGCGAGCCCGCCGGCCAGGGTCCGATCGCCTCCGTCGACGGCAAGTTCGCGCCGCCGCCGCGCCGGGAGATGAAGCGCTCGATGGAGGCGCTCATCCACCACTTCAAGCTCTACACCGAGGGCTTCCACGTGCCCGAGGGCGAGGTCTACGCCGCGGTCGAGGCGCCGAAGGGCGAGTTCGGCGTGTACCTGGTGTCCGACGGGACCAACAAGCCGTATCGCTGCAAGATCCGCGCGCCGGGCTTCGCGCACCTGCAGGCGATGGACTGGATGTGCCGCGGGCACCTCTTAGCCGACGTGTCCTGCGTGCTCGGCACGCTCGACATCGTGTTCGGCGAAGTGGATCGGTAAGACAGAAGCGATGGCAAACCGCAGACTCGCCCCGGCCTCGGAGCAGCCCGAGAGCTTCGCGTTCTCCCCTGAGAATGCCGAGTGGGCCAAGACCCAGATCGCCAAGTACCCCGAAGGCCGCCAGGCCTCGGCGGTGATCTCGCTCCTGTGGCGGGCGCAGGAGCAGAACGGCGGCTGGCTGCCGCGGGCGGCCATCGAGGCGGTGGCGGCCGAGCTCGGCATGCCGAACATCCGCGTGCTGGAGGTCGCGACCTTCTACACGATGTTCGCCCTCGAGCCCGTGGGCCGCTTCTGGATCCAGGTCTGCGGCACGGTCCCGTGCGATTCCTGCGGCGCGCGGGGCCTCAAGGAGATGCTCCAGGCCCGTCTGGGCCCGGCCGGACACGTCTCGGCCGACGGCAATTTCTCGTGGCTCGAGGTCGAGTGCCTCGGCGCCTGCTGCAACGCGCCGATGGTGCAGATCAACCAGGATTACTACGAGGACCTGACGCCCGAGTCCCTCGGCCAGCTGATGGACGACCTCGCCGCCGGCCGGCCCGTGAAGGTCGGCTCGCAGACCGGGCGCGTCTCGTCCGAGCCCCGGGACGCCGTGAACACCCTCACCGACCCGACGCTGTTCGACGGCTCGCGGGTCGGCGCGTGGCGCAAGCGCTTCGAGGAGGCCGGCAAGGCGGAGGAACCGGCCGCCCAGACCGGTGAAGCCGCGTCCAGCACGCAGCAGGCCGCCGAGAACCCGAAGCCGGCCCGGCCCGACGCCGGCCGCCCGGTCGAGCGTCCCGTGAGCGACGCTCCGGCCCAGCGCGCCGCCAACGGCGAGAGCCCGGTGAAGCCCGAGGATCGCGCCGACGCGGCCGAGCGCGGCCGCTCCACCGCCAAGCACGGCGCCGCCCGGCCGGGCGACGCGGACGTGCTCGACACGCCGGCCAAGCGCGTCGCCGAGGGCGAGCCCGCCGCCGGCGAGCAGGGCCACCAGGCGGTGCCGAACCGCGACGCCGTCCCGCAGCAGCCGGAGGCCTCCGGCGCCAGCGAGGGCGAGGTGGCGGCCGAGACCGAGGAGGCGCGCATCGCCGGCGCGCTCGCGGCCCTGCCGAAGGACGCGAGCCCCGAGCAGAAGGCCGACGCCGTGGGCAAGCGGCCGCCGGGGCTGGAGGCCGCCCGCGCCGGCAAGCCGGACGAGCTGACGCGCATCAAGGGCATCGGCCCGGGTAACAGCCAGCGCCTGAACGGGCTCGGCATCTACCATTTCGACCAGATCGCCGCCTGGTCCCGCGACGAGATCGCCTGGGTCGGCACCTACCTCGCGTTCCCGGGTCGCATCGACCGGGAGAACTGGGTGGGGCAGGCCAAGGCCCTGTCGGCGCCGGCTCAGTGAGGACCTGACATGCTGTCGGATCAGGATCGCATCTTCACCAACCTCTACGGCCTGCACTCGCCGGGCCTGGAGGCCGCCAAGAAGCGCGGCGCGTGGGACGGGACCAAGTTCCTGCTGGAGCAGGGCCGCGACTGGATCATCGAGGAGATGAAGGCCTCGGGCCTGCGCGGCCGCGGCGGCGCGGGCTTCCCCACCGGCCTCAAATGGTCGTTCATGCCCAAGAAGTCAGACGGGCGCCCGCACTACCTCGTGGTCAACGCCGACGAGTCGGAGCCGGGCACCTGCAAGGACCGGGAGATCATGCGGCACGACCCGCATCTCCTGATCGAGGGCTGCATGCTGGCCTGCTTCGCGATGAACGCGCATGCCTGCTACATCTACATCCGCGGTGAGTACGTCGCCGAGAAGCACGCCCTCCAGAAGGCCGTGGACGAGGCCTACGCGGCCCGCCTCGTCGGCCAGTCGAACGTCCACGACTACCCGTTCGACATCTACGTCCACCACGGCGCCGGCGCCTATATCTGCGGCGAGGAGACGGCGCTCATCGAGAGCCTCGAGGGCAAGAAGGGCATGCCGCGGCTGAAGCCGCCGTTCCCGGCCAATATGGGCCTCTACGGCTGCCCCACGACCGTGAACAACGTCGAGTCGATCGCGGTCGCCGGCACGATCCTGCGCCGGGGCGGCGCGTGGTTCGCCGGCCTCGGCGGCAAGAACAACACCGGCACCAAGCTCTTCTGCGTCTCCGGGCACGTCAACAAGCCGTGCAACGTCGAGGAGGAGCTCGGCATCACCTTCCGCGAGCTCATCGACCGCCATTGCGGCGGCATGCGCGGCGGCTGGGACAACCTGCTGTGCTCGATCCCGGGCGGCTCGTCGGTGCCGCTGGTGCCGGCCGAGCAGATCGTCGACGCCAAGATGGACTTCGACACCCTGCGCAACCTGGGCTCCGGCCTCGGCACCGCGGCGGTGATCGTGCTCGACAAGTCCACCGACATCGTCGCGGCGATCACCCGGATCTCGTACTTCTACAAGCACGAATCCTGCGGCCAGTGCACGCCCTGCCGCGAGGGCACCGGCTGGATGTGGCGCGTCATGCAGCGCATGACCGAGGGCCGCGCGCAGAAGCGCGAGATCGACATGCTGTTCGAGGTCACCAAGCAGATCGAGGGGCACACGATCTGCGCGCTGGGCGACGCGGCGGCCTGGCCGATCCAGGGCCTGATCCGGCACTTCCGCCCCGAGATCGAGAAGCGCATCGACCGCTACACCGCCAACCCGCACAGCGAGCCTGTGCCGATGGCCGCCGAGTAAGGGCGCTATGCCGGTGTCCAACCCACAGCCTCATCCTGAGGTGCCTGCGTCAGCGGGCCTCGAAGGAGTCCTCCAGAGATCGCGAGGCGGGCTGGACATCTCCTTCGAGGCTCGGCTGCGCCTCGCACCTCAGGATGAGGGCGTGGGTGGGATCCGGCCTCGCGCGTTTGGGCCAGTTTACGAGACGATCCGATGACAAAAATCCTCGTCGACGGCACCGAGGTCGACGTCCCCGCCGATTACACGCTGCTCCAGGCCTGCGAGGCCGCGGGGGCCGAGATCCCGCGCTTCTGCTTCCACGAGCGCCTGTCGATCGCCGGCAATTGCCGCATGTGCCTCGTCGAGCTGAAGGGCGCGCCGAAGCCGGTGGCCTCCTGCGCCTACGCGGTGAAGGATTGCCGCCCCGGCCCGAACGGCGAGCCGCCTGAGGTGCTGACGCGCTCGCAGGGCACCAAGAAGGCCCGCGAGGGGGTGATGGAGTTCCTCCTCATCAACCACCCGCTCGACTGCCCGATCTGCGACCAGGGCGGCCACTGCGACCTGCAGGACCAGGCCATGGCCTACGGGGTCGATTCGACCCGCTACACGGAGAACAAGCGGGCGGTCGAGGAGAAGCATATCGGCCCGCTGGTGCGGACCGCGATGAACCGCTGCATCCACTGCACCCGCTGCGTGCGCTTCCTCGCCGAGGTGGCGGGCGTGCCCGACCTCGGCGCCATCGGCCGCGGCGAGGACATGGAGATCACGAGCTACCTCGAGCAGTCGATGGCCTCGGAGCTGCAGGGCAACGTCGCCGACCTCTGCCCGGTGGGCGCCCTCGTGCACCGGCCGCAGAGCTACAACGTCCGGCCGTGGGAGCTGAACAAGACCGAGTCGGTCGACGTGATGGACGCGGTCGGCTCGTCGATCCGCATCGACACACGCGGCCGCGAGGTCATGCAGATCGAGCCGCGGATCAGCGAGGAGATCAACGAGGAGTGGATCTCCGACAAGACCCGCTACCACATCGACGGGCTGCGGATGCAGCGCCTCGACCGGCCGTACCTGCGCGAGAACGGCCGGCTGCGGCCCGCCTCCTGGGGTGAGGCGTTCCAGGCCATCGCCGCGAAGGTGAAGGGCACGGATCCGAAGCGCGTCGGCGCGGTCGTCGGCGACCTCGCGGGCGTCGAGGAGATCTTCGCACTCCGCGAGCTGGTCAGGAGCCTCGGCTCGCCGAACCTCGACTGCCGCCAGACCGATGCCGGCCTCGACCCGGCGCTCGGCCGCGCCTCCTACATCTTCAACCCGACCATCCCGGGCATCGAGGCGGCGGACGCGATCCTGATCGTCGGCGCCAACCCGCGCACCGAGGCCTCGCTGCTGAACGTCCGTATCCGCAAGCGCTGGCGCATGGCCCCGCTGGCGGTGGGCGTGATCGGCGAGCCGGTCGACCTGACCTACCCGAGCCACTACATCGGCGCCGGCCCCGACTCACTCGCGGCGCTCGCCCGCGGCGAGCACAGCTTCCTCGAGATCCTCAAGGAGGCGAAGGCGCCGCTCGTCATCGTCGGCGCCAATGCGGCGCCGGGCATCCTGGCCGCTGCCGCCTCCCTCGCGAAGGAGATCGGCGCGGTCTCGGCCGAGGGGAACGGCTTCGGCGTGCTGCACACGGCCGCGGCCCGGGTCGGCGCGCTCGATCTCGGCTTCGTGCCGGGGGAGGGCGGCCTGACCTTCACGCAGATGCTGGAGCCGGGCGCGCTCGACGTCCTGTTCAACCTCGGCGCCGACGAGCGCGACGTCGCCCCGGGCGCCTTCGTGGTCTACCAGGGCAGCCACGGCGACCGCGGCGCCGCCCGCGCCGACGTGATCCTGCCGGGGGCCGCCTACAGCGAGAAGTCGGCGACCTGGGTGAACACCGAGGGCCGGGTCCAGATGGGCAACCGCGCCGCCTTCCCGCCGGGCGACGCCCGCGAGGACTGGGCGATCCTGCGCGCGCTCTCGGACGTGCTGGGCAAGCGCCTGCCGTTCGACTCGCTGACCGCGCTGCGCCGCGCGCTCTACGCCGCCCACCCGCATCTGGCGGCGGTCGGCGCCGTCGAGCCGGGCAACGTGACCGAGGCGGTCGACCGGCTCGCCGGCCTCGGCGGCACCGCGACCGGTCCGGCCTTCGCGTCGCCCGTGACCGACTTCTACCTCACCAACCCGATCGCCCGCGCCTCGCGGATCCTCGCGGAGTGCTCGCGCCTCGCCCGGGAGCGCGCCGCCGAGGCGCAGCCCCTCGCGGCGGCCGAGTAGGAGCTCAAGACCGATGACGCCGCTCGAAATCCTCGGGACCGTGCTCCTGATCGTGCTGAAGAGCTTCGTGCTGCTCTCGGCACTCCTCGTCTTCATCGCCTACGCGCTGCTCGCCGACCGCAAGATCTGGGCGGCGGTGCAGCTCCGCCGCGGCCCGAACGTGGTCGGGCCGTTCGGCCTGTTCCAGTCCTTTGCCGACCTGATCAAGTTCGTGATCAAGGAGCCGGTGATCCCGGCGGGCGCCAACAAGGCGATCTACCTGCTGGCGCCGCTGGTCTTCGCGATGCTCGCCCTGTCGAGCTGGGCGGTGATCCCGCTCGCGGACGGCTGGGCGATCGCCGACATCAATGTCGGCATCACCTACATCTTCGCGATCTCGTCGCTCGGCGTGTACGGCGTCATCATGGGCGGATGGGCGTCGAACTCGAAATACGCCTTCCTCGGCGCCCTCCGCTCCGCGGCCCAGATGATCTCCTACGAGGTCTCGCTCGGCTTCGTGATCATCTGCGTGCTGCTCTGCGCCGGCTCGCTCAACCTCTCGCGCATCGTGATGGCGCAGGACACCAGCCTCGGCCTGTTCGGCTGGTACTGGCTGTGGCTGTTCCCGATGTTCGTGGTGTTCTTCGTCTCGGCGCTCGCCGAGACCAACCGCCCGCCCTTCGACCTGCCGGAGGCGGAGTCGGAGCTCGTGGCCGGCTACATGGTCGAGTACTCCTCGACGCCGTACCTGCTGTTCATGCTCGGCGAGTACGTCGCCATCATGAGCATGTGCGCCCTCGGGACCATCCTGTTCCTGGGCGGCTGGCTGTCCCCGATCCCGTTCGCGCCCTTCACCTGGGTGCCGGGCGTGATCTGGTTCACCCTGAAGGCCAGCTTCCTGTTCTTCCTGTTCGCGATGGTGAAGTCCATCGTGCCCCGCTACCGCTACGACCAGCTCATGCGTCTCGGCTGGAAGGTCTTCCTGCCGATCTCCCTGATCTCGGTCGTCGTCGTCGCCTTCGTGCTCAAGCTGACCGGCCTCGCGCCGGGCGCCTGAGCCCCCCTTCGCATCGGAGATCCGGGCATGAAGCTCGATCAGGTCGCCAAGAGCCTCCTCCTGAAGGAGTTCGTGTCCGGGATGATCCTCGGCATGCGCTACTTCTTCAAGCCGAAGGCCACGATCAACTACCCCTTCGAGATGGGCCATCGCGGTCCGCGCTTCCGGGGCGAGCACGCGCTGCGCCGCTACCCGAACGGCGAGGAGCGCTGCATCGCGTGCAAGCTCTGCGAGGCGATCTGCCCGGCGCAGGCGATCACCATCGAGGCGGGCCCCCGGCGCAACGACGGCACCCGCCGCACGACGCGCTACGACATCGACATGGTGAAGTGCATCTACTGCGGCATGTGCCAGGAGGCCTGCCCGGTGGACGCCATCGTGGAAGGGCCGAACTTCGAGTTCTCGGTGGAGACCCGCGAGGAGCTCCTCTACGACAAGCAGAAGCTCCTGCTGAACGGTGACCGCTGGGAGCGCGAGATCGCCCGCAACATCGCGATGGACGCGCCGTATCGCTGAGCCGTCGTCCCGGGCACCGGTCGCCGGTGCCCGGCAGAAGATGACGCGAAAACAAGGCCCTAGAGCGTCGCACCGGTTCCCGGTTCCGGTGGGATGCTCTAGAGCCATGCCGGGGGCGCTGTTGTGCCCCCGTCGACCGGGTTCTATAGACGGGCCGCCCGCCGCGGACCGTCTCCACGCACGGCAGAAGGGGCCGCTCCGGCGGCCGATCCCGATCAGCGCATGACCGCAGCAGCCGCCTTCTTCTATCTGTTCGCGAGCATCACGGTCGCGTCGGGCTTCATGGTGATCGCCTCGCGCAATCCCGTCGCCTCGGTGCTGTTCCTGATCCTCGCCTTCGTGAACGCCGCCGGACTGTTCGTCCTGATGGGCGCCGAGTTCCTCGCGATGATCCTCGTGGTCGTCTACGTCGGCGCGGTCGCGGTGCTGTTCCTGTTCGTGGTGATGATGCTCGACGTCGATTTCGCCGAGCTGCGCCAGGGCTTCCAGCAGTATCTCCCGATCGGCGCCCTGATCGGCGCGATCTTCTTGGTCGAGATCCTGCTGGTCGTCGGCTCGTGGAGCATCGACCCGGGCCTCGTCCAGGCCCCGCTCGGCAACGTCGCCTCGGCCGAGAACCTCACCAATGCCCAGGCGCTGGGCCGCGTGATCTACACGGACTACGCCTACTTCTTCCAGCTCGCCGGCCTGATCCTGCTGGTCGCCATGATCGGCGCCATCGTGCTGACGCTGCGCGACCGGCCGGGCGTCAAGCGCCAGAACATCGCGGTCCAGAACGCCCGCACCCAGGCCATGGCGGTCGAGACCCGCAAGGTCCCCTCGCGCCAAGGTGTCGAGGTCTGATGCGCGCGCTGATGAGAGCCGGAGGAATCGAACGATGATCGGCCTGAGCCACTACCTCACCGTCGCGGCGATCCTGTTCACGCTCGGCGTGCTCGGCATCTTCATCAACCGCAAGAACATCATCGTCATCCTGATGTCGGTCGAGCTGATCCTGCTCTCGGTCAACATCAACCTCGTCGCCTTCTCGACGCAGCTGAACGACATCACCGGACAGGTCTTCGCCCTGTTCGTGCTGACCGTCGCGGCCGCCGAATCGGCGATCGGCCTCGCCATCCTGGTGGTGTTCTTCCGCAACCGCGGCTCGATCGCGGTGGAAGACGTCAGCATGATGAAGGGCTAGGGCCTTCCCCTTCGCGCGCCCCGAGTGACATCCGGACGCCGCCGCTTCGCGGCCGGCCCGGAGGACGGACTGCAAGAGAGCGATGTATCACGCGATCGTCTTCTTCCCGCTCATCGGCTTCCTGATCGCCGGCCTGTTCGGCCGGTACATCGGGGCGCGGGCCTGTGAGTACATCACCACGTCCTTCCTCGCCTTCACGGCGCTGATCGCCTGGGGCGTGTTCATCGACGGCGGGCCGGCCGAGCGCGTGCAGGTGGCGTCCTGGTTCGCGGCCGGCGACCTCCAGGTCGACTGGGCCTTCAAGGTCGACACCCTGACCCGGGTGATGCTGGTCGTCGTGACCACCGTCTCGACCCTCGTGCACCTCTACTCCGTGGGCTACATGGAGGAGGATCCGCACCGGCCGCGCTTCTTCGCCTACCTGTCGCTGTTCACCTTCGCCATGCTGATGCTGGTGACGGCCGACAACCTCGTCCAGATGTTCTTCGGCTGGGAGGGCGTGGGCCTCGCCTCGTACCTGCTGATCGGCTTCTGGTACGAGAAGCCCTCGGCCAACGCCGCCGCCATGAAGGCGTTCATCGTCAACCGCGTCGGCGATTTCGGCTTCTCGCTCGGCATCTTCCTGGTCTTCGTGCTGACCGGCTCGGTGGCGTTCGACGCCGTCTTCGGCAAGGTCGACGCGATCAAGACGCTGAGCTTCCACCTCCTCGGCTACGACTGGAACGCCCTGACACTGGCCTGCCTGCTGCTGTTCATGGGCGCCATGGGCAAGTCGGCGCAGTTCCTGCTGCACACGTGGCTGCCCGACGCCATGGAGGGCCCGACCCCGGTCTCGGCGCTGATCCATGCCGCCACGATGGTCACCGCCGGCGTGTTCATGGTCGCCCGCCTGTCGCCGCTCTTCGAGGAGGCGCCGAACGCGCTGATCGTCGTGACGGTGATCGGCGGCATCACGTCCCTGTTCGCGGCCACGATCGGCCTCGTGCAGAACGACATCAAGCGGGTGATCGCCTACTCGACCTGCTCGCAGCTCGGCTACATGTTCGTGGCGCTCGGCGTCGGCGCCTACGCGGCCGGCGTGTTCCACCTGTTCACCCACGCCTTCTTCAAGGCGCTGCTGTTCCTCGGCGCCGGCTCGGTCATCCACGCGATGCACCACGAGCAGGACATGCGGAACATGGGCGGCCTGCGCCGCTACATCCCCTACACCAGCGCCATGATGGCGATCGGTTCGCTCGCGCTGATCGGCTTCCCCTACACGGCCGGCTACTACTCGAAGGACGCGATCATCGAGGCGGCCTACGCCTCGACCCGCCCCGGGCACACGCTCGCCTTCCTGTGCACCGTGGTGGCGGCGTTCTTCACCTCGTTCTACTCCTGGCGCCTGTTCTTCATGACCTTCGAGGGCCCGGCCCGCTGGGGCGCCCACGCCGCCCACGATCAGCACCACGCGCCCGCGGTCGCCCACGCGACTACGGCCCACGCGACCATGGCCCACGAGGCCGACGGCGCGCCCGGGCACACCGAGGGCGTCGCCCACGACGACAAGGGCCACGACATCGAGCCGGCCCACAAGAGCGACCTCGTCGCCGACGACCACCACGGGCACGGCCACCACGGCGACCACACGCCCCACGAGAGCCCGCTGGTGATGACGATCCCGCTGGCGATCCTCGCCTTCGGCGCGCTGTTCGCCGGGATCATCTTCCACAACCGCTTCATCGGCGAGGGGATGGAGGCATTCTGGGGTCACGCACTGGCGCACGGCCCGAACAACCACATCATGCACGAGATCCACGACGTCCCGGCGCTGGTCTCGTACTCGCCACTGATCATGCTAATCCTCGGCTTCGTCGTGGCCTACTGGATGTACATCCGCCGGCCGGAACTGCCGGGCGCGCTCGCCGCGCAGCAGCCGTCGCTGTACCGGTTCCTGCTGAACAAGTGGTACTTCGACGAGATCTACGACCGGATCTTCGTCCGCCCGGCCAAGGATTTCGGCCTGTTCCTCTGGAAGCAGGGCGACGGCCGGATCATCGACGGCCTCGGGCCGAACGGGATCGCGGCGCGCGTCGTGGACGTGACCCGCGGGGTGGTCCGTCTCCAGACCGGCTACGTCTACCACTACGCCTTCGTCATGCTCATCGGCGTCGCCGGCCTGATCAGCTGGTACCTGATGTCCGGCCTGCCCAAGGGTGCACACTGACATGCTCGGCCTCGGCATCCTCTCCGGCCTGCTGATCGTGCCGCTCTGCGGCGCGGCCTTCATCCTCACGCTGAACGGCGACGAGGAGTCGGTCGCGCGCAACAGCCGCTGGGCCGCGCTCGCCACCACGATCGTCACCTTCCTGCTCTCCCTGGTGGCGTGGAGCCGCTACGACACCGCCTCGTCGAGCTTCCAGCTCGTGGAGAGCCACGCGTGGCTCACCGAGACGATCCGGTTCAAGCTCGGCGTCGACGGCTTCTCGATGCCGCTGATCCTGCTGACCACGTTCCTGATGCCGTTCTGCATCGGCGCCTCGTGGCACTCGATCCACTTCCGGGTGAAGGAGTACTTCGTCGCCTTCCTCGTCCTCGAGACGACGATGATCGGCGTCTTCGCCGCCCTCGATCTGGTGCTGTTCTACCTGTTCTTCGAGGCCGGCCTGATCCCGATGTTCCTGATCATCGGCATCTGGGGCGGCGCGCGCCGGGTCTACGCCAGCTTCAAGTTCTTCCTCTACACCCTGCTCGGCTCGGTGCTGATGCTGCTCGCCGTGATGGCGATGTACTGGCAGGCCGGCACCACCGACATCCCGACCCTGCTGCAGTACCGCTTCCCGGTGCAGATGCAGACCTGGCTGTGGCTCGCCTTCTTCGCCTCCTTCGCGGTGAAGATGCCGATGTGGCCGGTCCACACCTGGCTGCCCGACGCCCACGTGGAGGCGCCCACCGCCGGCTCGGTGATCCTGGCGGGCATCCTCCTGAAGATGGGCGGCTACGGCTTCATCCGGATCTCGCTGCCGATGCTGCCGGTGGCGAGCCACGACTTCGCGCCCTTCGTGTTCGCGCTGTCGGTGATCGCGATCATCTTCACGTCACTCACCGCGATGATGCAGACCGACATCAAGAAGCTGATCGCCTACTCGTCGGTGGCCCATATGGGCTTCGTGACGCTGGGGCTGTTCACCCTGAACGAGCAGGGCATCCAGGGCGCGCTGTTCCTGATGATCTCCCACGGCATCGTGTCGGGGGCGCTCTTCCTCTGCGTCGGCGTCGTCTACGACCGGATGCACACCCGCGAGATCTCGGCCTATGGCGGCCTCGTGAAGCGGATGCCGCTCTACGCCGTGGCCATGATGGTGTTCACGATGGCCAATGTCGGCCTGCCGGGCACCTCGGGCTTCGTCGGCGAGTTCCTGGCCATGCTCGGCGCCTTCAAGGCGAACCCGAACGTGGCGTTCTTCTCGACCTTCGGCATCATCCTGTCGGCGGCCTACGCCCTGTGGCTCTACGCCCGGGTGATCTACGGGAAGCTGGAGAAGCCGAATCTCCAGGGCATCCTGGATCTCGACACCCGCGAGAAGATCATCCTGGCGCCGCTGGTCGTCCTGACGATCTACTACGGCGTTCACCCGGCCCCCGTGCTCGACGTGTTCGCGCCCTCGACCGACGCGCTGATGGCGAGCATCAAGACCGCGCTCTCGAACACCCAGACGGCCGCCGCGGCGCTGCCGATCCCGCGCTGAGGCGGACACCATGACAACCGTCCACTCCGTCCTGCCCTCGCTGGCGCCGCTCATGCCCGAGCTGATCCTCGGCGTCGGCGTCATGGGCCTGATCCTCTACGGCGCGTGGCGCGGCGACCGCTCCGCCGAGACCGTGAGCATCGGCGCCCTCGCCCTGCTCCTCGTCGCCCTGTCGGTGGTGATCTCGCAGCCGGTGCACGGCCGGGTCACGACCCTGTCGGGCGCGTTCGTGTCCGATTCCTTCGCCAAGGTGATGAAGTCGCTGGTGCTGCTCGGATCCGCGGCGACGATCCTGCTGGCGCACGACTTCTTCAAGCGCGAGCGCATCGACCGGTTCGAGTTCCCGGTCCTGATCGTGCTCTGCACCATCGGCATGATGGTCATGGTCTCGGCCAACGACCTGATCGCGCTCTACCTGGGCCTGGAGCTGCAGTCGCTCGCCGCCTACGTGATCGCCGCCTTCCACCGCGACGACGTGAAGTCCACCGAGGCCGGCCTCAAGTACTTCGTGCTCGGCGCGCTCTCCTCCGGCATGCTGCTCTACGGCGCCTCGCTGGTCTACGGCTTCACCGGCACCGTCTCGTTCCCCGGCATCGTCTCGGCGCTCAACGAGAATGCCGGGTTCGGCATCGTGCTGGGCATCGTGTTCCTGGCGGCCGGCGTGTGCTTCAAGCTGGCGGCCGTGCCGTTCCACATGTGGACGCCCGACGTCTACGAGGGCTCGCCGACCCCGGTGACGGCCTTCTTCGCCTCGGCGCCCAAGATGGCCGCCGTGGCGATGACCGTGCGGGTGTTCATCGGCGCGATGCCGGACGTGACGGCGATCTGGCAGCAGATCTTCATCTTCGTCTCGATCGCGTCGATGGCGCTCGGCTCGTTCGCGGCGATCGGGCAGACCTCGATCAAGCGCCTGATGGCCTACTCGTCGATCGGCAATATCGGCTACGCGCTGATCGGCCTGGCCTCCGGCTCGGAGGAGGGGATCAGCGGGCTCGTCACCTACATGATCATCTACCTCGCGATGACGCTCGGCACCTTCGCGATCATCCTGTCGCTCCGGCGCCGGGACGTGATGTTCGAGAAGATCGAGGACCTGTCGGGCCTGTCGCGGACCCATCCGTGGCTCGCCTTCTGCCTCGCCGCGATGATGTTCTCGCTGGCCGGCATCCCGCCGCTCGCCGGGTTCTTCGCGAAGTTCTACGTCTTCGCCGCCGCCATCAAGGCGGGTCTCGTGACGCTGGCGGTGATCGGCGTGGTGACCAGCGTGGTGGGCGCCTACTACTACCTGCGCGTCGTGCGGATCATGTACTTCGACGAGCCGAAGGAGCCGTACGAGGCGATGGCCCCGGGCCTGCGCATCGTGCTCGCCCTGTCGAGCGTCGTGGTGGTGCTGTTCTTCCTGCTGCCCGGGCCGCTGGTCGGCGCCGCCGGCCGGGCCGCGAAGTCGCTGTTCTAGGACGGCCTTGACCTACCGACTCGGGCCCTCGGCGCGCGCCGAGGGCCACCGCCTGCACGTCCACGACACC
The DNA here is from genome assembly GCF_021398735.1 of Methylobacterium oryzae. Classification (NCBI taxonomy): domain Bacteria; kingdom Pseudomonadati; phylum Pseudomonadota; class Alphaproteobacteria; order Hyphomicrobiales; family Methylobacteriaceae; genus Methylobacterium; species Methylobacterium oryzae. Next base: position 2,767,980 of record NZ_CP090349.1, read on the forward strand.
CTCGGCTCCACCAACACGGAGGCCGTGGCGCGCGCGCGCGCCGGCGAGACAGGCCCGCTCTGGGTGGTGACGCACCGCCAGGAGGCGGGCCGCGGTCGGCGGGGCAACAGCTGGTCCTCGCTCCCCGGCAACCTCGCGGCGAGCGTGCTCTGGCCGGTCGCCGGGGTCGCGCCGGACCACCTCGCCGAGTTGGGCTTCGTGGCCGGCCTCGCCCTGATCGAGGCGCTGGAGGCGGCCTGCGGCACCCTGCCGGATACCGGATCCGGCGCCGGGGCCCGATCTTTTCAGCTCAAATGGCCGAACGACGTGCTGCTCGGCGGGGCGAAGCTCGCCGGCCTGCTCCTGGAGGCGGAGACGCTCCCGGGCGGGCGGCGCGCCGCGGTCATCGGCTTCGGCGTGAACGTCGCGGCGGCGCCGGAGGGCTTCGGGGCGGCGAGCCTGGCGGCGGCGGGTTACGCGTGCGGCGCCGAGGCGCTACTGGAACATCTCTCGGACCGGGTGGCCGCGCGGGCGCGCGCCTGGGACCGGGGACGGAATTTCGCTGACCTGCGCGCGGCCTGGCTCGCGCGGGCCGCGGGTCTCGGATCGGAGATCGCGGTGCACAGCGGCGGTCACATCCTGCGGGGCGTGTTCGAGACGATCGACGAGGGGGGGCGGCTCGTGATCCTCGCCCCCGACGGGAACCGGCATACCGTGACGGCGGGCGAGGTGCATTTCGGATCGGCCGCGACGGCGGCCTGAGTTTGGACGACGACAGATGGTTAAGGGACAGGAGGAGCTGGTCTTCCTGCCGCTCGGCGGCGTGGGCGAGATCGGGATGAACGCGGCACTCTACGGGTTCGGCCCGGAGAAGGGCCGGAAGTGGATCATGGTCGATTGCGGCATGGGCTTCGCCGGCGAGGAGCAGATGCCGGGCGTCGACCTGATGTTCCCCGACCTCTCCTTCATCGAGGAGCGGCGCAAGGACCTGCTGGGGATCTTCATCACCCACGCGCACGAGGACCATATCGGGGCGATCTCGGAGCTGTGGCCCCGGCTCAAGGCGCCGGTCTACGCGACCCGCTTCGCCAAGAACCTGCTGGAGACCCGGCGCCTGTCCGAGCCCGGCGCCCCGAAGGTCGAGCTGCGGGAGGTGAAGCCCGGGCGGCGCGTGACCGTCGGGCCGTTCGAGCTCGAGTACGTGCCGGTCTCGCACTCCATCCCGGAATCGAACGCCATCGCCATCCGCACCGCGGCGGGCCTCGTCCTCCACACTGGCGACTGGAAGATCGACCCGACCCCGGTGGCCGGCTCGGTGACGTCGCCGGAGGCGTTCACGGCGCTCGGGGACGAGGGCGTCCTCGCCATCGTCTGCGACTCGACCAACGTCGTGCGCGAGGGCTTCTCGCCGAGCGAGAAGACCGTCGCCGAGACGCTGAAGACGCTGATCGCGGACGCGCCGCACCGGGTCGCCGTGACGACCTTCGCGTCCAACGTGGCGCGCATCCGCGCGGTCGCCGAGGCGGCGGCCGCCTGCGGGCGGGAGGTCATCGCGGTCGGCCGCGCCATGGACCGGGTGATCGACGTGGCCCGCGAGTGCGGCTACCTCGACGGCCTGCCCGAGTTCCGCCGCTCCGATTCGTGGAAGAGCCTGCCGCGGGAGCGCGTCGTCGCGCTGCTCACCGGCTCACAGGGCGAGCCGCGGGCGGCGCTCGCCCGCGTCTCCCGCCGCGACCACCCGGATATCAGCCTCACCGCCGGTGACCAGGTGATCTTCTCCTCGCGCGCCATCCCGGGCAACGAGCGCGATGTCGGCTCGATCATCAACGACCTGATCGAGCAGGGCGTCGAGGTGATCACCGACCGCACCGACCTCGTCCACGTCTCCGGCCACCCGCGCCGGGACGAGATGGTCGAGATGTACCGGTGGACCCGCCCGGGCACCGCGATCCCGGTCCACGGCGAGGCCCTGCACCTCGACGAGCACGCCCGCTTCGCGCGGGCGCAGGGCGTGCAGAACGTGGTCAAGGCCCGCAACGGCAGCCTGATCCGTCTGAGCCCCGGCAAGCCCGAGGTGATCGACCACGTGAAGGCCGGCCGCCTGTTCAAGGACGGCGACGTCCTGATCGACGAGAAGGACCGGGCGATCCCGGAGCGGCGCAAGCTGATGCAGGCCGGCCTGGTCTCGGTGGCGATCGCTATCGACGAGGACGGCGTCGTGCTCGGCGAGCCGGCGGTGGACATCATCGGCCTGCCGAACCGCGGCCGGTCCGGCGAGCCGCTGATCGAGACCGTGGTGGACGCGGTCTCCCGCACCCTGTCGGGGATGTCGCGGGGCAAGCTCAAGGACTCGGAGAGCGTCGAGAAGACGGTCGACCGGGCGGTGCGCACCGCGGTCAACGAGGTGTGGGGCAAGAAGCCGGCCTGCCACGTGCAGGTGGTGGAGGTGTGAAGCTGGCTGCCGATAGCGGTTGGCTGTAATCTAGACGGAGCCGAAGCAGCCGATCATCCGATCGGCTGCCGGACAGGGCCCGGGTTCCCTCTCGCGCACGGGAGAGGGACAGGGTGAGGGGGACAGGTTCTGCCGGAGAGGGCTCGTCCCTCACCCCAACCCTCTGCCGCACGGGAGAGGGGGCCGGTCGCGTCCGCGCGTACGGGCGGAGCCTTCCCCGCGAACGAACGAAGCTCCCGGACAGGGGGCCAGAATGCCGGGGAGGAAACATCATGATCGGCCGTCTCAACCACGTGGCCATCGCCGTGCAGGATCTCGACGCCGCCTGCGCGGTCTACCGCGACACGCTGGGCGCGACGATCACCGCGCCCCTGCCGCAGCCCGAGCACGGCGTCACCGTCGTGTTCGTCGAGCTGCCGAACAGCAAGATCGAGCTGATGTCCCCTCTGGGCGAGGGCTCGCCGATCGAGTCCTTCGTGGCCCGCAACCCGGGCGGCGGCATCCACCACGTCTGCTACGAGGTCGACGACATCCTGGCCGCCCGCGACCAGCTCAAGGCGCAGGGCGCCCGGGTGCTCGGCACCGGTGAGCCGCGGATCGGCGCGCACGGCAAGCCGGTCCTGTTCCTGCACCCCAAGGACTTCCTCGGCACCCTGGTCGAGCTGGAGCAGGTGTGAGCCGGATGATGAACGCACTGGCCCGCTCGACGCCGGTGACCCTGGCGGCGATCACCGTCCTGATCGCCGCCTTCGTGGCGGCGGCGGTGAGCCTGTTCAAGCTGACGGTGGGCGGGGCGATCGCCCTCTACTTCGTGGTCTGGTGGACGCTGCTCTTCGCGGTCCTGCCCCTGCGCAACCAGCCGGAGACGCGGCCCAGCCACGTGGTTCCGGGCCAGGATCCCGGCGCGCCGGCAGCGCCGCGACTGCGCGAGAAGGCGATCTGGACGACGCTGGTCGCGGGCGCCGCCTTCCTGATCGCCCTGGCGGTGTTCCCGCTGACCGGACTTTAGGACGGCTCTGAGCGGCGATCCGGGAGACGCCCCGCGTCGGGTCACGGCCCGGGAAACCAGATGGGCGCGGGCCCTCCCGGTGGTCCGACACGGCCGCGCCGACCGGACCCAAGAATAAAAAAAGCAAGGCCCGAGGCCTTGCTTTCAAGCTTCACTGGCTCGACCTTGAAATATCCCTCGCATTGGCTGCGGGGCGGTCGCTTTTCCTCCCGAGACTCGGACCTTGCGCCACCTCTTCCGGGCGTCGCAAACATCGCCGGACGCTTATAGGAACAACAATTCGTGTTGTCACCGGGTCTGCGAGAAAAATCTGCGCTTTCTTGCCGGCAAATGGGCATACCGCTTTCCGCCTAGGCAGCGGCCTCAGCGCGGCCGGGCCGCCGCCTCCGGTTCGCCGCGATTACGCCCCGCCGTGGTCGCGCAGTGCTTGTAATTTGCGTCTCCGGCGTGTTGTGTGCCGGCGCGCCGCGGCTCCTCCCGGCCGATCCTCTTCCAAGACTCTGACGACATGCGTCTCTCCCGCTATTTCATGCCGACCTTGCGCGAGACGCCCAAGGAAGCCGAGATCGTCTCGCACCGGCTGATGCTGCGCGCCGGCCTAGTCCGCCAGGAAGCCGCCGGCATCTACGCCTGGTTGCCGCTGGGCCTGCGGGTTCTGGAGCGCGTCTGCGCGGTGATCCGGCGGGAGCAGGACCGGTCCGGCGCCGTCGAGATCCTGATGCCGACGGTGCAGTCCGCCGAGCTGTGGCGGGAATCCGGCCGCTACGACGCCTACGGCAAGGAGATGCTGCGCCTGAAGGACCGGCACGACCGCGAGATGCTCTACGGCCCCACAGCCGAGGAGATGGTCACCGAGATCTTCCGGGCGAGCGTGCGCTCCTACAAGGACCTGCCCAAGAACCTCTACCAGATCTCGTGGAAGTTCCGCGACGAGGTGCGGCCGCGCTTCGGCACGATGCGCTCCCGCGAGTTCCTGATGAAGGACGCCTACTCGTTCGATTTCGACCAGGCCGGCGCGCGCCACGCCTACAACCGGATGTTCGTGGCGTACCTGCGGACCTTCGCGGGCCTCGGCCTGAAAGCGATCCCGATGCGCGCCGATACCGGCCCGATCGGCGGCGACCTGTCCCACGAGTTCATCATCCTGGCGAAGACCGGCGAGAGCGAGGTCTTCTGCGACAAGGCCTATCTCGACTTCGACATCCCGCCGGCGACCGTCGATTTCGACGACGTCGCCGCCCTCCAGGGCATCGTCGATGCCTGGACCTCGCACTACGCGGCCACCGAGGAGATGCACGAGCCGGCGGCCTTCGCGGAGGTCCCGGAGGACAACCGCATGGCGGCCCGCGGCATCGAGGTCGGGCACATCTTCTACTTCGGCACCAAGTATTCCGAGCCGATGGGCGCCAAGGTCGCCGGTCCGGACGGGATCGAGCGGCCGGTCCATATGGGCTCCTACGGCATCGGGCCGAGCCGGCTGGTCGCCGCCATCGTCGAGGCCAGCCACGACGAGGCCGGGATCATCTGGCCGGACTCGGTCGCGCCGTTCGACGTCGCCCTGATCAACCTCAAGGTCGGGGACGCGGCCACCGACGCCGCCTGCGCGCAGATCCAGTCCGACCTGGAGACCGCCGGCCTGTCGGTGCTCTACGACGACCGCGACGAGCGCCCCGGCGCGAAGTTCGCCACCGCCGACCTGATCGGCCTGCCCTGGCAGGTGATCGTCGGGCCCAAGGGCCTAGCGGAGGGCAAGGTCGAGCTGAAGCGGCGTGCCGGCGGCGAGCGCGAGAGCCTCGCGACCGTCGATCTGCTGGCACGCATCCGGCGCGTCTGAGGCGTGCCGATGGCCGCCTCAGCGAAGCTGGACCGGGTTCGGACCTTCGCGGCCTCGTTCGCGGCCTCGTTCCGCCAGGGCACCGCGCCCTTCGCGCCGTTCGAGTGGATCCTCGCCGGCCGCTACCTGCGCGCCCGGCGCCGGGGCGGCGGCGTCTCGGTGGTGGCGTTCTTCTCGGTGCTCGGCATCGCGCTCGGCGTCGCCACGCTGATCATCGTCCTGTCAGTGATGAACGGCTTCCGCGCGGAACTGCTGTCGAAGATCGTCGGCATCAACGGCCACCTGTTCGCGACGCCCATCGACCGGCCGTTCAACGACTGGACCGACCTGTCGGACCGGCTGTCGAAGGTGGCGGGCGTGCGCGCCGCGGTGCCGCTGGTCGAGGGCCAGGCCTTCGCCTCGTCGCAGTACGGCGGATCCGGCGTCATCATCCGCGGCGTGCGGGCGGCCGACCTCGACGCGCTGGCGGCCGTGTCCTCGGCGATCCGCGGCGGCACCCTCGAAGGTTTCGACGACGGCACCGGCGTGCTGATCGGGCGGCGGCTCGCCGACACGCTGGGCCTGCAGGCCGGCGACACGATCACGCTGGTCACGCCCAAGGGCTCGTCGACGCCCTTCGGGACGGCGCCGCGCACCAAGAGCTACACGGTCAAGGCGGTGTTCGAGGTCGGCATGACCGAGTTCGACCAGACCTTCGTGTTCATGCCGCTGGTCGAGGCCCAGGCGTTCTTCAACAAGGACGGCGACGTGAGCATGATCGAGATCTATGTCGACGATCCCGACCATGTCGGCGACATGCGCGAGCCCCTGGAGATGGCGGCCGAGCGCCCGATCCTGCTCACCGACTGGCGCCAGCGCAACCGGACCTTCTTCGGGGCCCTGGAGGTCGAGCGGAACGTCATGTTCCTGATCCTCAGCCTGATCGTCGTGGTGGCGACCCTCAACATCGTCTCCGGCCTGATCCTGCTGGTGCGCGACAAGTCGAGCGACATCGCGATCCTGCGCACCATGGGGGCGACGCCGGGCACGATCATGCGGGTGTTCCTGATCAACGGCGCGCTGATCGGCGTCGTCGGGACGCTCAGCGGGCTCGGCCTCGGCATCCTGATCACCCTCAACATCAAGCCGATCCAGCACGTGCTGTTTCCGGGCGCCTGGGACCCCACGGTGCGGTTCCTCGCCGAGATCCCGGCGCAGATGAACCCGAAGGAGATCACCGCCGTAGTGATCACCTCCCTGCTGCTGTCGCTCGCGGCGACGCTGTATCCCTCTTGGCGCGCCGCCCGGCTCGATCCGGTGCAGGCCCTCCGCTACGGCTGACGGGCCGCATCCGATGAGCGATTCGAGCCAGACCGCCGGCGACCAGCCGGTGCCGGCGCTGTTCTTCTCCCGCGTCGAGCGGCGCTACGCCCAGGCCGAGGGTGCCCTCGAGATCCTGCGCGGGGCCGACCTCGCGATCTGGCCGGGGGAGTTGGTCGCGCTGGTGGCGCCGTCGGGAGCCGGCAAGTCGACCCTGCTGCACCTCGCCGGCCTCTTGGAGCGGCCGGACGGGGGCGAGATCTATATCGGCGGTCAGCCCACGGCCGCGATGGCGGATTCCGAGCGCACGCGCCTGCGGCGCGAGGAGATGGGTTTCGTCTACCAGTTCCACCACCTCCTGCCGGAGTTCTCGGCGCTGGAGAACGTGGTGATGCCCCAGCTCATCCGCGGCCTGAAGGCCCCGGAGGCGAAGGCCCGCGCCACGGAACTCCTGAGCTTCCTCGGCCTCAAGGAGCGCCTGCCGCACCGTCCGGCGGAGCTGTCGGGAGGCGAGCAGCAGCGCGTCGCCATCGCCCGGGCGGTGGCCAACGGACCGCGGCTGCTGCTCGCCGACGAGCCGACCGGCAACCTCGATCCCGGGACGGCGGGCCACGTCTTCTCGATCCTGATGGCCCTGGTCCGCGCCTCGGGGCTCGCCGCCCTGGTCGCGACCCACAACCTGGAATTGGCCGCCCGCATGGATCGGCGGGTCACCATCCGGGACGGGCTGATCACGCAGCTCGACTGAGCGGGCCACCCGCTGAGCAGATCTCCCGTGTGCCGGCGCAGATATGGCACGCGCGGCGGCGCGCCCCTTGCACGCCGCGCCCCGGCAGCCTCGATCAACCACAGGGCGCATCGCTCCCGGCCCGCGACGCCAGCCGGACCGCAGACCTCCGAGCCCCGCAAGTGCACGCGCTCTTTAATCCGTTGCGCCGCGTGCGACGCGTCACGTCGCGGAAGACACCGGGCCCCTATCTTGTGATCACGCAAGACAAAACAGAGCCGAACAACCGGTCTGTACTGCGTTATCTCTGGAGCCTGACCATGAAGACCCGTATCGCCGCAGCCGTCACCGCACTTGTCCTTGGCGTTGCCCCGATCTCGTCCGCTCTGGCGGCGAACGGCGCCCGCTGGACGGGCCTCGCTCCCTACGAGGTCGAGACCACGGGCTCGCTCGGACTGGGGGTCCACGACAATCCCAACTACGTCGGCTGCCCGCTGAGCTCGGCCGCCGAGGGCAACGCCGACCAGCAGACCCGGCCGGTGAAGCAGTACGGCCAGACCTCCGGCGGCTACCGCTGCTGAGCCGACGCGAGGACGGATGAAGCTCAAGGCTCTCTCCTACGTCATGATCGGCGCCTTCGTGAGCGGCCTGCTCATGACGTTCGTCGGTTCGGCCACCGCGCTGCTCGGGCAGTAATCGAAAGGGCGCCGCTTCCGTCGGAGGGGGCGCCCCCCCGCGTTCGGGCAGCCGGCGGGTCAGGACGCGCGGGACGGGCCGGGACCGGACTCGGCGGCCGTCAGCCGCTCGACGTAGTCGCAGGCGTCGAGGACGGCGTCGCGGCCGTCCGCCATCCGCGCCCGGGCCGCCGCGCAGGCCCGCGTCACCGCGGGGTCGGCGAGCAGCCGGCCGAGGACCCGCGCCGCCCGCGCGGGCCGGAAGGCGCGGCGGCTCAGGGTGGCGCCGAGATCCCGATCCTTCAGCCGCCGCCCCTCGTCGAAATGGTCGAAGGCCACGGGCACCACCAGCTGCGGGACGCCCGCGGCCAGCGCCTGCGCCACCGTGCCGACGCCGCCGTGGTGGACCAGCGCCGCGCTGCGCGGCAGCAGGGCGCTCAGGGGGGCGTAGGGCAGGTGGATGATCCCGGCCGGCAGCGGCTTCGGGATCTGCCCCCCCTGCGGGGCGAGCAGGACGCCGCGCCGGCCCATGCGCCGGCACAGCCGCACCGCAGTGTCGAAGAAGCCGGCGCCCTGGCGCATGGCCGAGCCGTAGGTGAACACGATCGGCGGGTCGCCCGCCTCGAGGAACGCTTCCAGCTCCGGCGGCATGGACGCCACGTCGCCGAACCGGTCGACCAGCGGGAAGCCGAGCTGCACCGCCTGGCCCGGCCAGTCGGCCTGGGGCTCCGCGTACCAGTCGGGGAACATCAGGAGCATGCCGGTCGGGCTGTTCCACCAGTGCCGCAGCCGGTAGACCGGATCGAGGCCGAGACGCGCCCGCAGGGCGTTCAGCGGCGGGAGGGTGAACGGGCCGACCGCCACCTTGTCGACGCCGAGATTCACGTAGGCTCGCAGGGCGGCCGGCAGGACGCGCGGCAGCGGCAGGCCCGGCAGGCGCGGCGGATCGTACCGGCTCTCGATCAGGAACGGCATGACGTGCAGCGTCGCGGTCGGCAGATCGTAGAGGTCCTGCGCGAGCCGCGCCCCCCAGCCCAGCGGCGAGGCGACCACCCGCAGGTCGATCCCCCGGGCGCGGGTCGCGCCGAGCCACAGGCAGGCCGGCTCGGCCACCCGCAGGGCGTAGTCGAACATCGGGCGGAACCCCTGCTGCGGGTGCCACAGATCCGGCTGGCGGATCACCGCCTCGTAATCGGCGACCGTGCCCAGGGGCTGGAAGGCGAGGCCGGCCCGGCGGGCCATCGCCTCGAACGGGGCCGGGGCCGCCAGCGAGACGCCGTGGCCGCGCTTCAGGAGCTCGTGCCCCAGCGCGATGAACGGAAGCACATCGCCGTGTGTGCCGACGGCCACGAGGGCGACGTCGAACCGTTCGACCGTCCGGTGCTCGGGAATGGCTTGCTCCTTCGAACTCCCCAGCCGGTGACGAGCTCGTCTTGAAGGCGGGGGCATGCCAGCCCGCCCGATCCGCATCAAGACACTTTTTACCCTGTCGAAGAAACGGGGCCGCCCTGTGACCCGCAGACCCTTTCCATAGAACAAAACATGAACATACTAGGGCCGGAACACAGGAGGCAGGTCGATGCTGAAGCGGGTGATCCTGACCGGAGTGGTCGAGTTCATGGCGTTCGGGATGCTGTTCGCGGCGGTGGGCGCCTGGGCGATAGCCTTGGCACCGGTTCGTTAGCCGGATTTTTCCGAAGACTGCCCGGTTCCGTCCGCGGACGGGTTATGCACAGGCGATCGCCCCGTAGGCGCCGATTGTCCACAGGGCTGGGCCGAACTGGTGCTTCCGGGGCACGACCGGTGGATATCGTCCGCCGGCGGCGCGGCGCACGTCGACTTGAGGCCGGCGAGCGGGGATGCTGCCCGACCCCGGAACAAGGTCGGCCATGCCACGCCAGCTCAAGGAGGTCGGATTCGTCCACCTCCACGTCCACTCGTCCTATTCCCTGCTCGAAGGGGCGCTGAAGGTCGGCTCCCTGATCAAGGCGGCGGTCGCCGACAGGCAGCCGGCCCTGGCCCTGACCGACACCAACAACCTGTTCGGCGCGCTGGAATTCTCCGAGAAGGCGGCCGGGGAGGGCGTCCAGCCGATCGCCGGCGTGCAGCTCTCGGTGGCGTTCGAGGCCGCGGACCCGCACCAGCGTCAGGCGCCGACCAGCCACGGCATCGTGCTCCTCGCCCAGGACGAGACCGGCTACGCCAATCTGCTGCGGCTGGCGAGCCGCGCCTATTTCGACACGGCCCTCGGCGAGGCGCCGCGCCTCGATGCCGGAGCGCTCGCGGGCGCCTCCGAGGGGCTGATCGCGCTCACCGGCGGGATGGCGGGCCCCCTCGACGCGGCCTTCCGGGCGGGCCGGCCGGAGCTCGCCCTCAACCGCCTGAAGCGCCTGAAGGAGACGTTCGGCGAGGACCGGCTCTACGTGGAGATCCAGCGCCACGGCCAGTCCGAGGAGGCGCGGATCGAGACCGCGCTCCTCGACCTCGCCGGTCGCCACGGCCTCGGGATCGTGGCGACGAACGAGCCCTACTTCGCCAAGCCCGACGACTACGACGCCCACGACGCGCTGCTCGCCATCGCGGAGGGCCGCCTCGTCTCGGACGAGCGCCGCCGCCGCCTGACACCGAGCCACGCCTTCAAGACCCGGGCCGAGATGGCCGAGCTGTTCCGCGACCTGCCGGACGCGCTCCAGGCGACGGTCGAGATCGCCATGCGCTGCGCCGTCCGTGCGCGGACCCGCAAGCCGATCCTGCCGAATTTCGGCGCCGTGGCGGCCGGCGAGACGCCGCCCATGGCGGAGGCCCTGGCGGAGGCCCTGGCGGAGGCGTCCGACGCGGGCGCGCGGGCGGTCTCGGCCGACGAGCCGACCGAGCTGCGCCGGCAGGCCGAGGCCGGGCTGGAGTTGCGCCTGAAGCAGCACGGCACGGCGCCGGGCTTCTCCGAGGAGGATTACCGCAAGCGCCTCGAGTTCGAGCTCGACGTCATCGTCAAGATGAAGTTCCCGGGCTACTTCCTGATCGTCTCCGACTTCATCAAGTGGGCCAAGGACCACGACATCCCGGTCGGTCCGGGCCGCGGCTCGGGCGCCGGCTCGCTGGTGGCGTGGTCGCTGCTCATCACCGACCTCGACCCGCTCCGGTTCGGCCTGCTGTTCGAGCGCTTCCTCAACCCCGAGCGCGTCTCGATGCCGGATTTCGACATCGACTTCTGCGTCGAGGGCCGGGAGCGGGTGATCCGCTACGTGCAGCAGCGCTACGGCGAGGGGCAGGTCGGGCAGATCATCACCTTCGGCACGCTGCTCGCCCGCGGCGTGCTGCGCGACGTCGGCCGCGTCCTGGAGATGCCCTACGGGCAGGTCGACAAGCTGACCAAGCTCGTGCCGCAGAACCCCGCCAACCCGGTGACGCTCGCCCAGGCCATCGAGGGCGAGCCCAAGCTCCAGCAGGCCATGGAGGAGGAGCCGATCGTCGGCCGCCTCATCGACATCTCCAAGAAGCTCGAGGGCCTGCACCGGCACGCCTCGACCCACGCCGCCGGCGTGGTGATCGGCGATCGGCCGCTCGAGGAGCTGGTCCCGCTCTACCGGGACCCGAAGACCGGCATGCGGGTCACCCAGTTCAACATGAAGTGGGTCGAGCAGGCGGGGCTGGTGAAGTTCGACTTCCTGGGCCTCAAGACCCTGACGATGCTGCGGTGCTGCACCGATCTGCTGAAGCAGCGCGGCATCGACATCGACCTCGCCTCGCTGCCGCTCGACGACCCGAACACCTACGGGCCGATGGGCCGGGGCGAGACGGTCGGCGTGTTCCAGGTGGAATCGGCCGGCATGCGCAAGGCGCTCTGCGAGATGCAGGCCGACCGGCTGGAGGACATCATCGCCCTGGTGGCGCTCTACCGGCCGGGCCCGATGGCCAACATCCCGGTCTACTGCGAGCGCAAGCTCGGCCGCGACGCCGGCAACGAGGCGTCCTGGTACCCGGATCCGAAGCTGGAGCCGATGCTGAAGGAGACCTTCGGCATCATCGTCTACCAGGAACAGGTGATGGAGATCGCCAAGGTGCTCGCCGGCTACTCGCTCGGCGAGGCCGACATGCTCCGGCGCGCCATGGGCAAGAAGATCCGCGCCGAGATGGACGCGCAGCGCGACCGGTTCCTCAAGGGCTGCACCGAGCGCGGGCTGACCAAGGCCAAGGCCAACGAGATCTTCGACCTGCTCGCCAAGTTCGCCGATTACGGCTTCAACAAGAGCCACGCGGCGGCCTACGCGCTGCTGACCTACCAGACCGCCTACCTGAAGGCGAACTTCCCGGTCGAGTTCCTGGCGGCCGCCATGACCCTCGACATCGACAACACCGACAAGCTGGCCGAATTCCGCCAGGACGCGCAGCGCCTGAAGATCACGGTCGAGCCGCCCTCGATCAACACCTCCGGCGAGGTCTTCGCGGTGCGCGACGGCAAGATCTTCTATGCGCTGGCCGCCATCAAGGGCGTCGGCCGCGAGGCGGTGCGGGCGCTGGTGGAGGCCCGCGGCGACCGGCCGTTCAAGGATCTCGCCTGCCTCGCCCGCCGGCTGAACCCGCGGATGATCAACAAGCGCACCCTGGAGAGCCTCGTCCAGGCCGGGGCGCTCGACTGCATCGAGCCCGACCGCGCGCGCGCCTTCGCGGCGGTGGAGCCGATGATGAAGCTCGCCGCCAGCGCGGCGGAGGCGGAATCGGCCGGCGTCACCGACATGTTCGGCGGCGTGGTGGCGGACGACGTGTCCCTGCGGATCCCGCCGCACGAGATCTGGCCGATGGCCGACACGCTCAAGCGCGAGTACGCGGCGATCGGCTTCTTCATCTCGGGCCATCCGCTCGACGAGTACGGCGACCTCTTGGACAAGCTGCGGGTGCAGAGCTGGACGGATTTCTGCCGCGCCGTGCGGGCCGGGACGTCGAGCGTCGGCCGCGTGGCGGCCTCGGTGCTCGACCGGGCGGAGCGGCGGACCAAGACCGGCAACAAGATGGGCATCGTCACCCTGTCGGACCGGACCGCGCATTTCGAGGCGATCATCTTCTCCGAGGGGCTCGGCCAGTACCGCGACATCCTGGAACCGGGCCGACCGCTGGTTCTGCAGCTCCAGGCGAACCTGGAGGGCGAGGACGTGCGCGCCCGCATCCTCACCGCGGAACCCCTCGACCAAGCGGTCGCCCGCCACCAGAAGGGCATCCGCATCCATCTGAGCGACCCGCGCGGCGTCGCGCCCGTGCAGCAGCGCCTGTCGATGCGGGGCGAGAGCGAGGTCTCGCTGATCCTCAAGCTCGACGGCGGCGAGCGCGAGGTGGAGATCCGGCTGCCGGGCAAGTTCCAGGCGAGCCCGGCGCTCGCCGGCCAGCTCCGGACCGTGCCCGGGGTGGTGCAGGTGGAGGTGAGCTGAGGGGCGGCTGATACCAAGCGCGTGTGGGTTCGGTTGGCCCGCGCCGTCTTCGCGAGCGGAGCGAAGCGATCCAGGGACGCGCCACGCTCGATGAGGGCGCGCGACACGGGGTTGCTTCGCTCCGCTCGCAAGGACGGGTGGGCTTTTGTGAGTTCTGTCGCCGGGAATTGTAGGTGCGTGCCCGTCGAGGCCCTCAGCTCGCCGCCGTCCCGCTGGCTGCCAGCACCACCGCCCGGCTCCCCACCGGCACGCGGGCGTACAGGTCGATGATGTCCTGGTTCAGGAACCGGACGCAGCCCGACGACACCATCGTGCCGATGGTCTGCGGCTCCGTGGTGCCGTGCAGGCGGTAGAGCGTGTCGCCTCCGTCCCGATAGAGGTAGAGCGCCCGCGGACCGAGCGGATTGCCGGCCCCGCCGGGCAGGCCGCCGGCATAGGGCCCGTAGCGCTCGGGCTCCCGCTTGATCATGGCCTGGGTCGGCGTCCAGCGCGGCCATTCGGCCTTGCGGGCGATGACGGCCGCGCCTCGGAAGTTGAACGCCTCATCGCGACCGACGCCCACGCCGTAGCGGATGGCGCGCCCGCCCTCGCGCACGAGGTAGGCGTAGCGCGCCGAAGGATCGACCACGATCGTGCCCGGCGGCTCGGCCGTGGCGTAGGCCACCTCCCGGCGCAGGAAGCGCGGGTCTATCGCGGACAGGTCCACCGCCGGCACGGGGAAGGGCTCGCCGTCGAGCGCGGCGTAGAGGGCCGTGTAGGCCGGGTCGACGGGCGGGCGCAGCGCGGCGACGGGGCGCGGCTCGCGGGTGACGCAGCCGGCGACGAGCAGGGGCGTGCCGGCGAGCAGGCTGCGGCGGGTCGGAAACATCGATGCTGCGCTCCAAGGTCTGGCGACGACGCACAGAACCGCCACGCGGCCGCCCCGTCCATCGGCTATGGGGTGATCGCACCCATAACCGGATGGCATCCATGGATCTGACGCTGGCCCTGCGCGCGTTCCTCCGGACCGTCGAGCGCGGCTCGATGACCGCGGCCGCGCGCGACCTCGCGGTGTCGCAGCCGGCGATCAGCAAGCATCTGCGCAATCTGGAGGCCCAGGTCGGCGCGCGGCTCCTCGAACGGTCCGCGCGGCTGGTGCGTCCGACCCAGCAGGGCCAGCGGCTCTACGCGGCCTGTCAGCCCGCGCTCGCCACGATCGACGCCGCCCTGGAAGATGCCCGCACCGAGGCTGGCCGCATCGAAGGCCGGCTGCGGCTGCACGCGCCCGCCTGCATCGGGGCGGCCCATCTGCACCGGATCGTGGCGGCGTTCCAGGCCGAGAATCCGCGGGTCACGGTCGATCTCGTGCTGGACAACCGGCTGATCGACCTCGTCTACGAGGATTACGACCTCGCGCTCCGCTACGGCCGGCCCCACGGGCAGGACGTCGTGACGCGGCGGCTCGGCTGGGTGCGCCGCATCCTGGTCGCCGCCCCGGCATACTTGGCGCGGGCCGGCGGCATCGACGCGCCCGGGCAGATCGCCGACCGGGCCCTCGTGACGACCACGTCGGCCCTGGACGACCGGAACACGCTCGTACTCCAGCACGGGCGCGAGACGCTGAGCCTCGCCGTCCGCCCGGCCCTGCGGACCAACAGCGCGGAGGTGCTGTTGGCCGAACTGCGCGCGGGACGGTACATGGGCCCGGTCCAGCACCTGCTGGTCGCCGAGGACTTGGCGGCCGGCCACCTCGTCCGCGTCCTGCCCGCGTACGAGGTGCGGTCGACGGACGCCTATCTGGTCTACCCTTCGGTCCGCCACATGCGCCCGGTCGTCCGCGCATTCACCGATTTCGCCGTGCCGCGCATCCGCGCCATCGAGGGGATCAGCCACGCCGGTTGACCAGCTCCGGTGCGCTGCGGCCGCGACGAACGGGCCGGGGTGGCCGACCGCCGCGATCGCGACCCTAGAACGGCGCCGCGAGGCAGCCGCTCAGGGCGCCCTTCAGCGCGGCGGCGTCGGCCTCCGCCACCGTGAACGTGGCCGTCAGGGTCGGGTCCTCGCCGCGCGGGCTCGCCTGCGTCCAGGTCAGCTTCGTCCCGGGCTGGACGAGGGCCAGGGCGACCCCGCGCAGCGGATCCTCGCCGCGGCGCGCGCCCGCCACCGTCAGCGTGAAGCCCGCATCGGCCCCGGTCGCGGCGCCGCGGACCGGCATGCGCACGGAGCGCACGCTGCCGGCGCTGGAGACCAGGAGGCCGGTCAGGGGCTTCTCGCTGTCGGCCCCTTCGAGGCCCGCGAAATCGAAGCGCGGCGCCAGTTCGGCGAAGCGCGGCACGGTCAGCGCCGCCGACAGGCCGGTGCCGCCCGGATCGCAGGCGACGTGCAGGGTCGCCGGCCGCTGGTCCGCCGCGAGGGTCGCGGTGCCGCTCAAGTCCGCGCTGCCGCCGGGCGCCCGGGCGCTGCCGGCGAGCAGGGGGGTCCGGCCGGTCAGGATGTCGGACAGGCTGTCGCCGCGGCTCAGCGGCCCGGCAAGCAGAGCAACGGCGGCGATGACGACCACCGCCAGGGCCACGCCGATCCGGAGCCGCATCCCATCCTCCGCCTGTGGACATCACGGGCCGGCGGCATAGACGATCGCGGCCGCATCGCAACCCTCCGTTCACCACGTCCGCAGGGAATCGTCCGCCGGCGCGCCCGCGTGCACTGCAGCAACTCGGTAAAAACCGATCGTTCCTATGCACCGACGCTCAACCTTGAGCGTCGCCATGCGCACGAAGATCCTGCTCGTCCTCACCCTCCTCGTCTACGTCACCACCGGCCGCGCCCCCGGCATCCGGGAGCCGCGCAATCCGGACGCGGAGCACGGCGGCGGGCGCCTCGTGGTCGCGACCAAGCGGGCCTGGATCTGAACCGCTGCCCGGTCGACGCGACCGTCCTCGCGAGCACGGCTGCACCGACGCGCTCGACAGGAGACGGTCTCACCCCCCGGGCGCGCAGGCCCTGAGGCGCGCGGCCACGAGGGCCTGGAGGCTCCAGAGGTGGCGGTCGCGGATGCCGAGGCGCTCGCAGGCCTCCACGGTCCGGAACAGGTACTCGGCGCTCGGCCCTTTGTGGCCGCAGGCCGCGGCGATCTTCTCGGCGATCTCGGAATCCGAGAGGCGTCCGGCGTAGCGGTCGCTGGCGCGGTTCGCCAGGAAGGTCAGGGCCGGGACGGTCCCGGCCTCGGTGGCGACCGGCAGCCAGCGGGCGACGTAGCCGCGGCCGCGCATCTCGCGGCGCCAGACCGGCATCAGCGCCTCGCGGATCTCCATGCCGGGCAGGCGGAAGGCCACGCCCCGGCACAGGCCGCCGCGGTCCAGCGCCAGGACGAAGCCCGGCCGTTCCGGCGTGCCGCGGAACCGCCGCTGGAGCAGGCAGAAGCGGCGGTGGAAGCCGCGCACCGTCCCGATCCGGCGCTCGGCCACCGGGAATTCCGGGTTCCACATCAGCGAGCCGTAGGCGAAGACCCAGAGGTCGCTGCCCTCGCGCCCGGCGACGATCGCGTCGAGCCCCGGGCGCAACTCGGCGTCCGACAGAACCTCGAGCGCGCTCGGGTCGTCGGGGATCGGGACGGAATGGGCGCGGGCGATCAGGTCGAGGCTGAGGTCGAGGGTGCGGACGGACGCGGCGGGCATAGGCCCTCAACGCCCGGGCCTCACGGCTTGTTGCCCAGCGCGTCGAGTTCGGGGAAGGGCCGGGTGCGGTGTCCGGTGCAGACCTCGTCGTCGTCGAGCACCGTGAGCCGGTCGTTGTCGTAGCGCAGCGCCACCCTCGGGCGCTCGGGCTTGCCGAAGGTCCGGCCGTACATCCGGCCCGACACGCAGTAGATCACCCGGCCGCCCTCGGCGATCGGCCCGGCGATCCGGCTGCCCGCGAACCGCACCGGCAGCAGCGAGACCGCGCCGAAATCGACCTGCCTCAGCGCCAGGGCGGCGATCCGCCGGAGGAGGGCCGGGGAGGGGTCGGCCTCGGCGGCGGGCTCGGCGGCGGGCTTCGGTGCGCGCGGCGCGGCCTGCGCGCCGGCGGCGAGGAGGACCAGCAGGGCGGCGAGGGCGGCGAGGGCGGCGCGGAGCGGCATCGGTCATCGCTATCCGGCCAAGGTTGCCCGAGGCTGGGACCGCGCGGGGCAGCGCCGGCGGCCGCGGCCCCCTATATGAGAGACAGGCGCGGAGCGCGCCTCTCACCCGATCCCTCACACGAAGACGCGACGTTCGATGCAGTGGACCGACGACGCCCTGGTGCTCGGCCTGCGCCGGCACGGGGAGACCGGCGTCATCCTCGAGGCCATGACCGAGGCCCACGGGCGCCATCTCGGCCTCGTGCACGGTGGGCGCTCGCGCCGGATGCAGCCCGTGCTGCAGGCCGGGAACCGGGTCCGCGTGACGTGGCGGGCGCGCCTCGACGAGGGTCTCGGCGCCTACGCGGTCGAGCCCCTGGACTCGCAGGTCTCGCGGCTGATCGGGTCGAGCCTCGCCCTCTACGGCATGAACCACATGGCCGCGCTTCTGCGGCTCCTCCCCGAGCGCGACCCGCATCCGGCGCTCTACGCGGCGGCGGGGATCCTGGTCGAGCACCTCGACGACCCCGCCATCGCCCCGCCCCTGATGGTGCGGTTCGAGCTGGCGATCCTGTCGGAACTCGGCTTCGGCCTCGACCTCACCGCCTGCGCGGCCACCGGCGGCAACGACGCCCTGGCCTACGTGTCGCCGAAGAGCGGCCGGGCGGTCAGCGCCTCGGCGGGCGAGCCCTACCGGGACCGCCTGCTGGCGCTCCCGACCTTCCTGCACGCGGGCGGATCCCCGGGTCCCGACGGCGTTGCCCAAGGGTTTACCTTGACGGGGTACTTCCTCGACCGGCACGTCTGGGGCCCCCGCGGCCTCGGGCCGCCCGAGGAGCGGGCGCGATTCGTTGCGCTCGGCCGCGAGGCCGGGTAATGTTCGTGTTCTGTTCTTAATGCCCCGTCGTCGTTCCGGGTGCCGAAGGCGCGCCCGGAATCCAGAACCACCGTCCGCGCGCACGCGCGGGACGTCGGCGGCTCTGGATTCCGGGTCCCGCTGCGCGGCCCCGGAATGACGGCGCGCGGTGAAGACGTTGTAGTGAGGAGCCGTCATGGGCCAGCCCTTCGAGCCGCCGTCCGGCGACGGGATCGAGAGCGTCGAGCTGAAATCCGCGCTGGAGGAGCGCTACCTCGCCTACGCGCTCTCCACGATCATGCACCGGGCCCTTCCGGATGCCCGCGACGGGTTGAAGCCCGTGCATCGGCGCATCCTGTACGGGATGCGGCTGCTGCGCCTCGACCCGACCACCGCGCACAAGAAGTGCGCCAAGATCGTCGGCGACGTGATGGGCGACTTCCATCCCCACGGCGACCAGGCGATCTACGACGCCCTGGTGCGGCTCAGCCAGGACTTCGCCCAGCGCTACCCCCTGGTCGACGGCCAGGGCAATTTCGGCAACATCGACGGCGACGGTCCCGCGGCCTACCGCTACACCGAGGCGCGGCTCACCGAGGTCGCGCGCCTCCTGCTGGACGGGATCGACGAGGACACGGTCGACTTCCGCCCGTCCTACAACGGCGAGAAGGAGGAGCCGATCGTCCTGCCGGCGGCCTTCCCGAACCTGCTCGCCAACGGCAGCCAGGGCATCGCGGTCGGCATGGCGACCTCGATCCCGCCGCACAACGCCGCCGAGCTATGCGACGCGGCGCTCTACCTGATCAACCATCCCGAGGCGACCTCGGGGCAGCTCGCCAAGTTCGTCCAGGGGCCGGACTTCCCGACCGGCGGCATCCTCGTCGACTCGGCCGAGTCGATCGCCGAGGCCTACCGGACCGGGCGGGGCGCCTTCCGGGTCCGCGCCCGCTGGGCCAAGGAGGATCTCGGCCGCGGCACCTGGAACATCGTCGTCACCGAGATTCCCTACGGCATCCCGAAGGGCCGGCTGATCGAGAAGATGGCCGAGCTGCTGCAGGAGAAGAAGCTGCCGCTGCTGGCTGACGTGCGCGACGAGTCGGCCGAGGACGTGCGCGTGGTGCTGGAGCCGCGCTCGCGCACGGTCGACCCGGTGATCCTGATGGAATCGCTGTTCCGGCTCACGGAACTCGAGACCCGCATCCCGCTCAACCTCAACGTCCTGGTCGGCGGCCTCGTGCCGAAGGTGATCGGGCTCGCCGAGTGCCTGCGCGAGTGGGTCGACCACCGCCGCGTGGTCCTGCAGCGCCGCTCGCGCTACCGCCTCGGCCAGATCGACCGGCGCCTCGAGATCCTGGGCGGCCTGCTCATTGTCTACCTCGACCTCGACGAGGTGATCCGGATCATCCGCGAGGAGGACGAGCCGAAGGCCGCCCTCATGGCCCGGTTCGAGCTGACCGAGCTCCAGGCCAACGCGATCCTCGACACCCGGCTGCGCTCCCTGCGCAAGCTGGAGGAGATGGAGCTGAAGCGCGAGTTCGAGGCGCTGACCGCCGAGAAGGCCGAGATCGACGCCCTGCTCGCCTCCGAGCCGGCGCAGTGGAAGGCGATCCAGGCGCAGATCCGCGCGGTGAAGAAGACCTTCGGGCCCGAGACCAAGCTCGGCAAGCGCCGCACGACGCTGGCGAGCCCGCCGGATGTCGGCGGCATCGACTTCACGGCGGCCCTGGTCGAGCGCGAGCCGATCACCGTGATCGTCTCGACCAAGGGCTGGATCCGGGCGCTCAAGGGCCACGTCGCCGATCTCTCGGGCGTCGCGTTCAAGGGCGACGACACCCTGAAGATCGCCTTCCCGACCGAGACGACCCAGAAGATCCTGCTGCTCGCCACCAACGGCAAGGTGTTCACGCTCGAGGCCTCGAAGCTGCCGGGCGGCCGCGGCTTCGGCGACCCGGTCCGGCTGATGGCCGACCTCGACGACGGCACCGAGATCGTGGCGGCGCTGCCGTACCGGCCGGAGACCAAGCTGCTGATCGCCGGCTCGGACGGACGCGGCTTCGTGGCGCCCGCCGACGCGCTCGTGGCCAACACCCGCAAGGGCAAGAGCGTGCTCGGCCTCGACGGCGACGCCACGGCCGCCGTGCTGGTGCCGGCCGACGGCGATCACGTGGCGGTGGTGAACACCGAGAAGCTGCTGCTGGTCTTCCCGGTCTCCGAGGTGGCGGAGCTCGCCCGCGGCAAGGGGGTCCGGCTGCAGCGCTGCCGCAGCGGGACGCTGCTCGACGCGCACGTGTTCAAGCTCGCCGACGGCCTGCCCTGGCAGGACGGCTCGGCCGAGGGCCGGCTCGCGAACGCGTCGGTGCTGGAGAAGTGGCTCGGCCACCGCGCCGAGGTCGGGCTGATGATGGCGCGCAGCTTCCCGAAATTCGAGCGGTTCGGACGGTGAGGAGCCGCGGAGGGTGAAGGATTCCCGACCCACCACCTCATCCTGAGATGCCGGAGAGGAGTCGCCTCGGGGGGAGACCTCCGGTCAGCCGCGCAATCCCTGGAGCCCGCCTTCGAGGCGGCTCCGCCGCCCCTCGAGATGCGGGCGCGATTGGGAGTGTCTGGAACGGTTCCCGCGGTGCGGAGGGCCAGTCCTCAATGCGCCCGCTGGGCGAGCCAGAGCGCACCGAAGGCTAGCACGCCGCCGCCGATCGGAACCGCGAGCAGGAGAAGAAGCTGAGCTGTCGTCATGGGCGAAGGTTCCGCAATGCGCGCCTCACAGCCCAATGTATGGCGCCACTCATGATCCAGCAAACCACCATGGCGATGAGCACGGGCGCGAAGTGCGGACGATCCGACAGGGCAGTCGAGATGAACGGCGCGAAACCGCCGACGGCGAAGATCGCGACCGCGAGGCCGTTGGCGTAGGTGGCCGTGAACTTGATCCGCTCGTTCGCAACAAGCGTGTCGCGCGCTTCGCTGTCCGCTTCCGACATCGAACCTGAGCCCCCCGGCCGGCCGCAAGCTTAGCCGATATCGGCGATGCGGAACATGAACCTCTCGGTCGCCTCATCGCCCCGTCGCGGACGCTTCGTCCGCCGCCCAGAGGTGCTGCGCCGCGTAGGCCCGGAACGGGCGCCACGCCTCGGCCCGCGCCAGCAGCTCCGCAGGACTGGGACGCCCGGTGGCCCCCTCCAGCGCCCGCAGCAGCCCGACATCGCCCACCGGCAGGGCGTCCGGCAGCTTGAGCGCCCGCATGGCGATGTACTGCGCCGTCCAGGGACCGATCCCGCGGATCGCCGTGAAGCGCAGCACCGCGGCCTCGAGCGACTCCGCCGGGGCGAACAGGTCCGGATCGGCCAGCGCCGCCGCGGCCAGCGCCCGGATCGCCGCGCCGCGGGCCCGCGGCATGTTGAGCGCCAGGGCGACGTCCGCCTCGACCAGATCGGTCGGCGCGGGAAACACGTGGGTCAGACCGCCTGCCGGCTCCGCCAGCGGCGTCCCGAACGCCGCCACCAGCCTGCCCGCGAGCCCGATCGCGGCCGCCACCGAGACCTGCTGGCCGAGGATCGCCCGGCAGCCGGTCTCGAACGGGTCCCAGGCCCCCGGCAGGCGCAGACCCGGCCGCGCCGCGACGAGCGGGGCCAGGACGGGGTCCCCGCCGAGGCAGGCCGCGACGGCGGCCGGATCGGCGTCGCAGTCGAACAGGCGGCGCAGGCGTCCCGCGACGGCCTCTTCGTGCCCGGCCTCGACGCCGCGCAGCGCGACGTGCAGGCAATCCGCGCCCGGTGCCACCGTCAGGAGCCCGTGCCGCCCCGCGACGCTGATCGTGCGCGCGTAGGAAGCCGCGGGATCCGTCGTCTCGACGCCCGGGATCGCCCGCTTGGCGAGGAACGCGCGGATCGCCGGCCAGTCGTAGGGCGGCCGGACGGGCAGGCGGCGTTCGATCACCTCCGCGAACGCGAAGGGCGGCCTCTCGGCCGCCCCGCTCGACGCTTCCCGGGGCAGGTGGTCCCGCCTCAGCCGCGCTGGTCCACGGCCACGTAGTCGCGCTGGGCCGGACCGACGTAGAGCTGGCGCGGACGGCCGATCTTCTGCGACGGGTCCTCGATCATCTCGGCCCACTGGGCGATCCAGCCGACGGTGCGGGCCACCGCGAACAGCACGGTGAACATGTCGGTGGGGAAGCCCATCGCCTTGAGGGTGATGCCCGAGTAGAAGTCGATGTTCGGGTAGAGCTTCTTCTCGATGAAGTACTCGTCCTTGAGCGCGATCTGCTCCAGCTCCATGGCGACGTGGAGCAGCGGGTCGTCGGTCTTGCCGAGCTCCTTGAGCACCTGGTGCGTGGTGTTCTGCATGATCCGCGCGCGCGGGTCGTAGTTCTTGTAGACGCGGTGGCCGAAGCCCATCAGGCGGAACGGGTCGTTCTTGTCCTTGGCCTTGGCGACGTACTTGCTGACATTCTCGGGGGTGCCGATCTCCATCAGCATCTTGAGGGCCGCCTCGTTGGCGCCGCCATGGGCCGGGCCCCACAGGCAGGCGATGCCGGCCGCGATGCAGGCGAAGGGATTGGCGCCCGAGGAGCCGGCGAGCCGCACCGTCGAGGTCGAGGCGTTCTGCTCGTGGTCGGCGTGCAGGATGAAGATCTTGTCGAGCGCCCGGGCGAAGACCGGGTTCACCTCGTACTCCTCGCACGGCACCGCGTAGCACATGCGCAGGAAGTTCGACGTGTAGTCGAGATCGTTCTTCGGGTACACGAACGGCTGGCCGATCGAGTACTTGTAGGCCATCGCGGCGAGCGTCGGCATCTTGGCGATCATGCGGATCGACGCGATCAGCCGCTGGCTCTCGTCCGTGATGTCGGTGGAATCGTGGTAGAAGGCCGAGAGGGCGCCCACCGAGGCGACCATGACGGCCATCGGGTGCGCGTCGCGGCGGAAGCCGGTGAAGAACCGGTTCATCTGGTCGTGCACCATGGTGTGGCGCGTGACCCGGTACTCGAAATCGGCCCGCTGGGCGGCGGTCGGCAGGGCGCCGAACAGCATCAGGTAGCAGGTCTCGAGGAAGTCGCCCTTCTCGGCGAGCTGCTCGATCGGGTAGCCGCGGTAGAGCAGCACGCCCTCGTCACCGTCGATGTAGGTGATCTTCGACTCGCACGAGGCCGTCGAGGTGAAGCCCGGGTCGAAGGTGAAGGCGCCGGTCTGGGCGTAGAGCTTGCCGATATCGATCACGTCCGGCCCGATCGTGCCGGTTTTCACCGGCAGTTCGATCGACTTGCCGTCCACGGTGATGGTGCTGGGTGCGCTCATGGATCGTGGACCCTTCTCTGGCGACGTGGCGGATGCCGGCCTCGGGCTGCCCGAGTCGGTCCCGGGGGCCTGAGCACACGCATTATGCTGCGGGTGCTCACAGCCATGGGTTACCCAAACGGCAGTGCAGCAGCAACGGGGTCGGTGACAACCCGCCCCCGTCGCCAAGCGAATTCCGCCAACCGATTTCCACCCAACGCAATCCGGGTCGGGGCCGGCAGTTCCCTGTCCGCTCCCGGTCCGCGCGCGGCGGTCCCAGCGCCGCCTCGTCCCCGCCTCGTCCCTGCCCTCAGCCCGGCCTCAGCCCTGCGGCGCCTGATCCCCGAGGCGCGCCAGGGTTTCCTCCCGGCCGAGCACCGCCATCACGTCGAACAGGGGCGGGGAGGTGGTGCGGCCGGTGAGCGCCGCGCGCAGGGGCTGGGCCACCTGCCCGAGCTTGCAGCCGGCCGATTCCGCGTACTGCCGCACCGCGCCCTCGGTGGAGGTCGCGCTCCAGTCGGGCACAGCCTCGAGCACCGGCCGCACCCCGGCGAGGCGGCCGCACCCCTCGTCGGAGAGCAGGGCGCGGGCCTTGTCGTCGAGCGCCAGGGGCCGCTGGGCGTAGAGGTAGTAGGCGCTGTCGAGGAGCTCGATCAGCGTCTTGGCCCGCTCCTTCAGGCCCGGCATGGCCTGGACGAGCTTGTCCCTGAGGTCGGGCCGCAGCGGCGCCGACAAGCCGCGCTCCGGCCCGACGTTGGGCAGGATGGTCTCGATCGCCGCGACGAGGTCGGAATCGGCGCTGGTGCGGATGTAGAGGCCGTTGAGGTTGGCGAGCTTGGCGAAGTCGAACCGCGCCGCGGAGCGTCCGACCGCGCCGAGGTCGAAGGCCGCGACCATCTCGTCGGTGGAGAAGACCTCCTGGTCGCCGTGGCTCCAGCCGAGCCGCACGAGGTAGTTGCGCAGGGCCGCCGGCAGGTAGCCGAGATCGCGGTAGGCCTCGACGCCGAGCGCGCCGTGGCGCTTCGAGAGCTTGGCCCCGTCCGCTCCGTGGATCAGCGGGATATGCGCCATCCTCGGGATGTCCCATCCGAGGGCCGAGAAGATCTGGCTCTGGCGCGCCGCGTTGGTGAGGTGGTCGTCGCCGCGGATGATCTGCGTGACGCCCATGTCGTGGTCGTCGACCACGACGGCGAGCATGTAGGTCGGCGTCCCGTCCGAGCGCAGCAGGACGAGGTCGTCGAGGTCCTTGTTGGCCCAGGTCACGCGGCCCTGGACGGCGTCCTCGACCACGGTCTCGCCCTCGGTCGGCGCGCGCAGGCGGATCACCGGCTTGACCCCGGCGGGGGCCTCGGACGGGTCGCGGTCGCGCCAGCGGCCGTCGTAGCGCGGAGCGCGCCCCTCCGCGCGGGCGGTCTCGCGCATCTGCGTGAGCTCCTCGGCGGTGGCGTAGCAGTGATAGGCGCGGCCCGCGGCCAGCAGCTCCTCGGCGACCGCGCGGTGGCGCTCGGCGCGGGCGAACTGGAAGACCACGTCGCCGTCCCAGTCGAGGCCGAGCCAGGAGAGGCCGTCGAGGATCGCGTCGATCGCCCCCTTGGTGGAGCGCTCGCGGTCGGTGTCCTCGATGCGCAGCAGCATCGTGCCGCCGGTGTGGTGGGCGTAGAGCCAGTTGAACAAGGCCGTGCGGGCCCCGCCGATATGCAGGTAACCCGTGGGCGAGGGGGCGAAGCGCGTGACGACGGCTGAGGACATCGGTCCGGTATGTTCCGGGGCTGGTCGCGGACGGGGCGCGACGGACGGCGAAGGGGCGGCGGAGCGGCGAGGGGCTCGACAGGGCGCCCGTAGCACGAAGAACCCGCTGTAGCACGGGCCGGCGGATGCGTTAAGAATCGCCCGCAGAATCGCACGGCCCCGACGACAGGTCGCGCGGAGCGGGGCGGCGGCGATGCGGCGGATCGGCGCGAGGCGGGCGGACGGCGCGGTCGCGCTGATCGGCCCGCGCGCCCGAGCCCTTCCCGCCGCCCTCTTGGCCGCCCTCCCGGCCGCCCTCCCGGCGCTCCGCGACTGGGTCGTCGCCGGCCTCGCCCGCGAGGCCGAGCAGCGCCGGCTGTTCCCCTGGCTGGCGGTGGCCTTCGGCGGCGGGATCCTGGTCTACTTCGCGGCGGCCGACGGCGCGCCGAGCCTCGCCGCCCCCCTGATCGCGGCCGGCCTCGCGCTGGCGCCGGTCCCCGTCCTCGGCGCGCGGCCGGCGGCCCTGGCGGCGGCGCTCGCGGTGGCGGCCGCGTTCCTCGGCTTCGCGGCGGCGACCTGGCGGGTCTCGCAGGTCGCCGCACCGATCCTCACCCGCACCACGATCGGCCCGCTCGTCGGAACGGTCGAGGCCCTGGACGAGCGCGAGGTGGGCGCCCGGCTGGTGATCCGGGTGGAGAGCTTCGCCGGCCTCGCGCCGGAGGCGCGGCCCGCCCGGGTCCGGGTCTCGTTCCGGAAGACGCCGATCCCGCGTCCCGGGGACGGCGTCGCCGCCACGGCCCGGCTGCTTCCGCCCCCGGAGGCGGCCCGGCCCGGCGGCTACGACTTCGCCCGGGACGCCTATTTCCAGGGGATCGGCGCGGTGGGCTCGCTGATCGGCACCGTCACCGTCCGGGAACCGTCCGGGCCGCCGCCGCTGGGCCTGCGGCTCGCCGCTGCGCTCGACGCGGCGCGCAACGGGCTCACGCGCCGGATCGCGGAGGCCGCCGGCGGCCAGGCGGGTGCGGTGGCGGCGGCCCTGGTGACGGGCAAGCGCGGCCTCATCGGGCCGGCCACCAACGACGCGCTCCGCGCCGCCGGCATCTACCACGTGGTGTCGATCTCGGGCCTCCACATGGTGCTGGCCGCCGGCGTGGTGTTCTGGCTGGTGCGGGCGCTCCTCGCCGCGGTGCCGCTCTGCGCGCTGCTCTGGCCGATCAAGAAGATCGCGGCCGGCTTCGCCATGGTCGGCGTCACCGCCTACTGCGCCTTCTCGGGCTGGGACATCGCGGCCGAGCGCTCGCTGATCATGACCCTGATCATGCTCGGCGCGATCCTGGTGGACCGGCCGGCCCTGTCGATGCGCAACCTCGCCCTCGCGGCGCTGATCGCGCTCGCCCGGGAGCCGGAGGGCCTGCTCGGCCCGAGCTTCCAGATGTCCTTCGGCGCCGTGGCCGGGCTGATCGCCTGCGCGCGGCTGATCGACGGGCGGCTGCTCGTGCGCCCGGGGGCCGGGCGGATCGGGCGGCTCGTCGGGACCGGCCTGTCGGCGATCACCGGGACCCTGGCCACGACCCTGGTGGCGCAGGTCGCGACGGCCCCCTTCGCCACCTACCACTTCCAGACGGTCCAGCCCTTCGGCCTCGTCGGCAACGCCCTGACCCTGCCGCTCGTCTCCCTGGTGGTGATGCCGGCCGCGGTAATCGGCTGCCTCGCCTATCCCTTCGCCCTCGACCGGCCGGTCTGGTGGCTGATGGGGCAGGCGGTGGCCGGGATGCTGGCGATCTCGGACTGGATCGCCGGGTTCGAGCGGGCGGTCCTGGTGCTGCCGGCCTTCGGCGCCGGGGCGCTCGCCCTGCTGACCGCCGGCCTGCTGCTGGGGACGCTGCCGGCCTCGCGCCTGCGCTGGCTCGCCGTGCCGCCGGTCCTGCTCGGGCTCGTCCTCGCGGCCCGGCCCAACCACTACGACCTCTACGTCGACCGGCAGGGCGCGGGGGCCGCGGTGAGGGGCCCGGACGGGCGGCTCGCGGCCCTCGGCAGCCCTTCGGGCTTCGTCCTCGAGCAGTGGCTGAAGGCGGACGGCGACGGGCGGCGGTCCGCGGGGCTGATCGTCCGGTCCGGCAGCGGGCGCTGCGACCGGCTCGGCTGCACCGCCCGGCTGCCGGACGGGCGGGCGGTCGCCCTGGTCCGGGACCGGCGGGCCTTCCCGGAGGATTGCGCCCGCGCCGCGGTGCTGATCACGGGCCTCGCGGCGCCGCCGACCTGCACGGGGCCGCTGGTGATCGACCGGCGCGTCCTCGCCGCCCGCGGGGCCGTGGCCCTCCGGACCGACGGCGATGGCTTCGCCGCGCGCTACGCCCGGGACGACGGCCGCGCCGTGCCCTGGCGGCCGGCCGCCGGGCGCGGGCCGGGACCGCCGCGGCCGGTCACCGCGGAGCCGGGCGACCGCCCCGCGGAGGACGGGGTCGCCGCGACGCCGGAGGCCGACGCCGCGCCGGGCGGAGACCTCGCCCCCGGCGACGCGCCGGCCGAGCCGCTTCAGTAGCGGCGGACGAGGCTCACAAGGCGGCCCTGGATCCGGACCCGGTCGGGCCCGAGCACGCGGGTCTCGTAGGCCGGGTTGGCGGCCTCGAGGGCGATCGACGAGCCGCGGCGGCGCAGGCGCTTGAGCGTCGCCTCCTCGTCGTCGATCAGCGCCACGATGATGTCGCCGGTATTGGCCGTCTCCTGCTTGCGGATGACCACGAGGTCGCCGTCCAGGATGCCCGCCTCGACCATCGAGTCGCCGCGCACCTCGAGGGCGTAGTGCTCGCCGCCGGCCACGAAGTCCGGCGACAGGGTGATGGCGTGGCTCTGGTTCTGGATCGCCGAGACGGGGGTACCGGCCGCGATCCGGCCCATGACCGGGATCGAGATGGCGCGGCCGGACTCGTCGATCATCCGCGTGCTCGCCGGGGCCGGCGGCTGCTTGGACTTACCGCCCTCGACCACGCTCGGCGTGAAGCGGCGCGGCTCGGCGGGGGCCTGAGTCGCCGGAGCGGCCTGGGTCAGGCTCTCGGGGATCCGGATCACCTCGATGGCGCGCGCCCGATTCGGAAGGCGCCGGAGGAAGCCGCGCTCCTCGAGCGCCGTGATCAGCCGGTGGATGCCGGATTTCGACTTGAGATCGAGGGCATCCTTCATCTCGTCGAACGACGGCGGGACACCGCATTCCTGCATCCGGCTCTGGATGAATCGCAGGAGGTCCAGCTGCTTGCGCGTGAGCATCGACGGGGGACTCGCGGCTTGGCGGACCGCCACGTGACGGTCTCCGAAACAAATCACGAACAGGTTAAACGTTCCGCAAGTGTTCCGCAAGAGCGGCACCGCTCGGCTCGGCGCGCCGCGGGCGCGCCCGCGGGAGAAGGTCGAGAAACGCATTGACGGCGCAAGCGGAGCCGTTTCAATGCATCGCGGCGCCCCGCCGGGAAGGCGGCGGATCCGGGGTGCGGGCTGGGACCCTCTTGGAATGACGAGGATGCGACGACCCGCAGCTCTGCTGCCCCTCGGCCTCGCCGCCCTCGGCCTCGCCGGCTGCACCACCGGATTCTCCTACATCTCGCGGAACTACGTGGCGCTCACTCCCCAGGTCGTCACGATCGGCTGCAAGGAGCCCTACGAGGTCTACGACAACCGGCAGCTGCGCCGGATGCTGATCGTGTCCAACGCCCTGCGCGAGTATACCGGCTGCAACCTGAGCGAGGTCCGGATCGATCCGGAGCCGGGCGCCACCCGGGTGAAGCGCTTCCGCACCGCCGCCCGGGCCTATCTCGACGAGACCGTGCGCGAGGATTGCCGGATCACCGGCGAGACCGTGTTCGATCCGCTGAAGACCGAGTTCGCCTACGCCTGCGACGCGCCGATCGAGAAGCGCGGCACCGTGGTCCCCCGCCTGCCGGGCCGCAATCCGGGCCTCGGCGTGCGCTGACCGGCCGGCGGCGCGTCCTCAGGCGCCCGGCTTCGGGAAGGTCCGCTCCGCGGCGTCGCCGGCGGCGGCCAGCAGGGCGCGGGCGAAGGCCCGGGCCTCCGTCCGGTCGAGCACGATCGCGGCGGTGACCGGCGCACCGCCGAGGTCGGCGAGGGCGAGTTCCAGGCGCACCCCGTCGGGCACGGCGCTCGCCTGAAGGCTCCAGCCGGAGCCCCGGTCCGTGCTCTCCGCCATCGTGTTCCTCCCGCATGCCCGGCACGGCGCCGCGCGCCCACCGGAACGGCCAGGCCCGGGACCGCTCCCGGAGCCGCGCTCCGATCTTCCCTGCCTCGCCTGTCCGCGTTCCTCAAGGCCACAGGCCGCGCAGGGGTGGAGATGCGCGCCGTCGCGGATGCCGGCGGCCGCATCGCGGCGACGCGGGGCGGCACGGGTCCGCGCCCGCGCCGCAGCGCGGGCGAGGGCAGGGGCGGCCGGGATGGGAGCCGGCTTCGGGGCGATTGACGCGAGGCCGCCGATGATGTCTCCCGCGGGCTCCGATCAGGTGGAGTTCGAACAT
This sequence comes from Methylobacterium oryzae, assembly GCF_021398735.1. Classification (NCBI taxonomy): domain Bacteria; kingdom Pseudomonadati; phylum Pseudomonadota; class Alphaproteobacteria; order Hyphomicrobiales; family Methylobacteriaceae; genus Methylobacterium; species Methylobacterium oryzae. The sequence continues at coordinate 2,797,823 of NZ_CP090349.1, forward strand.
GCAAGAGATCTGGTTCCGCACGGGCGAGGCCACGGTGCTGGCGGCCGAGGGCCAGTACACCGACGCCATGCCGGAGGTGCTGATCGGCTCGGTGCGCGGCCCGGTCGGTCAGGCCTTCGCGTCGATGATGGGGCAGGTCCAGGGCCACACGCGGATGTTCGTGGTGCGCGACCTCAACCAGCTCGTGCGCCCGGCCACGATGATGACCACCAAGGTCACGATCCACACGGCCGAGTATGCCGAGCTCCTCGGCGGCGTGGTCCAGGCCGCCACCGGCGACGCGATCGTGGACTGCATCATCGAGGGCATCCTGCCGAAGGACGGGCTCGACGAGCTGTGCATGATCATCATGATCTGGCTCGATCAGCGCTGCGCCGAGGACGACAACCTCGACCAGAAGGACCTCTACCGGACCAACTACGAGGCCACGAAACTCGCCATCGCCCGCGCCCTCAAGGGCGAGCCCACGGTCGACGAGCTGATCGCCAACCGGAAGACCGTGAAGCACTACGCGCTCGACGGCGTGATCGAGTACTGAGCGGGCCCAGGCCACGCATCCTGCCGGCTCAGGTCCGCCTCAGCCCGGCGGGATACGCCCCACCGAGCACAGGGTGCGCATCGTGCTGCTGCCCGGGTCGGTGTAGCAGGACGCCGACCAGCCGTTCTGCTGGATGAACGACTTGCGCCGCTCCGCCAGCGCGGTCCGGTAGGCGGTGGCGATGATCGGCTCGACGGTCGCGGCCGGTTGGCCGATGAGGATCTCGGAGGCCACCGACAGGTCGCGGAAGAAGGTCGCCGAGGGGCTCGGCTCGGCGGAGGTCGCCTGCACGATCGGCTCGGCCCGGCAGGTCACGTCGAACTTGATCGGGCCGGCCACGCGGATGTCGATGCTGGGGCCGGCGCGCTTGCCGACCCGGCCGCCGATCGCGTCGGCGATCTGGCGGGTGAGGTCGTCGCAGCTGTCGGCCCGGGCGGCCTCCGCCAGGAGGGGCAGGGCCGCGCAGGCGGCGAGGAGGAGGCGCGGGACGGCGAAGCTCGACATCGCCGCACTCTACGCGCGGCGCGGGGCCTGTCGAGGGGCCTGTCGAGGGGCTGGTCGAGGGGCTGGTCGAAGTGCCGGCCTCAGTGGAAATCCCGGCTGGGGAACACGCGCCGGTCCGGGGGCACGCCGAAATCCGTGTTCTCGGGCGGCAGCTTCATGCCGGCCTCGCGCAGATCGCGCAGGGCAGCGGTGAGGTCGCGAAACCCCTCCGCCACGAGGTGGACCACCCCGTCCGCCCGCTGGATCCGGCCGCGCACGGCGAGGAACCGCGCCTGCATGGCGATCCGGCGGTTCGCCTCGAACACGGTCTTCCAGACGATCACGTTGGCGATACCGGTCTCGTCCTCCAGCGTCAGGAAGACCACGCCCTTGGCGGTGCCGGGCCGCTGGCGGATCAGCACGAGCCCTGCCACCGTGACCCGCGCCCCCTGGGGCAGCGCCGGATCGAGATGGGCCCGGGCCGGAATCGCGCCGATCCGGGCGAGCCGCCCCCGGAAGAACGCGACCGGGTGCCCCTGGAGCGACAGGCCGGTGGCGGCGTAATCCTCGGCCACGGCCTCGGACGGGGCCAGGGGCTGAAGGTCCACCGCCGGCTCGTGCCGGAACAGGCCGTCATCGGCGTGCCACGCGAAGAGCGGCAGGGGTGCGTCGAGAAGATGGGCGCGGCGCTCGCTCGCATCGGCCTTGGCGGCCTTGCGGGATGACGTCCCTTCCAGGGTGCGGACCATCCACAGGGCGGCGCGCCGGTCGAGGCCGAGCGAGCGGAACGCGTCCGCCTCCGCCAGCCGCTCCAGGGCGTTGCGGGGCAGGGCGAGGGACGCCTGCAGGCCCTCGATGCTGGCGTAGCCGTTGGCGCGCAGCCGCACGAGCCGGCGCATCGCGGCCTCGGGCAGGCCGCGCACGACGCGCAGACCGATCCGCACGGCGTGCAGCGCCGGATCCCCGGCCGGCTCCAGGGTGCAGTCCCAGTCGCTGGCGTTGACGCAGACGCCCCGCACCTCGACCCCGTGGGCCCGGGCGTCGCGCACCAGCTGGGCCGGCTGGTAGAAGCCCATGGGCTGGGCGTTGAGGATCGCGGCCAGGAAGACGTCGGGGTGCCGGCACTTCATCCAGGCCGAGGCGTAGACGAGGAGCGCGAAGCTCGCCGCGTGGCTCTCCGGGAAGCCGTAGGTCGAGAAGCCCCGGATCTGCGCGAAGCAGCGCTCGGCGAAGTCCTGCGGGTAGCCCCGGCGGGTCATGCCGCCCACGAACTTGTCCGCGAAGCCGCCGATCGACCCGACGTGGCGGAAGGTCGCCATCGCCCGGCGCAGCCCGTCGGCCTCGGCCGGGGTGAAGCCCGCCGCCGTGATGGCGATCTGCATGGCGTGCTCCTGGAACAGCGGCACGCCGTAGGTCTTCTGCAGGACCTCCTTCAGCTCGTCCGCCGGGCCGTGATCCGGGTGCGGGGCCGGGTACTCGACCGGGTCGATCCCGGAGCGTCGCCGCAGGTAGGGATGGACCATGTCGCCCTGGATCGGGCCGGGGCGCACGATCGCGACCTGCACCACGAGGTCGTAGAACTCCCTGGGCTTAAGGCGCGGCAGCATCGACATCTGCGCCCGGCTCTCGACCTGGAACACGCCGACGGAATCGGCCTTCGTCAGCATCGCGTAGGTCGCGGGATCGTCCTGCGGCAGGTCGGCCAGCGTCTCGTAGAAGGTGCCGTGATCCTTCTCCAAGAAATCGAGGCCGCGCTTGAGGCAGGTCAGCATGCCGAGCGCCAGCACGTCGACCTTCATCAGGCCGATCGCGTCGATGTCGTCCTTGTCCCACTCGATGAAGGTGCGGTCCGCCATGGCGCCGTTGCCCACCGGCACGGTCTCGTCGAGGCGGCCGCGGGTCAGCACGAAGCCGCCGACATGCTGCGACAGGTGGCGGGGGAAGCCGATCAGCTGGTGGGCGAGGTCGAGCGCCTGCCGGATCGCCGGGTTCTCCGGGTCGAGCCCGGCCTCGCGCACGTGCTGGTCCGGCATGCCGGTGCCCCAGGAGCCCCAGACCGTGTCGGCGATCGCCGCGGTCACGTCCTCGGTCAGGCCCAGGACCTTGCCGACCTCGCGGATCGCCATGCGGGGCCGGTAGTGGATCACCGTGGCGCAGAGGGCGGCGCGCTCCCGGCCGTAGCGGGCGTAGAGGTGCTGGATCACCTCCTCGCGGCGCTCGTGCTCGAAGTCGACGTCGATGTCGGGGGGCTCGCCGCGGTTCTCCGAGATGAAGCGGGCGAAGAGCAGCCGGTGCTTCGACGGGTCCACCGCGGTGATGCCGAGGCAGAAGCACACGGCGGAATTGGCCGCCGAGCCGCGGCCCTGGCAGAGGATGCCCCGGCCGCGAGCGAACTCGACCACGTCGAACAGGGTCAGGAAGTAGCGGGCGTATTTCATCTTGGCGATGAGCCGCAGCTCCTCGCGCAGCGTCGCCGCGACGCCGTCCGGGACCTCGCCGCCGTAGCGCCAGCGCGCCCGTTCCCAGGTCTTCTCCTCCAGGTATTCCTGCGGCGTGCGCCCGGGGGGCACCGGCTCGTCGGGATACTCGTAGTGCAGCTGCGACAGGTTGAACTCGCAGGCCTGCGCGATCTCGACGGTGCGGGCCAGCGCCTCCGGGTGGTCGGAGAACAGCCGCGCCATCTCGGCGGCGGGCTTCAGGTGGCGCTCGGCATTGGCCTCCAGCCGGTAGCCGGCGTCCTCGATCCGGCAGCCTTGGCGGATGCAGGTGACCACGTCCTGCAGCGGGCGTCGCTCGGGATGGTGGTAGAGCGCGTCCGAGACCGCGACCATCGGGGCGCCGGAGGCCGCGCCCAGCTCGGCGAGCAGCCCGAGGCGCCGCCGCTCGTCGCCGCGGCGCGTGTGGCTCGCCCCCAGAAAGGTCCGGCCCGGGGCGGCGGCGGCCAGCGCCTCCAGCCGCGCCCGGAACCCCTCCGGCAGGCGCCGGGCCGGCGGCATCGCGATGAACATCTGCCCCTCGGCGGCCTCCACCATCTCGGCGAAGGAGAAGCGGCACGCGCCCTTGCGGACGCGCCGGTTGCCCAGGGTGAGCAGCCGGCAGAGGCGCCCCCAGGCGCCCCGGTCCATCGGGTAGGTGACGGCTTCGAACCCCTCCTCGGTGACGAGGCGCACCCCCGGCAGGATCCGGATCGGTGTGCCTTCCTGGTCGAGCGCCAGCGCCGCCGCGTGCGCCCGGACCACGCCGGCCACGGTGTTGCGGTCGGCGATGCCGATGGCCGCGAGGCCGTAGGACGCCGCCTGCACGACGAAGTCCTGCGGATGGGAGGCGCCGTGCAGGAAGGAGAAGTTCGTGGTGACGGCGAGCTCGGCGTAGGCGGGGCCGCTCACGCGAAGAGCCCGTGGACGTACCACGCGGCCGGGCGATCAGGGGCGTGCGGGCCGTCGCGGTAGAGCCAGAGCCGGTGCCCGGCCTCGCACTCGATGCGGTAGTAATCGCGATCCGCGCCGGGCGCGCGCCACCATTCGGCGGCGATCCGCTCCGGCCCCTCGGCATGGGCGACGCGGTGGACCCGGGCGCGCCAGCGGAAGCGCCGGGGCGGCCCCTCCGGGACGGTCGAGAGCACGTCGAGGGCGGCCTCGCCGCGGGGGAAGATCACCAGGGGGCGGGGCGGGAGGTGGTCGGGCCAGGGGGACGCGCCGGTGCGCGCCTCCTCTTCCGCCGCTGGGTCGGAAGGCGCAGCCATCACGGTTGAACGCCGACGCTGAAGGAGCGCATCCGGCCCACGCTGCCGTTCGGGAGCGGGGGGCGGGAGAGGCGCCCGTGGCCGGCTGACGCCTCGATCGGTCGACGGTCCGTGCCCCATTCCGGCAACCCAGACCCGGTCCCGGTCGGCCCGCTCCGGCAGGTGGCTCGCCCGCGGCTCGAGCCGCAGGAGCGCCCGCCCGAGGCGCTGCGCCAGGGCGTCGGCCAGGAACCCGATCCCGTCGCCCGGGGCCGCCGCGCCGAGATCCGTCTGGCGGGCCGGCATGGGGCCGGTCACCGTCACGGCGAGCGCCACCGTCTCGAAGCCGAAGCCGGCGTCGAGGGCGGGGCCCAGCCGGTCGAGGCGCAGGGCGACGAGGGCCGCGACCCGCTCAGGATCGCGCTCGGGGCGGGACAGGCCGAGATCGATCACCCGCAGGGCGCCGTCGACCCGGTGCAGGCCGAGGCGCAGGGCGCAGGCGCCGAGCCCGTCCCGCTCCAGCCGCGGCGCGGTCTCCGCCATCAGGTCCCGGGCGGTCCGAACGATGTCCGACTGCCGCCCGATCGGGTCGAGGAAGCCGCGGGCGGCGGCGTAGGCGGCCGCCTCCGTCAGGGGCGCCAGCGGCTCGGGCCGGCGGCCCAGGGCTTGGTCGAGGCGCAGCAGCAGCGCCGCGCCGAAGCGGCGGGCGAGGGGCCCCCGGGGCAGGGCGTCGAGTTCGCCGATCCGGCGCAGGCCGAGCCGCTTCAGGCCCGCGACCGTGCCGGGATCGAGGCGCAGGGCGTCCACCGGGAGGGCCCGCAGGGCCTGCGAGGCCCCGCCCGGCGGCACCACGACCGGATCGGGCCCGCCCTGCCGCGCCAGCGCGAAGGCGGCGCCGGGCGTGTCGGCCAGCGCGATCCCCGCCGGTACGCGGCTCCGCGCGAGCCGGGCGGCCAAGTCCGCGACGAGGTTCGCCTCGCCGCCGCGCAGGTGGCTCGCGCCGGCGACGTCGATGTAGAGCCCGTCCGCCGCCTCGCCCGGCCCGAACGGGGCCACGTGGGGCGCGTAGCCGCTCGCCCAGCGGCACAGCCGCAGCAGGGCGTCCCGGTCGGCCTCCGGGTCGGCCGGGTAGACCTGGAGCGGCACGCCGATCCGCGCCCGGACCCGGCCGAGGGGCTCGCCGACCCGGAGGCCGAGGGCGCGGGCCTCCGGGTCGAGGGCCACGAGCCGCAGCCCGCCGGCCCCCTCGGCCGCCACCGCGAGGGGGCCGCGCTCAGGCGCGAGACCGGCCCGCCGCAGCCGCGTCACCGGCCAGTGGCTCAGGCAGATGCAGACGATGCGCGGCATGGTCCCACTCCAGAAGCCAGTCGCCGCCCCGCCCGTTGCGGCAGCGCTCGAGCCGCGCCCGCCAGCGCGGCCTGTCCAGGGTCCCGAACCGGTCCCGCGCCGCCGGCGCGGCGGCGATCCGCCAGCGCGTGGCGGCCCCGTTGGGCAGACCGGCCGGCGCCGGCCGCAGGATCAGCAGCAGCGGCGGCGCCGGCCCTTCCGCGGCGAGCTGCAGGCGCCGGCCCGGCTTCAGCGGCAGCCCGTCCCGCAGGAGGCCGATCAGGGCCGTGAGCGCCCGCGCGTGCAGGGCCGCCTCCAGGGCGCGGAACACCTCCGCGTCGCTGCCGGCTTCCAGCAGCAGCAGGCGGCCGGGGTCGAGGCCGAGGCCGGCGAGGCCGTGCCCGTAGGGCAGGGGCTCGCCGGGCGCGGCGGCGATCAGCGCTTCCCCCGGCTCCCGGGCGAGCTGGCGGGCGCAGAGCGCCAGGGCGAAGCCCAGGGCCGCGATCGCGTCCGCGGGCTCGGCCGGCGCGATCTCGTGGGGCGGCCCGAGGGCGAGACCGCCGCCCGGCAGGTGCGCGTCGAGATCCGGAACGCCCAGCGGCAGGACCGGGACCGGATCCCGGCCGCGATCCGGCGGCGCGAGGCGCGCCCGCAGGACCGCCAGCCGGGCCCGGGGATCGTCCCGCGCGATCGCCGCCTCGGTCTCGTCGGCAGGGTCCAGCCCCATCTCCATCGGCTCCGGTCATGCTGGACGATAGGAACATAACAGGAACATGCACAAACGGTTTCCGCGGGGTCCCGGAATCGCGCGTGGCGGCAGCGGCTTGGCCTGTGGACGGCTGTGGACGCCTGTGGAATCGGCCGCCCCCGCGGCGTCCGAGGTCGCGGTTGACCGCAATCGCAGGGCGAGACCAATGTCCGGACGCCGCGCGCGTGACGCGGCCGAACCGGACCGCGCATGCGCTCAGCCCTCAGCTCAGCCCTCACCCTGACGCTCCTGCTCGCCCTGCCGGGCGCGGCGCTCGGCCAGCAGGCGGATCCGCCGGGTGCCGCCGCCCCGGATCCGGCCGCGTCCGCCCCCGCGACGGGGCGGGCGCGCCCGGCCCGTCCGCGGGTCCGCCACGCGCAGGCCCCGAGCCAGCCGATCATGGTCTACGACGCGCGGATCGAGGCCGGCGACCTGAGGATCTCGGGCTCCGTGCGCAAGCCCGGCGCGATCGTGGTGCTGGACGACGACATCTCGATCCAGGCCGACCGGCGCGGCCGGTTCACCTTCCGGCTGCCCTACCGGCCCTCGACCTGCGTGGTGACGCTGAAGGCGGAGCCGGACGAGCGCGAGGCGGTCGTGGCGAACTGCGCGCCCGAGGGTCCGCCCGGACCGCCCGGTCCCCAGGGTGCGGCGGGACCGCCCGGCGAGACGGGGGCCAAGGGCGAGACCGGCCCCAAGGGGGATCAGGGCCTCAAGGGCGATACGGGTCCCCAGGGCGAGCCCGGCCCGAAGGGGGAGCCCGGTGCCACGGGCGCGGCCGGCCCGCAGGGCGCACCGGGCCCGAAGGGCGACACGGGAGCCTCGGGCCCGCCGGGCGCACCGGGCTCGCGGGGGCCGATCGGGCCGCAGGGCGGCCCGGGCCCGAAGGGCGAGGCCGCCAGCCTGCGGCCCGTGCGCAAGTCCGACTGCCCGGGAGGCTGCACGATCACCTGCGGGACCGGGGAGATGCTGGTCACGGCCCACTGCCTCAAGGGCGGCGCGCCGACCTACGACGGGGAGGGCGCCAGTTGCCCGGCGGAGGCGACCGGCATCGTCGGGTTCTGCACGCGGCCGTGAACCGGGCGGGTCAGCCGCCGCTCTCGCGCAGCCAGTCGAGCATCCCGGCGGCGGCCGACCGGCCGCCCGCGAAGGCGCCCTGGAGGAGGTAGCCGCCGGTCGGCGCCTCCCAGTCGAGCATCTCGCCGGCCAGGAACAGGCCGGGATGGGCGCGCAGCATGGACCGCCCGTCCAGCGCGTCGAGCCGGACGCCGCCCGCCGTCGAGATCGCCCGCTCGATCGGCGCGGAGGCGGTGAGGGTGATGGGCGCCGCCTTGATCAGCCCGGCGAGGGCCCCGGGCTCCGCCGGGAGGGCGGTGCCGGCCGCCTCGCGCAGCAGCCCCGCCGCCGCGGGCGCGAGGCCCGCGGCCTTGCGCAGCCGGGTCGCGGCCGAGTCGCCCGGCCGGGCGCCGCACAGGCGGCGGGCGAGGGCGTCCCGGGTCAGGTCCGGGCGGAGATCCACGACGAGCCGGGCGCTGCCCCCGGCCGCGATCGCCTCGCGCAGGGCGCGCGAGAGGGCGTAGACCGCCCCGCCCTCGAGGCCGGCCTCCGTGATCACGGCCTCGCCCCGCACCGTGGTGCCCGCGCAGGTGAGCGCCACCCGCTTCAGCGGCGCGCCGGAGAACCGCTCCCGGAACAGGTCGGACCACGCCGCCGCGAAGCCGGCATTGGCCGGACGCAGGGGCGACACCGCCACGCCGAGCCCCTCGAGGAGCGGCACCCAGCGCCCGTCCGAGCCGAGGCGCGGCCAGCTCGCCCCGCCCAGCGCCAGCAGGGTGGCGCGCGGCCGGATGTCCAGGGGACCGTCCGGGGTCTCGAAGCGCAGGCCCCCGGCGATCCCCGTGAGCCGGTGGCGGGTCCGGATCCGGACGCCGAGGCGGTCGAGCCGCGCCAGCCACGCCCGCAGCAGGGGCGAGGCCTTGAAGCTGCGCGGGAAGACGCGCCCGCTCGAGCCGACGAAGGTCGGCTCGCCGAGATCCCCGCACCACGCCCTGAGCGCGTCGGGCGGGAAGGCCGCGATCGCCGCGTCGAGGGCGCCGCGCGGATGGTAGCGGGCGAGGAACTCCGCCCGCGCCTCGCTGTGGGTGATGTTGAGGCCGCCGCGCCCGGCGATCAGCAGCTTGCGGGCGACCGACGGCATGCGCTCGTAGACCGTGACCGCGCGGCCAGCCTCGCCCAGCACCTCGGCCGCGGCGAGCCCGGCGGGCCCCCCGCCCACGATGGCGATTGCGTCCCTGTCATCCGGCATGGGGCGGGAGAGCGACAGCCCGGCCCCCTCTGTCAAGGGCGAAGGTCGGATCGGCGCCGGGCGCCATGGGCCGGCCTCCGGCGTTGCGCTAGGAAACGGACACGCCCGAACGCACGTTCTTCCCGATCCCGGGCGCCGCGGTTACCGGTGCACAGGCCCGCGACCGCGGCCCGCCCGCGCCCCCCTCATGCCGCCCCAGGCCCCGTCCGTCCCGGACGGTCGGCCGGCACGGTCCGGATCAGAGGCTCTCAGACACGTGGCCAGTCCCGTCGCCGTCACCGAGATCCAGCCGCAGGCCCAGGCGCGGCCCGCCCCGCAGGCCGCGCTCAGCCCCGGCGAGATCCGCGCCATCGTCTACGGGCTGATGACCGCGATGCTGCTCGCGGCCCTCGACCAGACCATCGTGGCGACCGCCATGCCGACCATCGGCCTCGACCTCGGCGACGCCGCGAACCTGCCCTGGATCGTCACCGCCTACCTGCTGGCCTCCACGGCGGTGACCCCGCTCTACGGCAAGCTCAGCGACATCCACGGCCGGCGGGTCATGCTGCTGATCGCCATCGCGACCTTCGTGGTCGGCTCGCTCGCCTGCGCGCTCGCGCCCACGATGGTGGCGCTGGCGCTCGCCCGGGGTCTCCAGGGTGTCGGCGGCGGCGGTCTGATCGCCCTGGCGCAGACCATCCTGGCCGACATCATGTCGCCCAAGGAGCGGGCGCGCTACCAGGTGGTGATCGCGGGCGTGTTCGTGACGGCCTCGGTGGCGGGGCCGCTGCTCGGCGGCCTCTTCGCCCAGCACCTGCACTGGTCCCTGATCTTCTGGATCAACCTGCCGATCGGCGTCCTCGCCTTCGCGCTCACCAACGCCAACCTCAAGCGCCTGCCCCGCCACGAGCGCCGCCACCGGCTGGACTATCCCGGCGCCGCCCTGATGGTGGCGGGCTCCGTCACCCTCCTGCTGGCCCTGAGCTGGGGCGGGGTGCGCTATCCCTGGGACTCGGCGCCGGTCCTCGCCCTCCTGGCCGGGGCGGCCGTGCTGGGCGGCGGCTTCGCGGCGCGGCTCGCCACGGCGGCCGAGCCGCTGATCCCCACGGAGGTGCTCAAGGACCGGGTGGTCTACAGCGCGACGCTGGCGGCGTGCTTCGCCATGGGCACCTTCATCGGGCTCACCATCTACGTGCCGATCTTCCTCGAAGGGGTGATCGGGCTCTCGGCGAGCGAGTCCGGAGTGGCCCTGGTGCCGCTGATGATCGGCACCGTCACGGGTGCGACCCTGTCGGGCCGGTCGATGCTCCATTTCCGGCACTACAAGCGCGTGCCCCTGGCGATGATGTGCGTCAGCCTCGCCTGCTGCGCCACCATCGCCTGGCAGGGCCGGGCGCTGCCCTTCTGGCTCATGGAGGTGCTGTTCGCGCTGCTCTCCATGGGGATCGGGACGATCCTGCCGCTCTCGACCATCTCGATCCAGAACGCGGTGGAGACGCACCAGCTCGGCATCGCCACCGCCGCGATGAACTTCTTCCGCTCCCTCGGCGGGGCGCTGATCGTGGCGGCCTTCGGCACGATCGTGCTCGGCGGCGCCGCGGGCGGGGCGGGGGGAGGGGCCCACGACGTGGAGAGCCTAATCCGCGGCGCGGACCCGGCCCAGCTCGCCCTAACCTTCCGCCACGTCTTCCTGGCCGCCTGCCTCGGCCTGCTCGGAGCCTTCACGTTCCTGGCGCTGATGGAGGAGCGGCCCCTGCGCGAGCGCACATCCCCCAAGATGGCCGCCGAGACGCCGGACGCCTCCGCCTGACGGCGGCGCGGAACCGGACGCGGTCCCTCACCCCGCGCGCGCTCCTGTTCCAGGACAGGAGGCCGCCCCGACGCGCGCGCCCGCGTCGCGGCGGGGCCACGGGGAGCGGACAGCGTCACCGGACCGCGCGCCGGCCGGGCGCTCTGCCCTTGATTCGCCCGGATCACCGCTTACGTCGGCCCCATCGGCTGCGGGCCCCTCTGGCGGGCGCTCCTCAGCGCCCGTGATGTCGGAGCCGATGCTTTCCATCTGGAATCAGCATCAGGTCCCCGCACATGATGGACGTCCTCACCGTCGAATGGCTCGGCAAGCCGTTGTGGATGTGGCTCGGGTTCCACGTCCTGATCGCCTGCCTGCTCGCCTTCGACCTCGGGCTCCTCCACCGCGACAAGGAGCACGAGATCGGCGTCCGGGAGAGCTTGGCTCTCACTGGCTTCTACCTCGCCCTCGGCCTCGCCTTCGGCGGCTGGATCTGGTGGTATCTCGGGCCGTCTTCCGCCGAGGAGTACGTCACCGGCCTCGTGGTCGAGAAGTCGCTGTCGATGGACAACGTCTTCGTCATCGCCATGATCCTCACGGCCCTGGGCATCCCGCGGGCGGCCCAGCACCGGGTTCTCCTCTGGGGCATCCTGGCGGCCGTGGTGCTGCGCGGGCTGATGATCGGGCTCGGCGCCGCCCTGGTGCACGAGGTGCACTGGGTGCTCTCCCTGTTCGCCGCCTTCCTGATCTACGCCGGCCTGAAGATCCTGCTCTCGGGCGACGAGGAGGAAGGCGACTTCCAGAACAGCGCCGTCGTGCGCTGGTTCAAGACGACCTTCCGGGTCACGCCCGACCTGCACGGCCAGCGCTTCACCGTGCGCAAGACCGACCCGAGGACCGGCAAGGTCGCCCTGTACTTCACCCCGCTGGCGCTCGCCCTGGTGCTGGTGAACGGCGCCGACGTGATCTTCGCGGTCGACAGCGTGCCGGCGATCTTCGCGATCACCACCGACACGTTCGTGGTCTACACCTCCAACATCTTCGCGATCCTGGGCCTGCGCGCCCTCTACTTCGCGCTCGCCGCGATGGTCGACCGGTTCGCCTACCTGAAGACGGCGCTGGCCTTCATCCTGATCTTCATCGGCGCCAAGATCGTGGTCGCTGACACGTTCGGGCTCATCCACGTGCAGCCCTGGGTCTCCCTGGTGGTGACCCTGACGCTGCTGGCGGCCGGCGTCTTCTACAGCCTCTGGCGGACCCGGACCGACGCGCCGGTCGCGCCGGCCCCGGAGGCCGGACACCCCCGCGAGGCCCGGGCCCACCGCGCCTGAGGGGGCCCGGCGGGCGCCTGGCCCTCAGGCCGGCGGCAGCGCCGCGATCAGGTCGCGCAGGGTGGTGATGGTGGAGGCGTCGGCCACGCCGTCCACCCGCGCCGGGCGGAAATGGCGCTGGAACGCGGTGACCACCGCGTGGGTGCGCGCGTCGAACAGACCGGTCACCGGCAGGTCGTAGCCGTAGAGCGCGAACATCGCCTGCAGCGCCTCGACGGGCTGGCCGGCATCGCCCCGCGCGAAGAACCGGCCGTCCTGGAGGCGCGCGGGGGGCACGCGGTGCCCCACCCCCGCCGCCGCCAGACGGTCCCACGGGAAGATCTCCCCCGGATCCTCCTTGCGCTCGGGCGCGACGTCGGAATGGGCGAGCACCCGCTCCGGCGGGATCGGCCAGCGGGCGAGGATGTCCCGGGCCAGCGCGATCACCGCCTCGACCTGGGGCTCCGGGTAGGGCGGCAGGCCGCCGGCATGGCCCGGGTTCACGATCTCGATCCCGATCGACCGGGAATTGACGTCGGTCTCGCCCTTCCAGGCGCCGGCGCCGGCGTGCCAGGCCCGGCGGGCCTCCGGCACCATCTGGACGATCCCGCCATCCTCGAACACGAGGTAGTGCGCCGAGACCTCGCTCAGCGGGTCGCGCAGGCGCGCGAGGGCGGCGGCCCCGCTGTCCATCCCGGTGTAGTGCAGGATCAGCATGTCGAGCGGCCCCGCGCGGCGGGCGCCGTGGTTCGGCGAGGGCGCGACGCGGCGGGCGAGGGGGCTGTCGGGGGTCAGGCTCACCGCAGCCCGCGCTCCTGCGCGATCCGGTCATAGGCGGCGTTGATCGCGGCGAGCCGCCGCGTGGCGATGGCCACCGCCTCCGTCGGCAGGCCGCGGGCGAGCGCCCGGTCCGGGTGGTGCTCGGCCACCAGCGCCCGGTGGCGGGCCTTCACGGCGGCGTCGTCCGCCTCGCGGTCGAGCCCGAGGACGCCGTAGGGATCGTCCGGCAACCGCACGTGGCGGGCGGCGATGCGCCGGAACGCCGCCTCGTCGAAGCCGAAGATGCCCGAGACCGCGCGCAGGTAGCGCTCCTCGGCCTCGTGCAGCGCCCCGTCGGCGCCGGCGATCTGGAACAGGCCGTCGAGCACGTCCTCGAGGAGGGCCGGCTCGTCGCCGAAGGTGGTCGCCAGTTGCTGGGCGTAGGCCTCGAAGCCGTTCGTGGTTTTCTTGGCGAGGTCGAACAGGCGCTCGACGCCCGCCCGCGCGGACGGCTCCACCTGCACGACCCGGCCGAACGCCTCGACCTCCGAGGGCAGCACGACGCCGTCGGACTTGGCCATCTTGGCGGCGAGCGCCACGAGTCCGGTGGTGAACACGACGTCGCGCGGCGTCCGCCCGAAGGGCGCGCCGACGCGGTCGAGCAGGAAATGACCGGCGACCCCGCCGATCAGCGCCCCGAGGGGGCCGCCGATCGCGAGGCCGAATCCCGCGCCGCCGAGCTTGCCCCAGACGCCCTGAGTTTTGGTCGCCTGAGTCATGGGACGACCGGTCCCGGCGCTGATCCTCGGCTCGGCTCTGTCATCGGCGGCGGCGGGGTTCCGGCACCGGGACGGGCCCGGCCGAGCGACGGGATAGCCGCTCCGCACGCCGCGAGGAAGGGCCGGGACGCGCCCGGCCCTTCCCCTTCAGCTCAGCGGCAGTACACGTTGCCGTAGGCGTCGCGATAGGTGCCGTAGGGGCAGCGCGGCGCGGTCGAGGCGCCCACGATGGCGCCGCCGGCGCCGCCGATCGCGGCACCCGCCAGGGCACCGCCCGCGCGGCCGGTGGCCGCCGCGCCGATCGCGGCACCGGTCAGGGCGCCGAGGCCGGCGCCGCCCAGAGCCCGGTCCTCCGGGGTGTTGCAGCCGGCGAGCGAGAGGGCGGCGATGGTGGCGATGGCGGCGGCCGTCAGCTTCTTCATGGTCCCCAGAACTCCCTTGTGAATCCGGTCCGGCCGGTGGCCGTGATCGTTGCGGATCGGGTCGAGCTTAGCAGGAAAGGAATGTCGGCCATACGGCTAAGGTTCCATCGGCCGCGAGACGCGTTGCGAGACGAGTTGCGCCCGGTTCCCGTCTCGCCCTATGCCACGTTCGGAGGCGCTCCGGCCGCGGTGCCGCGACGCCCTATCCGGCACCACGCCCGGCACCAGTCCGGCACATGTCCGAGGGTCCCATGCCGACAGCCACCACGATCGTCCGCCGGGCCGCGGTCCGCGCCGACCGCGTCGCCGACACGGTGACCCTCGACCGCGCGGGCCGGGCTGCCGTCGCCGGATCCCTGGTCGCCGAGGGCGGCCTCGGCTTCGACGTCGCGCTCACCAAGGCCGCGGCGCTCGAGGACGGCGACGCCCTGCGCCTCGACGACGGCCGGCTCGTCGCGGTGCGGGCGGCCGCCGAGGATCTCCTGGAGGTGCGCGCCGAGAATCCGGCCCGCCTGCTGCGCCTGGCCTGGCAGCTCGGCGGCAGCCACGTGGACGCCGAGATCGGCGCGGACGTGCTCTACGTGCCGGCGACGCCCGCCGCGGCCGAGCTGGTGCGCGGGCAGGGCTGCGTCGCGACCCCGGTCTCCCGTGCCTTCCGTCCCGAGCAGGCCGCCCACGATCACAGCACCTGCGGGCACGATCACGGGCACGACCATCACGCCCACCATCATCACGACCACGGGAATGAGCACGGCCATGAGCACGGCCATGACCACGGGCATGACCACGCCCACGCGCACGATCATGGGCACAGCCACGATCACGGGCACGAGAAGCACGGCCACGATCATGCCCACGGTCACAGCCATGATCACGGCCATGATCACGAGCACGGGCACCAGAAGCACGGCCACGTGCACGGTCCCGGCTGCGGCTGCGGCCACGATCACTAGCGGTTGAGCCGGGCCCGATCGGGGATCCCGCACCGGGCCCCGACCGCGGACGGTCCGCCGCCGTCACGCGACCCTCACGCAGCCCTACGCGGCCGTCACTCTGCCGAGACGAAGCGCAGCGTGCCGGCGCGCCGCGTGGGCTGGCCGGTGTCGTTCGTGTGATTGACGCCGTCCATCACCGGGACCTCCGGAAAGTCGAAGGGGCTGACCCCGTCCAGGCAGGCCACGTTGACGGCGTGGACGTTCGGGTCCGACCGCCGCTGATGGTGCGTGTAGACGCCGCAGCGGGAGCAGAAGAAGTGCTGCGCCGCCCCGGTATGGAACCGGTAGGTCGTCAGCGCCTCCGACCCCTCCAGGATCCTCACCCCGCCCGGCCGCGCCATGACGACGACGGCGCCGCGCATGCGGCAGTAGGAGCAGGTGCATCGACGGATCGACGCGAGATCGTCGTCGAGGGCCGCCTCCAAGCGCACCGCCCCGCAGTGGCAGCGTCCGGACCGGATCGTCGCGTCATCCGTCATGATGCCGGGTCTTCCGTGCGTTTTCCTGTGATCGAGCGCGGTGGCGGAGCCAGCCGGCACCTCGAACCGTAAGTTTCCGGCACCGTGCGGACAATCACCATGTCCTCACACGATGTGTCAGGAAAACTCACGCAGGGTCTCCGGCGGGCCGAGAACCTTGCCGGTCACAGGCGCTTCGGGACGGGCCTGAGGCAGTAGAGGCGCGACGCCTCGGCGGACAGGCTGTCCTGGGCGGCCACGCACTGGTCGAGGGTGAGGCCGATGCTGGCCGCGTAGGGCTCGTTGGGCGACAGCGCCGCGCGGGCGAGGGCCGCTAGGTACAGCAGGAACGCCGCGACCGCGACGACCAGCGCGGCGACGAGGACGCGGTTCAGCAGCATCGCCGGCGACCGCTCACGGGATCCCGACCAGCAGCAGCGCGAGCGCGAGCACCGTGAGTCCCGCTCCGATCAGCGTCACGGCGGTGTAGTCGCGTCCGGACCGCCGCGCGGGCGCGCGACCGGGCCGGCTCACTGCAGCAGACCCCACAGGCCCGTCGCCAGTCCGAAGGTGAGCGAGAGCATCGCTGCGCAGATCAGGACCCGGTCGATCACGCGGGCGGCCCGATCCTCCGGCTGAACGTCGATCATGGCGGGACCTCCTCGCGGCCAGAGTGACGAGCGGCTGTTGCTGACCTGTGTCGGCCCCTCGCCGGCACACGGGTTCGTGTTGTCCGCGAGGGGGGAAGGGCGGCGGGCGGCCTCGAACAGGGCTGTGCCGGCGGGGCGCGGCGCCAGGGCACCGGAACACCCGGGATGCCGTGCGGTTGGACCGGCATCCCCATCGGAGACGACGCGTGACCACGGATCCGCTGCACAAGTATCCCCGCCCGCCCTTCGCGGCGCAGCCCCAGAGCTTCCCCGGCAAGACCGGCCGCATGGAGCCCGAACCCGACCACGGCGAGGCGAGCTACAAGGGCTCGGGCAAGCTGACCGGCCAGGCCGCGCTGATCACCGGCGGCGATTCCGGCATCGGCCGCGCGGTCGCCATCGCCTTCGCCCGGGAGGGGGCCGACATCGCCATCTCCTACCTGCCGGACGAGCAGGCCGACGCGGAGGCGGTCGCCCAGTGGGTCGAGAAGGCGGGTCGGCGGGCGCTGCTCCTGCCGGGCGACCTCAAGGACGCCGCCTACGGGCGCCAGATCGTCGCCCGCACCGTCGAGACGTTCGGGCGCCTCGACGTGCTGGTCAACAACGGCGCGTTCCAGCAGCCGAACGAGGACCTCGCCGCGATCGACGACGCCGTGTTCGAGGACCATTTCCGCACCAACGTGTTCGGCGCGTTCTACGTGACCAAGGCGGCGCTCGCCCATCTCAAGCCCGGCGCCTCGGTGATCTTCACCTCCTCGGTGAATTCCAAGCACCCGATGCCGTCGCTCATGGCCTACAGCGCCACCAAGGGCGCCCTGAGCAACATGGTGCTCAGCTTGGCCCAGCTCCTCGCCGAGAAGGGCGTGCGCGTGAACGGCGTGCTGCCCGGGCCGATCTGGACCCCGTTCATCCCCTCCGGGATGAGCCAGGATTCGGTGAAATCCTTCGGCAGTCAGGTTCCGTTCGGTCGGCCCGGACAACCGGCCGAACTCGCCTCAGCCTACGTGATGTTGGCCTCCGACGAGAGCAGCTACACGTCGGGCGCGCTCGTCACGGTGGCCGGGGCCATGCCGGTGTTCTGACGCGCCTCTCCCACGCACGTCACGGATGTGCCCCGCGCCAGCGGCGCCCGTCCGGGGCGTCGGCGCGCTCAGGCGGCGCGCATCTCGACGAGGAAGCGCATCACCTCGGCGCGCAGGGCCTCGGCGCTGCGGCAGACGTCGCCGGCCGCGGCACCGACCTCCCCGGCCACGCGGTGCGTCGCCTCCGCCGCCGACGAGGCCGAGACCACGTTCGCGCTCACCGCGTCGGTCCCCCGGGCGGCCTCGTCGATGTTCTGAGAGATGTGCCCGGTGGCGAACCGCTGCTGCTCGACCGCCGCCGCGATCGCGCTGGCGATCGCGTTCATCGTGTCGACGGTCCTCCCGATCGAGTGGACCGCGCCGACCGCCTCCGTCGTCTCGCCCTGGATCGCCGCGATCTGCGCGGTGATCTCCTCCGTGGCCTTCGCGGTCTGCCCGGCCAAGCCCTTCACCTCGGCGGCGACCACCGCGAAGCCGCGCCCCGACTCGCCCGCCCGCGCCGCCTCGATCGTGGCGTTCAGCGCCAGGAGGTTGGTCTGCTCGGCGATCGCCGAGATGATCCGCACGACCTCCCCGATCCGCTCCGCCGCCCCGGCGAGGCCGCGGATCTGCCGGTCGGTCCGCTCCGCCTCGCTCACCGCCTGACCGGCGATCGCGGCCGACTTGGTGACCTGCCCGCCGATCTCGCCGATCGAGGCGGACAGCTCCTCGGTCGCCGCCGCCACCGTCTGCACGTTGGCGGCGGCCTGCTGCGCCGCCCCGGCGGCCGAGCCGGCCTGCCGCGACGCCTGCGCGGCGGTGTCGGCCATCGCCCGACAGGCCTCCCGCATGCCGGCCGCGGCGGTGTCGACCCGTGCCAGGAGCTGGCTCGCCTCGGTGTCGAAGCTGCGGGTCACCGCCTCCATCCACTGGGCCCGCTCCTGCCGACGCTCCTGCTCGGCGCGCTGCTCGGTCGACAGGGTCCGCGCCTCGATCATGCTGTCCCGGAACACGCCGGCGGCCTCGGCCATCTGGCCGATCTCGTCGCGCCGGCCGAGACCCGGGATGGCGACGTCCGTCGCGCCGCCGGCGAGGCGGCGCAGGGCGGCCGTGAAGGCGCTCAGGGGGCGGGTGATGCTGCGCGCCAGCAGGAACCCGACCAGCCCGATCCCGATCGCGAGGGGGATCAGCCAGAGCAGGGTGGTGACCATCCGCGCCCGGTCCAGGGCGTGGATGTCGTCCACGTACAGGGCCGAATTGATGACCCATTGCCAGGGCTCGTAGGCGAGCGAGTAGGCGACCTTCGGGGCGGGCTCGGTCTCGCCGAGGCGGGCCCAGCGGTACTCGGTGAAGCCGCCGCCCTCCCGGGCGTGCTGGATCATCGTCCAGACGAAGGTCTTCTTCATCGCCGCGTCGTCGCGGGACCGCGTGCCCTCGATCTTGGGATCGGGATGCACGACGTTGCGGCCGATGTTGCCCGGCTCCGAGCTGTAGACGAAGACGTAGTCGCCGCCGTTGTAGCGCATGGCCCGCAGCGCCTCCGCCGCGCGCCGCCGCGCCTCGTCGGCCGAGACGGCGCCGGCCTCCGCCTGCCGGGCGAACGCCGCCACGATGCCGTGCGCCGACTCGACCTGGGCGCGGATGGCGGCCTTGCGCCCCTCCATCATCACCGCGCCGACGGACGAGACCTGGACGCCCACGATCGATATGAATGCCAGAAGGATGCTACTGATAAGACAAAATATCTTTCTACCGATCGTCATATCAAATATTCCTAACTATAAATAAAGCTACACCGCGAAGCTCGCAGATCGAATCAACTGCCCTTCGGCGCCGCGCCCGCCGATCATCTGCCGAACATTGGAATAATTCCATTCCGGCCACACATGTGAGATATGCTTCATCGCGCTCCCGGCGGAGCGGTCGGCCGGGACGATCGACCTCGTCGCGGACGGTCTCGTGCCGCCGTCGCACGGCCCGCGGGCGCCGATCGGCGGGCCGGACGCGCCCACCGCGCTGCCGGAGCGGGCTAGGCAGGGACACGACGTTCGAGAGGTTCACGCCGCGCGACACGCGGCGGGTCAGCGAGCCGCCGGTCGTCCACGCCCGCCCGTCGGCCGCGCTCGACCGGCTGCTCCGGGCGGACTGCCGCCGGTCCGCTTCCGGGAGTCAGGGCGGGGGAGGCGGGTTGCGCGCAGGTCCCGGCGGTGAATCGTCGGACGCTGTCGCGCCCCGTGGAGCGCGCGGCGCGCGGCCCGACCGCGACATCGATTTCCGGCATCCCGGCCGAGAGGATGCCCGGGGCTGACCCGGATCGCGACGGTGCGGCCTCGAACCCGGAGGCTCCGAGCGCGGCGGGCTCAGGGATCGCGGTGCCGCTCGCGGGCGACGTGCGCGCGCCGCCGCGCCGTCAGCCTACCGCCTCGGCGCGGCGCGGGCGCTCGGCCCGGTCGCCGGCCACCCGCGCCGCCTCGACACCGCGCGCCGGAAGCGACGCGGCGGCGCGCGGTCCCGCGCGGAGCGCGTGACGCGCCGCGGTGACGTGAGGCGGCATCGACGGCGCGCCGCGTCGCGGTCCGACGCGACGCGCCGCTCCGGCGTCAGCGGAGAAGGTTCGGGGGCACCGGCGGGCTCGCGTTGAGCAGCGTGATCGTCACCCGCCGGTTCGGCGCGAGGTAGGGATTGTCCGGGAAAACCGGCTCCGTGTCGCCGCGTCCCGACACGGAGGAGAAGTTGTCGTTGGGAACCCCGGCACCCGACAGGACCTCGCGCACGGCGAGGGCACGCCCGGCGGAGAGGTTCCAGGGCTCGCCGGCCCGCGTCGAGCCCGGGCGCGCGACGGCCGTGTAGCCGGTGATCGACAGGCGGTTGGGCAGCCGCCGGATGGCGGGCGCGAGGGCCTCCAGCACGCGACGGGTGCGGTCGTAGGGCTCGACGGACCCCTCGCGGAACATGGCGCGGCCGTCCTGGTCCACGAGGGAGACGTTCACGCCCTCCTTGGTCTGCTCGATCACGATGTTCTTCGACAGTTCGGCGATGTCGGGCATCGTCTGGAGCGCCTGCCGGAGGCTGGCTATGGCGCTGAAATTGGCCTCCACGTTGGCGACCGGGCGGCTGGCATCGACGTCGCTGACGCGCCCCGGGCTGGTCGGGCGCGTGATCTCCTCCCGCTCGGCGGAGCCCCGCTCCGCGTCGCGGGGCGTGGACGGCTTGTTGCCGGACGTGTCGAGGGCGGTCCCGTACAGGATTCCGCCGGCGCCGCTGGTCGCAGGGCTCAGAGCCGCCGGCGAGAAGTACTCCGCCAGGCCGATCTTCTGCTCCTGCGTCGTCATGCTGATCAGCCACATCAGCAGGAAGAACGCCATCATGGCGGTCACGAAGTCCGCGTAGGCGATCTTCCAGGCCCCGCCGTGGTGGGCGTGGGCGGCCTTCTTGACCTTCTTGATGATGATCGTCGCCATGGACTCCCTCCCGGATGTCGGATCAGCTCTGGGCGGGCAGAGCGGCGGTCGCCGCTTCCACTTCGTTGAAGGTCGGGCGGACGTCGCTCATCAGGGACTTGCGGGCGAACTCGACCGCCATCACCGGCGGCTGGCCGGCGATGTGGGCGAGCAGCCCCGCCTTGAGCGAGAGATAGTACTTGGACTCGGCCTCGAAGAGGCTCTTGAGCGACTGCGCCATGGGCCCGAAGAAGCCGTAGGCCACGAAGACGCCGAAGAAGGTGCCGACGAGCGCGCCGCCGATCAGGTGTCCCAGCACCTCCGGCGGCTCCTTGATCGCCCCCATCGTCTTGATCACGCCGAGCACGGCGGCGACGATGCCGAGCGCCGGCGTCCCGTCGGCGAGCGACTGCATGGCCGAGACGACGCGCTCCTGCTCCTGATGGTGCGTCTCCAGCTCCTCATCCATGAGCGCGTCGATCTCGTGGACGTTGTTGGCGCCCAGCGTCACCATGCGCATGTAGTCGCAGACGAACTCGACCGCGTGGTGGTTCGCCGCGAAGGTCGGGAAGGCGTTGAACAGCGTCGACTCGCCCGGATCCTCGATGTGCGGCTCGAGCGCCATCGCACCCTTCTGCTTCGCGAGCTTGAACAACGAATACTGCATTCCCAGCAGTTCGACATAGGATTGCTGGTTGTACTTGGGGCCCTTGATCAGCGTGCCCAGCATGGCGGGCACGGCCTTGAGCACCGGCCCGGTGTTGCCGATGACGAAGGCGCCGATCGCCGCACCCAGGATGATGACGAACTCGAACGGCTGCCACAGGACCAGCAGATGGCCGCCCATCGCCGCGTAGCTGCCGAAGACGCAGGCGAAGACGATCACTGTGCCGACGATCAGCCGCATGATGTGCCATCCTTGCGCGGCGGCAGGTACAGCCCGCGCGACGCTACCAATGACCTGGGAAATCACTGATCTTGGTTAACGGCGCGTTTAGAGCCGCGGCGGGCGCGCCGGTCGACGGTCCGGGCCCCGCGGTGGACCGTGCCGTCTCTTTTGACGACGGTCCGGGCGTGATACCCCGTCGTCCCGTGCTTCCCGGCGGACTCGACGATGCGCCCCATCGCGCCCCCGCGGTGGGACCGGACGGGGCCGAGCGGGCACGCCACAGCCGGATTCCGAGCAGTCCGACGCCCGATGGGGCATCGCCGAGGTACAGCACGAGAGCGACAGCAAGTGATTGCCGCAACGGAAGAACCCGGAACTCTCAGTGGATGGCGCTTCTCCGTCGCCCCGATGATGGACTGGACGGACCGCCACTGCCGGGCGTTCCACCGGTCCCTCTCGGCGCGCGCCCGCCTCTACACCGAGATGGTGACGACCGGCGCGGTGCTGCACGGGCCGCGGGAGCGCCTGCTCGGCTTCGCGGAGATCGAGCACCCGGTGGCGGTCCAGCTCGGCGGCTCGGACCCGGCGGACCTGGCGCGGGCCGCCCGGATCGCCGCGGATCTCGGCTACGACGAGGTCAATCTCAACGTCGGCTGCCCCTCGGACCGGGTGCAGGAGGGCCGCTTCGGCGCCTGCCTGATGCGCGAGCCGGCCCTGGTCGGCGACTGCGTCGCCGCCATGAAGGCCGCGGTCTCCGTGCCGGTGACGGTGAAGTGCCGGATCGGCGTCGACGACCAGGACCCCGAGGCGGCGCTCGACACCCTGGCCGACGCCGTGGTGGCGGCGGGCGTCGACGGGCTGATCGTCCACGCCCGCAAGGCCTGGCTTCAGGGGCTCTCGCCCAAGGAGAACCGGGACGTGCCGCCCCTCGATTACGGCCGCGCCGCGCGGCTGAAGCGGCGGCTTCCCGGCCTGCCGATCGCGGTCAACGGCGGCCTGCGCGACCTGGATTCCGCGCGGGCGCGGCTCGCCGAGGTCGACGGCGTCATGGTCGGCCGCGCCGCCTACACCGAGCCGGCGCTCCTGCTCGGGGTCGATCCCGACCTGTTCGGCGTGCCGGCGCCGGCCCCCGACGCCTTCGCGGCGGTCGCGGCGTTCGAGCCCTACATCGCCGCGTGCCTCGCCCGGGGCGAGCGCCTCCACGCGGTCACCCGGCACATGCTCGGCCTGTTCAACGGCCGGCCGGGCGCGCGGGCCTTCCGGCGCCACCTCTCGACACACGGCATGCGCCCGGAGGCCGACCTCGCGACCCTGCGGGAGGCGGTGGCGCTGGTCTCCCGCGCCGCCCCCGAGGCCCACGCCGCCTGAGCGTCTTGCGCGGCGGCCCGGTCAGGGCCGGCGCAGGATCAGGCGGTCGCCCCGGACCTCGTAGCCGGAGAGCCGCGACAGGAAGGTCTGGCCGAGGAGGTTCGCCGAGAGCGCGCCCGGCTTGGCCACCATGGCGTTGACGCGCCGCTCGGTGATCGTCCCGACGCTGAGCGAGTCGAGCTGGGTCGGCGCCGCGTAGGTGATGCCGTTGGCGGTGGAGACGCGGGCGGTGAACTCGGCAGGCGCGGGCGTGAGCCCCAGCGCGGCGGCGTTCTCGGCGGTGAGCACGACGCTGCTCGCCCCGGTGTCGAACAGGAAGGGCTGCACCCGGCCGTTGACCGAGGCGTCGACCCGGAAATCGCCGTCCGCCCGCCTTGTGACGGTGACGGAACCGTCGCCGCTCGAGGTCGCGCTCCCCGGCCGGAGATCGCCGAGCACCCGGGCGCCGACATCCTGGATCCGGTCGCGGTAGCTGTAGCCGATCACCAGGGCGAGGCCGATCAGCGCCCAGGCCAGGAGCGCCTGCAGGTTCGCGCCGAGCCGGGCCGTGAACTGCCGCCAGAACCCGGCCACCACCAGGAGCAGGATCGTGCCGGTCCAGGCGAGGTTCGCCAACTGGTCGGGCTCGATCACGCCGCCGACGCTGTCGCTGCCGTCGCTGAGGACCAGGGCGACGAGAACCAGGGCGAGGGCCGCGAGGCCGAGATAGATCATGACGGCAGCGGCGCTTCCAGGGGGGTGAGGCCGGCGGCCCGCATCCGGGCGCCGAGCCCCGCCATCACGGCGCGGCGCCGGTCCTCCGACAGCGAGCCCCAGGCGGCGATCTCGTCGCGGGTCCGGCCGCAGCCGCAGCACAGGCCGGTCGCGGCGTCGAGGACGCAGACCTTGGTGCAGGGCGAGGAGGGTTTCGGCGCGGGCGGCATCGGTGATCCTTGGCCGGGGGATCGTGGCCGGGTCAAGACGCGGCGGCCTCCCTCAATCCGCCACGCCCGCCGTCGCCGCCACCAGGGCCAGCAGGGCGGCGATCTCCGCGACCTGCTGGCAGGCGCCGATGACGTCGCCGGTCTGGCCGCCGATCCTGGCGCGCGCCAGCCGGGTCAGGCCCAGGGCCGCGAGGCCGGCGCACAGGATCATCAGCGCGACGCCGCCGAGGGGCAGGCCGAGGGGCACGGCGCCGAGCGCCAGCACCGCGCCGAGGCCGAGCGCGGTGGCGAGACTCGCCCGGCCCGGGCGGCCGACCGAGGCGGAGAGGCCGCCCGGCCGCGCCGGCGCGAGCAGCACCATCGGGGCGAGGGCGGCGACCCGCGACAGGGCGGCCGCCAGGATCAGGCCGGCCACGGCCGCGTGGCCGATCCGGTCGAGGAGCGTCGCCAGGGCGCCGATCCGCAGGGCCAGCGCCAGGACCAGGGCGGCGCCGCCGTAGGCCCCGATCCGGCTGTCGCGCATGATCTCCAGGCGGCGCTCCCGCGTGGCGCCGCCGCCGAACCCGTCGGCGACGTCCGCGAGCCCGTCCTCGTGGAGGGCGCCGGTCGCCACCACGGCGACCGCCACCGCGAGGGTCGCGGCCAGGAACGGCCCGAGCCCGACGGCCCAGCCGGCCGCCAGCACCAGGGCGGCGGGCAGCGCCAGGATCAGGCCGGCCAGCGGCAGCATCCGCGGCAGGGTGGTGAAGTCGGGGCTCCGGTGCGGGTCCGGCTCGCCGGGCAGTTGCGGCACCGGCAGGCGGGAGTAGAAGCGCAGGCACCCGGCGAGGTCGTAGAGGGCGCCGCGCCCGGGCCAGTCGGCCTCCCCGCCGGTCTGCCTGTCCATCGCGGCCTCTCGCATCCGCCCGCCACCGCGCGCCGCTCCCGTATAGTCTCCCCGTCCGGAGGCGCCCACAGGAAATCATCGCCGCCATGACCGATTCGACGACCGCTCCCGAACCCGGCCCCTTCGACGACATCCGCAACCTGCTGAAGGCGATGCCGGGCCCCGACGCGGAGGCGAAGGAAGCCGTCGCGGCCCGGGACGCGACCCTGACGAAGCCCGCCGGTTCGCTGGGGCGCCTCGAGAGCCTCGTGACGTGGCTGGCGGCGTGGCAGGGCAAGGCGCCGCCGACCTTCGACCGGCCGCTGGTCTGCGTCTTCGCCGGCAGCCACGGGGTCACGCGCCGCGGCGTCTCGGCCTTCCCGGACGCGGTCAACCGCCAGATGCTCGACAACTTCGCCGCCGGGGGCGGGGCGATCAACCAGATCTGCGCGGCCTACGGCCTCGGCTTCAAGGTGTTCGACCTCGCCCTCGACATGCCCACCGGCGACATCGCGGAGGGGCCGGCCCTCGACGAGCGCGCCACGGTCGCCACCATGGCGTTCGGCATGGAGGCGGTGGCCGCCGGCACCGACTGCCTCGGCATCGGCGAGATGGGCATCGGCAACACCACGGTGGCGGCCGCCCTCTACGCCGCCCTGTTCGGCGGCGATCCCGCCCACTGGGTCGGGCGCGGCACGGGCGTCGACCGGGACGGCCTGTCCCGGAAGGTCGCGGCCGTGGAGGCGGCGCTCGCGCACCATGCCGGCCACCTCGACGACCCGCTCCAGGTCCTGGCGCGCCTCGGCGGCCGGGAGATCGCCGCCATGGCGGGGGCGATCCTGGCCGCGCGGCTGCAGCGCATCCCGGTGGTGATCGACGGCTACGTGGCGACCGCCGCCGCGGCCGTGCTGCACGCCGCCGACCCAAATGCCCTCGATCACTGCCTCGCCGGCCACGTCTCGGCGGAGGGCGCCCACGCGGAGGTTCTGGAGCGGCTCGGGCTGGTGCCGCTGCTGGCGCTCGGCATGCGCCTCGGCGAGGCCTCGGGCGCCGGCATGGCGATGGGCCTGCTGAAGGGCGCGCTCGCCTGCCACACCGGCATGGCGACCTTCGCGCAGGCCGGCGTGTCGGGGAAGGGCGCGGGCTGAAGACGCGCGGGCACCTGCGCCCTCGCGTCTTTGCGAGCGGAGCGAAGCAATCCAGCGGCGCCACGCCCATCAGCGGCCCGCTGCCCTGGGTTGCTTCGCTGCGCTCGCAAAGACGAACCTTCCTCGGGAGCGCCCGGACTCAGGCGGTCTTCTCGATGTTCCAGAAGAACTGCACCGGGGCCATGACCATGCCCTTGAGCTTCGCGCTGACCGCCATCGGCTGCTGCACGAGGCCTGCCGGGGCGTAGGGCACGACCGCGAAGGCCCGCTCCTCGATGCGTGCGGCGAGCGCCTTCTGCTGCGCCTCGTCGCTGGTGGCGATCCACTCGCTGCGCAGGCCCTCCAGGGTCGGGTCGTCCGGCCAGCCGAACCACGCCGCCTGACCGTTGGCGCGGATCAGTGGGTGGAGCGCCGGGTTCAGCACGTCGGCCCCCGACCAGAGGGTGTGGAACAGCGACCAGCCGCCGGCATCGACCGGCCCGCGGTTGCCGCGGCGGGCGATGAAGCTGCCCCAGTCGGTCGAGACCAGATCGACGTTCATGCCGAGCTGCTTGAGCAGGTCCTGGGTCACCAGCGACTGGTTGTAGGCGATCGGCTGGTCGGCCGGGGCCAGCAGCACCACGCGCTCGCCCTTGTAGCCGGCCTTGGCCAGCATCGCCTTGGCCTTGGCGAGGTCCGCCTGCATGGCCGCGGCCCCGCCGGCCCCGGTCGACATCGGCGAGCCCGGCGTGAAGAAGGTCTTGGCCTCCCGGTAGTATTCGGGGCTGCCGACCACCGCCTGCATGTAGTCGTCCTGCTTCATGGCCATCATCACGGCCCGGCGGATCTCGGGATTGTTGAACGGCGGCTGCGTGTGGTTGAACCGCATCAGCAGGATCAGCCCGAGCGGCACGTTGCGGATCTCGATCCCCGGCTTGCCCTTGAGGACGGGGATCAGGTCGATCGCCGGCTGCTCGTACCAGTCGACCGCGCCCTGGATCATCGCGCCCACCGCCGCCGAGGCCTCGGTGATGGCGAGCCACTCGATCCGGTCGACCTTGGCGACCTTGCCGCCGGCCGCCCAGGAGGGCGCTTCCTCGCGGGGGCGGTAGCCGGCGTGCCGGGTGTAGATCGCGTTCTGGCCGGGGATCCATTCCCGCGCCTCGAAGCGCCACGGCCCGGAGCCCGTGGCGTCGGCGATCGGCTTGGACGCGTCCTGGAGGGCGACGCGCTCCGGCATGATGAAGGGCACGTTCGAGGACAGCTTGCCGAGCGCCGCCGGGAGCAGGGGGAACGGCTTCTTCAGCGCGACCGTGAAGGTCCGCGCGTCCTCCTGGCCGTACCCCTCCACGAAGCCCGCCAGGGTCTGGCCGAACGCGTCCCGCTTGGACCAGCGCGCGATGGACGCGATGCAGTCCTTGGCCTCGACGGGGGAGCCGTCGTGGAACGTGAGGCCGTCGCGGAGATGGAAGGTCCAGCGCAGGCCGTCGGGCGCGGTCTGCCACTCGCTCACCATCTGCGGCTGGATGCGGAAATTCTCGTCGGTGGCGAACAGCGTGTCGTAGACGAGATAGCCGTGATTGCGGATGACGTAGCTCGTGGCGACGATCGGATCGAGGGACGGCAGGGGCGTCGACGGGATGAATCGCAGCACGCTGCCGCCGCCGGGCTGGGCCCGGACCAGGTGCGGGAGGCCGAGGCCGGCGGCCGCGCCGGCGGTTCCGGCCAGAATCTGGCGACGGGAGAGCGTCATCGCGGGCACCCTTGTCCTGATCGAGCCCGTTGCCCGATTGATTTTATACAATTTCAACACCGGAGCTCCGCCGTCAAGGGTCCTGCGGGGCATCCGGGATCGACCGGGAGCGAGACGATGAAGAACCGGACCATCGCGAGCTCGATCGGGACCGAGATCCGGCGGCGCATCCTCGACGGCCGCTATCCGGCCGGCTCGCAGCTCCGCCAGGATGGCCTCGCGGCGGAGTTCGGCGCCAGCCGGATCCCGGTGCGGGAGGCCCTGTTTCAGCTGGAGGCCGAGGGCCTCGTGCGGATCCTGCCGCATCGCGGGGCCATGGTGGCGCCACTCTCGGCTGCCGACGCCGCCGAGGCCCTCGAGCTCCGGGGCGCCCTCGAGCCGCGCCTCCTGGCCCTCTCGGCGCCCCGCCTGACCGCCGACGACTACGCCCGGGCCGACACCCTCTTGGAGGAGTACGCCGCGGCCCTGCGGGCGGGCGCGACGGCGCGCTGGGGCGCCCTCAACACGGAGCTGCACCTCCTCCTCTACGGCCGGGCGGATCGTCCCCGCGCCCTCGGACTGGTCGGCTCCCTGCTGGCCGAGTGCGACCGCTACACCCGCCTCCAGCTCTCCACCGACAGCGCCGAGCTGGAGCGGGCCGACCGCGAGCACCGCGAGATCGTCCGGCTCTGCCGGAACGGCCACGTCTCGGCCGCCTGCGCCCTCCTGACCGACCATATCGACCACGTCGCCGCCGCGCTGATGGCCTTCCTCGGCGCCGCGCCGGTCCCGGCCCGCGCGACAGAGATTGTATAAAATCCTTGCCAGACTCGCGCGGCGCTGCCATGGAGAGGCGTGCCGCCCCGCGAGGCCCGCGGGGCCGGCCGGGACGATCCCACCTCCCAGCAGGCGAGCCGGCGATGGCCTTCGATCGACACATCTTCTCCGGCACGATCCCGGCCCTGATGACGCCCTGCCGGCCGGACCGGACGCCCGACCTCGACGCCCTGGCGCGCAAGGGGCGGGAGCTCGTCGGTGCCGGCATGTCGGCGGTCGTCTACTGCGGCTCGATGGGCGACTGGCCGCTACTCACCGACGAGGAGCGGATGGCGGGCGTCGAGCGGCTGCTCGCCGCCGGCGTCCCGGTGATCGTCGGGACCGGCGCGCAGAACCCGAAGCGGGCGGCGGCGCTCGCGGCGCACGCCAAGGCGGCCGGCGCCCACGGCCTGATGATCATCCCGCGGGTCCTGTCGCGCGGCAGTTCGGCCGCGGCCCAGGAGGCGCATTTCGGCGGCATCCTGGAGGCGGCCGTCGACCTGCCGTCGGTGATCTACAACAGCCCCTATTACGGGTTCGAGACCCGGGCGGACCTGTTCTTCCGCCTGCGCGCCCGCCACCCGCACCTCGTCGGCTTCAAGGAATTCGGCGGCGCGGCCTCGCTCACCTACGCGGCCGAGCACATCACCGGCCAGTCCCCCGACATCACCCTGATGGTCGGGGTGGATACCCAGGTGGTGCACGGCTACGTCAATTGCGGCGCCCGGGGCGCCATCACGGGCATCGGCAACGTCCTGCCGCGGGAGGTGCTCCACCTCGTCGCCCTGTGCGAGAAGGCCGCCGCGGGCGACGTCCGGGCCCGGCGCCGGGCCGAGGAACTCGACGCCGCGCTGGCGATCCTGTCGAGCTTCGACGAGGGGACCGACCTCGTCCTCTACTACAAGCACCTGATGGTGCTGGAGGGGAACCCGGAATACGCGCTGCACTTCAACGCCACCGACGCGCTCAGCGCCGGTCAGCGCCACTACGCGGAGACGCAGCTGCGCCTGTTCAAGGCGTGGTACGCGCAGTGGTCGGAAGCCGGCGCCGGGGCCTGATCCCCGGCCGCGCCGCCGAACGCAGGGCAGCCCGCCTTTGCGCGGGACCGCCCGTCGGCGCTATGGCGGGGGCGAGATCGGCCACACCCGCGAACCGTCCATGAAGATCACCCAAGCCTTCACCTTCGAGGCGGCCCACCGGCTGCCGAACGTGCCCGAGACCCACCGCTGCCACCGGATGCACGGGCATTCCTACCGGGTCGAGCTGACGGTCGCCGGCCCGGTCGATCCCCACACCGGCTGGGTGATCGACTTCTACGACATCGAGTCGATCTTCGGGCCGCTGCTCGCCCGGCTCGACCACCACTGCCTCAACGAGATCGAGGGGCTGGAGAACCCGACCGCCGAGAACATCGCGGCCTGGATCTGGCAGCGCCTCCGGCCGGACCTGCCGGGCCTCGCGCTCGTGCGGGTCGCCGAGACCCCGATGTCCTGGGCCGAGTACGATGGCGAGTGACGCCGCCATCCCGGGGGACCGCGCCGCGCTGGTGCTGTTCTCCGGGGGCCAGGATTCGGCCACCTGCCTGGCCTGGGCGCTCGACCAATTCGACCACGTCGAGACCCTCGGCTTCGACTACGGCCAGCGCCACCGGGTCGAGCTCGACCGCCGCGCGGCCCTGCGGGCGGGCACGACCGCCCTCGATCCCGCCTGGGCGGCCCGCCTCGGCGAGGACCACACGCTCGCCCTCGACGCCCTCGGGCAGGTCTCCGAGACGGCGCTGACCCGGGAGGCCGCGATCGGCTACGAGGCGTCGGGCCTGCCCAACACCTTCGTGCCCGGCCGCAACCTCGTGTTCCTGACCTTCGCGGCGGCGCTCGCCTACCGGCGCGGGCTCCGGCACGTGGTCGGCGGCATGTGCGAGACCGACTATTCCGGCTACCCGGATTGCCGCGACGACACGATCAAGGCCCTGCAGGTGGCGCTCAATCTCGGCATGGAGCGGCGCTTCGTGCTGCACACGCCGCTGATGTGGCTCGACAAGGCGCAGACCTGGGAGCTGGCCGAGAGCCTCGGCGGGCGGGCGCTGGTCGACCTGATCGTCGAGGAGAGCCACACCTGCTACCTCGGCGAGCGCGGGCAGCGGCATCCCTGGGGCTACGGCTGCGGCACCTGCCCGGCCTGCCGGCTGCGGGCGGACGGCTACGCCCGGTTCACTGCGGCCTGAGGCCGTCGACCAGCACCGCCAGCGTCCCCCGGAAGGCGTCGGGGCTCGCGAACAGGCGCTCCATCAGGAGCGCCCCCTCCAGGGTGGCGACGA
Organism: Methylobacterium oryzae; assembly: GCF_021398735.1. NCBI lineage: Bacteria > Pseudomonadati > Pseudomonadota > Alphaproteobacteria > Hyphomicrobiales > Methylobacteriaceae > Methylobacterium > Methylobacterium oryzae. The sequence goes on from NZ_CP090349.1 coordinate 2,828,626, forward strand.
CGTAGCGGGCGAGCGCCGCCGGATCCGCGCCGCCGCGCACGCTGCCATCCACCTGGCCCGCGCGCAGGATGCCTTCCAGCCACGCGAGATGGTCCGCGAAGAAGGCCGCGACGTCCCGGCGCAGGCGCTCGGGCAGGGCCTCGCCCTCGATGGCCAGCGCCGCGCAGAGGCAGCCGAGCCCCTGCTCGACGCCGCCGAGATAGAGCCGCCCGTAGGCCTCGACCCGGCCCGGCCCGTCCGGCACGTCCCGGCGGATCGCCTCCAGGGCCGCGGCGTAGCGCGCCGCGTAGGCCGCCACCAGGGCGGCGCCGAGATCGACCTTGGTGGGGAAGTGGTGGTGGATGCTCGCCTTGCGGATGCCCACCGCCGCCGCGAGGTCGGCGTAGCTGAAGCCGGCGAAGCCGCGGCCCCGCACCAGGGTCTCGGCCTGCATCAGCAACTCGGCGCGGGTATCCCTCATCGCGGCGAACGTCGCTCCAAAACTCACCCCCGTCATCGCACGAAGTCACGCGAACGTGCGGCCGCGGCGGGGACCGGCTCCCGGCGACCCCTTGACGGACGATCAATCTACCTACTTAATGGTAGACAATCAAGAACGGGCAAGATCGGGAGGTTTCGGCATGACGGCACGCGCCGTCCATCCGCGGGTGCAGACCGCCGGGCCGACGCGACGGCACGCCCTCTTCGCGGGGCTCTGCCTGTGCTGCCTGCCGACGCTGGGCCGCGCCGCCGAGAGCTTCACGATGGAGGAGGTCGGGCCGGGCCTGTACGTGCGCAAGGGCCTGATCGCCGACGCCACCCCCGACAACGCCGACGCCATCGCCAATATCGGCTTCCTCGTCGGCAGGACCGGCGTGGTGGTGACCGAGTCCGGCGGCAGCCTCGCCGACGGCCAGTGGCTGCGCGCCGAGATCGCCAAGCGCACGGACAAGCCGATCACTCACGTGGTTCTGACCCACGTCCACCCGGACCACGTCTTCGGGGCGGGGGCCTTCGTCCAGGACAAGCCGGTCTTCATCGGCCACGCCAAGCTCACCGAGGCCCTGGCGGCCCGGGGCGAGTTCTACCGCAAGCGGCTGATCGACCTGCTCGGCGAGGACCGGACCGGGCCTGTGGTCTACCCGACCATGACCGTCGCCGACACGGCCGAGATCGACCTCGGCGACCGCCGCCTGACCTTCACGGCGCACGGTCCGGCGCACACCACCTCGGACCTGTCGATGATCGATTCCGGCAGCGGCCTGCTGTTCCCCGCCGACCTGCTGTTCGTGAACCGGATCCCCTCCCTCGACGGCAGCCTCAAGGGCTGGCTCGCCGAGATCGAGCGGCTGAAGGCCATGGGTCCCGCCCGGGCCGTCCCGGGCCACGGCCCCGTCGCGGTCGACCTCGCCCCGGCGCTCGCCGACCTCTCCGGCTACCTGGCCGCCCTGCGCGACGGCACCCGGGCGGCGATCGCCAAGGACGTGCCCATCGAGAAGGCCGTGACCAGCGTCGCGGCGGACCAGCGCGACAAGTGGGCCCTGTTCGACACCTACAACGGCCGCAACGTCACCGTGGCCTACCAGGAACTCGAGTGGGAATAGGTTTCAGAATCCCCATATCCAAGCCAATCGGGAGGCACGCCATGACGCACAGGATCGGACAGACCTTCATCGGACAGACCTTCTCCAGCCTCGCCCTCGGCCTCGTCCTGGCGACGACGGCGCTGTCGGGACCGCTCGCCGGCGCCGCGCGGGCGGCCGGCGCCTCCGACACCGATCAGGAGCGGGCGGCCCGCTGGCAGGAGATCGCCAAGTCGATCTTCGGCGACCGCCAGATCGCCCCGACCGACAGCCTCGTGAAGATCGAGGCGCCCGCCCGGGCGCTCGACGCCGCCCTGGTTCCGATCACCCTGACCATGCCCAAGGACGGGCAGATCAAGGCGGTCTCGCTGATCATCGACGACAACCCGGCGCCCTACGCGGCCAAGTTCGAGTTCGGGCCGGCCGCCGACCCGGCCGAGCTGAAGCTGCGCGTGCGGGTCAACAACTACACCGACATGCACGCCGTGGTGGAGACCACGGACGGCAAGCTCTACGAGGCCAAGCAGTTCGTGAAGGCCTCCGGCGGCTGCTCGGCCCCGATGGGGATGAGCGACGAGGAGGCCATGAAGGGCATGGGCGACATGCGCATGAAGTTCGCCGAGACGGCGGCCGGCAAGCCCGTGGAGGCGACGCTGATGATCCGCCACCCGAACTTCTCCGGCATGCAGATGAACCAGGTGACCCGCGACTACACGCCGGCGCGCTACATCGACAAGCTCACCGTCTCGGCGGGCGACCGGAAGGTCTTCACCATGACGGGCGACATCTCGATCGCGTCGAACCCGGTGATCAACTTCGCGTTCAAGCCGGACGGCAAGCCGATCCAGGTGGCGGCCTCCGACAACCAGGGCGGCCAGTGGCAGCACAGCTTCACCGCGCCGAGCCCGACGAACTGACCATGCGGCGCCTCCTCCTGACCGGCCGGGCCGCGGCGGCCTGCGCCGCGCTCCTCTGCCTCGCCGCGGCGCCGGCCGATTCGCCGGTGAACGTGCCCGAGCCGGAGGGGCTCTACGCCGGCCCTCCGAAGGGCTACACGCCGCAGACCCTCAAGGGCGCCGCGGTGGTCGACGCCGACGCCGTCGCCGCCCTGATCGCCGGCCCCGACAAGCCGGTGCTGCTCGACGTGGCGGCGCCGGACCGCAAGCCGTCGAACTTCCCGGAGGGCCGCCTCTGGCTGCCGGTGCATCCGTCGATCCCCGGCGCCGTCTGGATGCCGGAGGCCGGCGCCGAGCCCCTGGCGCCGGCGCGCGAGGCGCTCTTCTACGCCCGCGTCGCGGCGCTGACCGGGGGCGACAAGGCGAAGCCCGTCGTGGTGTTCTGCCACGTCGAGTGCTGGGGCAGCTGGAACGCCGCCAAGCGGCTGGTGCTGAAGGGCTATACCGGCGTGCGCTGGTTCCCCGAGGGCGTCGAGGGCTGGCAGGAGATGCACGAGACCGCGAACCTGACGGTCGATCCGGACTGGAAGGCGGGCGCCGAGCCGCAGGCGGGGCGCTGACCCGCATCGCCGGGCATTGTAAGAGACGCCGCGGAACAAGGCTCGCGTGGCGGGGCGCGCCCTCTCCCGGGCGGGAGAGGGGGCCCGCGCCGCGTCCCGAGTGGCCGGAATGAGGTCTGAACCATGTCGCAGGTCGTGCAGTCCCGACGGCTCCGGGCGGTCGATATCGGCAAGCGCAAGGCCGAGGGGCGCAAGATCATCGCGCTCACCGCCTACCACGCCCACACGGCCGGCATCGTCGATCCCTATTGCGACTTCATCCTCGTGGGCGATTCCCTCGGCATGGTGATGCACGGGATGGAATCGACGATCCCCGTGACCCTGGAGATGATGATCCTCCAGGCCCAGGCGGTGATCCGCGGCACGCAGAAGGCGCTGGTCGTGGTCGACATGCCGTTCGGCTCCTACGAGGCGAGCCGGGAGCAGGCCTTCCTCAGCGCCTCCCGGGTTCTCAAGGAGACCGGCGCCGGCGCGATCAAGATGGAGGGCGGCGCCCATTTCGCCGAGACGGTGGCGTTCCTCGTCCAGCGCGGCGTGCCGGTGATGGGCCATATCGGCCTCACCCCGCAGGCGGTGAACACGATGGGCGGCTTCAAGGTCCAGGGCCGGGCCCCCGACGACGAGCGCCGCCTCCTGGAGGATGCCCGCGCCATCTCGGAGGCCGGCGCCTTCGCGATCGTGCTCGAGGGCATCGTCGAGCCGGTGGCGCGGGCGATCGCGACCTCCCCCCAGGTCACCGCCGCCACGATCGGCATCGGCGCCTCGGCGGTCTGCGACGGCCAGATCCTGGTGCTGGAGGACATGCTCGGCCTGTCCGAGCGCACGCCGAAATTCGTGCGCCAGTTCGGGAGCCTGCGGACCCACATCGAGGACGCCGTGAAAGCCTACGCGGACGAGGTCCGGGCCGGCCGGTTCCCGGCCGACGACCACACCTACGGTTAGGGCAGGGCGGCCCATGACGCGCATGATCGGACCGTGGAGGGCGCCCGCCGCGTGGCCTGTCCGCGCGCTCGCGGTCTGCGCCGCCCTTGCCGGATCCGGGCCGGCCCGCGCGCTGGAGAATCCGGCCTCGGCCTTCTGCGCGACGATGGGCGGGCAGACGATCCTCGCGAAGCTGCCCGATGGCGGCACGATCGGGCTCTGCGCCCTTCCGGGGCGGAAGATCGTCGAGGAATGGACGCTGTACCGGATGCTCCGCGGCGTGAAGCCGGCACCCGGCGCCGACCCGTTCCGCTAGCCCGGCCCGGTTCCCGAACAGTCTTCGTCCGTGTCCGTCAGGCCGGCCCGCGCATTCGCGGCGCGGCCCGGGGCGGCGCGATTGATTTCGGCGGCCCGACGATGCCACTCTCGAGGTCCGAGCTCTCTCAGGCGGGATCGACGACTCATGCAGCGGGCCCGATCGCGCCGGCGCCTCGTCGGCGCGTGCCTCGCCCTCGGCCTGATCGCGGCCGGGCCCGGAGCCGGATCCGCCGGGACGCTGACGCGGGCGCAGGTCGAGGCGCAGCTGCCGGCGCTGGAGGCGCTGGCGCGGCGGGCCGTCGACGCGGGCGCGGTGCCGGGCCTCGCGGTCGCGGTCGTCCTCGGCGACGAGACGCTCCTCCTGAAGGGATACGGCCTCAGGCAGGCCGGGAAGCCCGAGCCGGTCGGCCCCGACACGGTCTTCCAGATCGCCTCGCTGTCCAAGCCCGTCACCGCGACGATCGTGGCCGCCCTGGTGGGCGACGGGGTGGTCGACTGGGATTCGCGCGTCGCGGATCTCGATCCCGCCTTCCAGCTGCACGAGCCCTACCCGACCGCGCAGGTCACGGTGCGCGACTTCCTCAACCATCGCAGCGGCCTGCCGGGGACCGCCGGCGACGATCTGGAGGCGATCGGCTTCGGCCGCGACGCGATCCTGCACCGGCTGCGCCTCGCGCCGCCCGCCTCCAGCTTCCGCGCCGGCTACGCCTACAGCAATTTCGGCTTCACCGAGGGCGCGGTCGCCGCCGCGAAGCCGACCGGCCAGCCCTGGGAGGCGGTGGCCCGGGACCGGCTGTTCCGGCCGCTCGGGATGGCCGCCACCGGCACGACCCACGCGGATTTCCTCAGCCGGCCCGACCGCGCGGCGCTCCACGTCCGGGCCGGCGGCGTCTGGACCGCCAAGATCGAGCGCGATCCCGACGCGCAGGCACCGGCCGGCGGCGTCAGCAGCGATGTCCGCGACCTCTCCCGATGGCTGCGGCTCGTGATCGGCAAGGGCCGTTTCGAGGGCGCGCAGCGCGTCGCGGCCCCGGCCCTGGCGCAGACGCACGCCCCGCTCATGGCCCGCGGCCGCAACCCCGTGACCGGCGGCGCGTCCTTCTACGGCCTCGGCTGGAACGTCGAGTACGGCCGGCACGGCCTCGTCTGGGGCCACGCGGGCGCCTTCAGCGTCGGCGCGCAGACGCTCGTCTCGATCCATCCGGAGGCCGGTCTCGGGATCCTCGTCCTGACCAACGCCTTCCCGTCCGGCGTGCCGGAGGGGCTGGCCGACAGCTTCGCCGACCTCGTCTTCGACGGCCGCGTCGGCCGGGACTGGGTGACGGCCTGGGGCGCGGCCTACGAGAGCCTGTTCGCGCCGGGCATCGCCGCCGACAAGGCGGCCTACGGCACACCGCCGGCGCCGCCCGCCGCGCCCCTGGCGCTCTCGGCCTATGCCGGACGCTACGCCAACGCCTATGTCGGCGAGGCCGTGGTGGCGGAGGCGGACGGCGCCCTGACGCTGACGGTCGGCCCCGCGGGGGCGCGCCGCTACCCCCTCCGGCACTTCGACCGCGACCTCTTCCTCAGCTTCCCGGACGCCGAGGCGCCCGACCGCCCCTCCGCCGTCCGCTTCGCCATCGGCAGCGACGGCCGGGCCGCCGCCGTGACGGTGGACGCGCTCGACGCGAGCGGGCTCGGCACCCTGGCGCGGCGAGACTGACCGCCGTCACCCCGCCCGCCGCGACGGCAGCCGCAGGCCCGGGGCCGGGCGCTCCAGCAGCACCTCCCGGCGGAAGCGCACCAGCCGCGCCGGCCGGCCGGCGGCGCCGCTGGTCACGCTCTCGGTCTCCTCCACCAGCCCCTGCTGGGCCACGAGGCGCCGGAAGTTCTGCTTGTGCAGCTGCGTCCCCGACAGGGCCTCCACGGTCTTCTGCAGCTGCAGCAGGGTGAATTCCGGCGGCATCAGCTCGAACACCACCGGGCGGTACTTGATCTTGCCCCGGAGCCGGCCGATCGCGGTCGCGAGCACCCGCCGGTGGTCGAACGCCATGGGGACGCCGGTCGGGTCGTTCGGCAGGGCCGGGCCGGGATTGCCCCGCGCCTCCGGGATCAGCCCGGCCTCGAACAGCAGCTCGTAGCGCTCCAGGACGCGCTCCTCGTTCCACGTACCGCCGTTCATGCCGAAGGTCAGGCCGAGGCGGTCGAGGCGGCGGGTCCGGGTGGCGCAGTCCGCGGGCTCGGACGCCCATTCGGCGAGCCGCGCCTCGATGGCGTCGAGCTGGCGCGGGCGCCCCTGCCGGAAATCCTCGTAGGGCAGGTAGCGGTACCAGTTCTGCCACGCGGCCTCGGCGAGCCCCGCCGGCCGCTCCTCGCGGACGAGCGCCAGATAGGCCACCGAGAGCGAGTGCACCCCCGACAGGGTCGCCGTGCCGGAGCGGTCGCGGTCGCCGAAGGTGTAGAGCTGCTCCACGTAGCCGAGGCGCTGGTGCGTCTGCCGCTCCACCCAGGCGCGCAGGCCCCGCTCCAGCGTGGCGTGCTCGGGGACGAGGGGGCCGGCCGGCAGGCCGTCGCCGCGGCCGGGCGCCTGGTCGGGGACCCGGATCGTCAGGGCGCGCGGCTCCCCCTTGGTCGCGGCGACGATCACCGCGACGAGGCCTACGGAGGAGCGCTCCGGCGGGGCCTGCCCCCCGCGCGCGTCCGTCTGCGTCGCGGCACCCGTCATCGTTCCTCGACCGTCCGTCCCCCGGGATGCGCCGTAGCGGATCCCACCTATAGGGGGACAGGATCGCCGCGCGTCAACGCCGCCGTATGACGGAGCGGGGGGGGCCCGTCGACGCACCGCTGTCCACCCGCCGCTTGCCAACGCCGCGAGCCCTGCCCAAACAGGGGTCCGGGTAGGCTGGCACGGGACCGGCCGAGGCGGACCGAGCGACGACAGCGATGCCAGCGAGCGCGACTTCCCCCGCAGCTTCCCCCTCGACCCCGACCGGCAGCCGGGCCGTCGACCTGCGGCTCTACGGGCTCCTCGATGTCGGCGTCTGCGGCGCCGACGGGGCGCGGCTGGCGGAGCTCGGCGCCGAGGCGGTGGCGGGGGGCTGCACCCTGCTCCAGTACCGCGAGAAGTACATCGCCGATGCCCGCGCCGCCCTGGCGCGGATCCGGGCGATCCTGGCGGCGGTGGGCGGCCGCGTCCCGGTCCTCGTCAACGACCGCGTCGACCTCGCCCTCGCGGCCGGAGCCGACGGGGTGCATCTCGGCCAGGGCGACCTCCACCCGGCCGACGCCCGCCGGCTGCTGGGGGAGGGCGCGATCATCGGCCTCACCCTGAAGAAGCCCGCCCAGGCCGACGAATTGTACCGGCTGCCCGTCGACTACGCCTGCATCGGCGGCGTGTTCGCCACCACCAGCAAGGACAATCCCGACCCGCCGGTGGGCCTCGACGGCTTCGCCAGCATCGCCTTCCGCGCCCGCCTCGCCCGCGGAGCCGGCCTGCCGCTCGGCGCCATCGCGGGGATCGGGCTCGACAACGCCGCCGCGGTGGTCGCCGCGGGGGCGGACGGGGTCGCGGTGATCACCGCGCTGTTCGGCGCGGAGTCGGTGCGCCAGCGCGCCCGCGACCTGCGCGCGCGGATCGACGGCGCCCTGGCGGAGCGGGCCGGCGCCCGATGAGCGGCCCCGCGCCCATCGCGGTCACGATCGCGGGCTCGGATTCCGGCGGCGGCGCCGGCATCCAGGCGGATCTCAAGACCTTCTCGGCGCTGGGCGTCTACGGCGCCAGCGTGATCACGGCGCTGACCGCGCAGAACACGACGGGGGTCCAGGGTATCCACGACGTGCCGGCGGAGTTCGTCGCCCGGCAGATCGACAGCGTGTTCTCCGACCTCGCCGTGAGGGCGGTGAAGATCGGCATGCTGTCGCAGACCGCGGTGATCGCGGCGGTCGCCGACGGCCTGGCGCGCCACGCCGGGTCGATCCCGGTCGTCCTCGACCCGGTGATGGTCGCCACCAGCGGCGACCGGCTGATCACCGACGACGCCGTGGCGACGCTCCGCGAGCGGCTGCTCCCGCGGGCCGACCTGATCACCCCCAACCTGCCGGAGGCGGCGGTGCTCCTCGGCGAGCCCGTCGCCGCGGACGCGGCAGCGATCGTGGCCCAGGCGCGGCGGCTGGTCGCCCTCGGCGCCCGGGCGGTGCTGATCAAGGGCGGCCACGGCGCGGGGCGCGAGAGCATCGACCACCTCGTCACGGCGGACGGCACCCTGCGGACCCTGTCGGCGCCGCGGATCGCGACGCGCAACACCCACGGCACCGGCTGCACCCTCTCGGCGGCGGTGGCGGCGGGCCTCGCCCAGGGCTTGGCCCTGCCGGAGGCGGTGGCGGAGGCCAAGGCCTACCTCACGGCCGCCCTCGCGGCGGCGGACAGCCTCGCGGTCGGGACGGGGCACGGGCCGGTCCACCACTTCCACGCCGTCTGGACTTAGAGGCCGATCCGGCCGCCGCTTTCCGGTGCGCACGCCGCCGCGCACGCCGCCCGCCGCCTTGCAACCGGGCGTCGATTGCGTTTGAAGAAGCGCACGATCGTTCGGATAATGGAACGGTGCAGGCGGATCGGGGACGATGCAGGATCAGGCGGAACGGCCCGACCGGGCGCGCGGGCGCGACCTGCTGACCGGCGCGCAGGTGCTCTCCGGCCAGCTCGGCAAGACCATCCAGCGGCTGCGCAAGGCCTACAACCTGTCGCTCTCGGAACTCGCCGAGCAGTCCGGCGTGGCCAAGTCGATCATCAGCCAGATCGAGCGCAACGAGACCAACCCGACGCTGGCGACGATCTGGCGCCTGTCCCAGGCCCTCGACGTGTCGATCGAGCGGGTGTTGGCGGCCGGCGACGAGGAGCCGTTCATCGAGAAGACCTCCCGGGCCGACACGCCGATCCTCGTCTCCGAGGACGGGAAGGTGCGGCTGGCGATCATCGGCTGGCTCAAGACGATCGAGTGGCTGCAATGGTACGAGGTCACGGCCGACCCGGGCGGCGTCCTCGACTCGGACCCGCACCAGCGCGGCTCGGTGGAGTCGCTCTCGGTCACCGAGGGGGCGTTCGAGGTCGAGATCGGCGGCGTCGTGCAGCGGGCGCGGGCCGGCGAGACCCTGCGCTACCGCTGCGACCGGCCCCACCTCGTGCGCTGCACGGACGGTCCGGCCCGGGCCACCATGGTGGTGATCATGAAGGCCGCCGTGATGGAGTGAGGCGGCCCGGTCGGCCCTCCGGCCCACCCTCGGCGCCCCGCGCGAGGGCGCGCACGCGGTAGTCGCGGGGGCTCAGGCCGTAGCGCTCCTTGAAGCGGCGGGAGAAGTGGGACTGGCTGAGGAAGCCGCAGCCATACGCCAAGGTCCCCAGCGGCATGTGGAGGCAGCCCGGATCGGCCAAGCGCTTGGCGGCCGCCTCGAGCCTGCGGTGCCAGATCCAGTCGGAGACGTGCCGGTCCTGCGCGCGGAACAAGGCCTGCAGCCGGCGCAGGGACACGCCGGCCGCGGCCGCGAGCCGGGGCGGGTCCAGGGTCGGATCGTGGAGATGGGCCTCGAGATAGGCCCGGGCGCGCTGCACCACGACGCTGTCCTGGACGGGCCGCTGCGCCTCCCGCGCGAGCCGCTCCGCGAGGCTGGCGACGATGAGGTCGAGCCCCGTGGAAACCATGCTCTCGGCCACCTGGGGCGTCAGCCGGTCGCCCAGGCTGAGCAGGTTGCCCAGGAACGACCGGGTCAGGGTCGCGGTCGGCAGATCGCCGCCGACAGTCACGCCGGCGAACAGGCGTGCGGAGCCCAGAGCCCTCTCCAGCCGCTCCCGCGGGATCCCGATGGCCAGCACCTCGCTGTAGCCGCTGTGCTCGATCGTCCAGGGTGTATTCGTATCCCGGATCGAGAAGTCGCCGACCCGATCCGTGCTCGACCGATCGTACTGATCCGCGCGGACCTGTCCCGAGAGCACGATGCTCATGAACAGGTGGTCGGTCTTGTGGTTTTCATGGCGAAGCGTGCGCGGCGTCGTGGCCGCCCGCAGGTTGCGCAGCGCGAATTTCGTGAAGACCAGGCCGCCGATACTGGCCCCCTCGATCGTCGCGTGAAAGGGCTCGTCGTTGAGACAAGTCTGCGCCATCGGAACCAGGCGATCTTCGCATATATCTCGCCAAAGGCGAAACTTGTCCTTCTCCAATACACCTTCAGTTGAGAACAGAGTCTGCATCGCGGCAGCCGTATGACCGCGATTGCTGCGAACCGCAACCGCGCCCCGTCCACGCACGCCGCCGCGGCGCCGCGGGACACGGATTGATCGGCAGGAAATCCCGCGCGCCCACGATGCACCGTCGGGCCCGTCCCATCACCCGTGGCGCCTGTCGGGCCGTGGAGCGGATCCGCGCGGCTGGCATTCGGAGGACGTTCCGTCGCGAGCGCCCCGCCCCGGCGGGGGCGTCGGCGCGGCCCGGCCGCGGGGCCGTCAGCGCCCGCTGTTCACCCAGCGCACCACGTCGGCCAGCACGATGCTCAGCGCCTGATCGAGGGCGCGGGCGCCGCTGCCGGCATCGATCTTGGACACCGGCACGCGGGCCGTGAAGATCCGCGCCGCCGCAACCCTGCCGGTGCCGTCGGCCACGAGCTTCAGCGACAGGTCGACCACCGCCTCGCCGGTCCCGGACTGCACGTCGAAGGCGCGGATCTCGCTGATCAGCTGGTAGTCGGCCACGACCTTGTCGCCGGGCCGGCTCACCGAGCGGAGCCGCCCGGAATTCTCCAGGCTCTGGATGAGCCGCGTCTGGATCAGGCGCGGCAGCCGGTCGGCCCACTGGCCGCCGCCCAGGAACGACAGGGCGCCGCCGTTCTCGCGGACGATGATCCGGTCGGCCTCGAAGGGCTGGATGCTCACCGGCTCCGAGACCGCGATCGAGCGGCCGGCCGCGATCGGCCGCCCCGCGGCCGGCAGCGCCGCGAGGTCGAAGGTGAGGGGCGCCGCGCCGCCGCAGCCGCCCAAGAGGGCGGCGAGCAGCGCGGCGGCGGCGATGTGGGACGAGCGGACCATACGCATGACCTGAAGGACCCCGCCGGCGAACGGCGGAGCTGTATAAGCTATGCGGTTAAAACTAATCCGCTGCGGCATCCGTGCCGTGCGCCGGGACACATCCGCCCGGCGACGCGGCATTTCACCGGCCACCGTTGTATTCAGGCAACGAAGGCTTGCCGCCGAAGATCACCTGGCTCGGGTCGCGCTCCAGGCTGCGCACCGTGCGGTTGAGGGTGCTCAGCGTCCGCTGCCCGTCGCCCGACAGGGCCTCGACCTCCCGGCGGCCGGTGCCGCTCAGCCGGCCGAAATTGGCCGAGATGCTGGCGGTGCGCTTGTCGAGGTTCTCCGACATGGTCCGGAACGCCTTGCCGGCGTCGCGCACCGAGATCGCCGCCGCGCGGATCTCCGTGAAGGTGCTGGAGCCCTCCTGGCCGGAGGCCGAGCCCAGGAAGCTCTGGGCGCCGTTCAGCACCGCGTCGATCTTGTCGGCCGAGGCGCTGAGCTTGCCGGCGAGCAGCCGGGCGTCGTGCAGGCCGGCCTCGATGTCGGGGCTGGCCTTGGACAGGGCGGCCGAGAAGCGGTCGGCGTTGTCGATCACCCGGCCGAGCTTGGCCCCGTCCACGGCCTTCACCAGCGCCGAGATGTTCGGGCCGGCATCGGCCAGCGTCTTCGAGAAGGTCTCGACATTGGTCAGCGACCGGTTGATCGCCCCCTCGTTGGCGGAGACCAGCCGGTCGAGGCGGGCCAGCATGTCGTCGGCCCGCTGCGCCACCTGGCGCGCCAGCGCCATCATGTCCTGCATGTCGGAGGAATCGGCGAAGATCGTCGGCGGCTCGCCGTTGGCCATCGGGGTCAGCACCGGCGCGTCGGCATTGCCGCCCGACAGGGAGATCACCGAGACGCCGGTGAGCATCGCCGAGTCGAGGCGGGCGCGGGTGTCGGCCCGGAGCGGGGTCGCGGGATCGACTTTGATCGTGGCGAGCACCCGGCGGGGATCCTGCGGGGCGAGGCGGATGTCGGTGACCTCGCCGACCTTGATGCCGTTGAAGTTCACGCTCGAGCCGCGCGACAAGCCCCCGACCGAGCCGGAGAAGACGATGCGGACGAGCTGGCTGACCTGCCGCGAGGAGCCGCCGGAGAGCCACAGCACGGTGCCGAAGCCCGCCAGGATGACGGCGATCGTGAAGGCCCCGATCAGGGCGTAGTTCGCGCGGGTTTCCATGCGCTCAACCTGCGGTTCTGGCCGGCGGAGATCCGGCCGGGCCTGGAGCCCCGGCTCCCGGAGGGGAGCAGGGCGGGATCTGGGTGGGACGGCGGCGATCGGGCATCGGGTCAGGCACGGGAGCAGGCACGGGATCAGGCATGGGATCAGGCATGGGCCGAGGCGCCCCCCGTCGCGATGGTCCGGGCGCGCTTGCCGTGGAAGTACGAGCGCAGCCAGGGATGGTCGCTCGCCAGCATCTCGTCGATCGTGCCGGCGGCGATGATCTGGCCGTCGCCGAGCGCCGCGATGCGGTCGCAGGCGGTGTAGAGGCTGTCGAGGTCGTGGGTGACCATGAAGACGGTCAGCCCCAGCGTCTCCTTGAGGGTCGAGACGAGGTCGTCGAACTCGCCCGCGCCGATCGGGTCGAGGCCCGAGGTCGGCTCGTCGAGGAACAGGATCTCGGGATCGAGCGCCAGGGAGCGGGCGAGCGCCGCGCGCTTGATCATGCCGCCCGACAATTCCGAGGGCAGCTTGTCGGCGGCGTCGGGCTTCAGGCCGACCATCTCGATCTTCAGCCGGGCGAACTCGTCGAGCAGGCGCTCGGACAGGTTCAGGTGCTCGCGCATCGGCACCTGGATGTTCTGCTTGACGGTGAGAGCCGAGAACAGGGCGCCCTGCTGGAACAGCACGCCCCAGCGCTGCTCCATCCGGCGCCGCTCCGCGTAGGTGAGCGCGTCGACGTCGCGGCCGAACACCTCGATGGTCCCGGCCCGCTTCGGGTTGAGGCCGAGGATCGTCCGGGTGAGCACCGACTTGCCCTGGCCCGAGGGCCCGACGAAGCCCAGGATCTCGCCGGCGCGGATGTCGAGGCTCAGGCCCTTCAGGATGTTGCGGTCGCGGAAGCCGACCACGAGGTCGCGCACGCGGATGATCGGGGCGGGGCCATTCGGCGAGGCGGTCATCGGGGCATTCATCGCGGCGGCCTCAGAAATCGATCGCGGCGAAGAACACCGCGAACAGGCCGTCGAGGACGATGACCATGAAGATGGACTTCACCACCGACGCGGTGACGTGACGGCCGAGCGATTCCGCGGAGCCCTCGACCGCGAAGCCCTCGATCGTGGCGATCACCCCGATCGTCAGCGCCATGAACGGCGCCTTGATCAGGCCGACCATGACGTGGTGGACGCCCACCGCCGCCTGGAGCCGGACCAGGAACTGGTCGAGGGTCAGGCCGCCGTAGAGCATCGCGGTGAGGCCGCCGCCGGCGAGCGCCGCGAGGTCGCCGATCAGCGTCAGCATCGGCAGGCCGATCATCAGCGCGAGCACCCGGGGCACGATCAGGATCTCGACGGGGTCGAGGCCCATGACCCGGAGCGCGTCGACCTCCTCGCGCATGCGCATGGAGCCGATCTCGGCGGTGATCGCCGAGCCGGAGCGGCCGGCGACCATGATCGAGGTGAGCAGCACGCCCATCTCGCGCAGGATCAGGAGGCCGATCAGGTTGACCACGAAGGTCTGGGCGCCGAAGCGCTGGAGCTGGAAGATGCCCTGCTGGGCGACGATGCCGCCCACGAGGAACGAGATCAGCACGATGATCGGCGTGCCGTTGAGCGCCACCTGCTGGATCTGGTTGATCAGGGCGTTGCCGCGGAACGTGCCGGGCCGCAGGGCGACGCGCCCGCAGGCGGCGATCAGCTCGCCCAGGAACGCGAGGGCGGTGACGAACTCGCGGCCGCCCTGCACGGTCCGGCGCCCGGTGGAGTCGAGCAGGCCGACGACCGGGCCGTGCCGCCGCGGCGGCGGCGCGTCCGGCTCGCGCAGCCGGACCTCGCCCAGCAGGGTGCGGTGCTCCGGGCGGGCGCCGAGATAGGTGAGGGCGCTGCCCGCCTGCTCGATCTCGGCGCGGGTCCGCTCCAGGACCCAGGCGCCGAGCGTGTCGAGGCGCTCGATCCCCGACAGGTCGACCGCCACCGGCCCGGCGCGGCCGGCCGCCGCGATGCGCGCGGCCGCGGCCTCGACGGTCGGGGCCTGGTCGGCGGTCCAGCGGCCGTCGAGCGCCAGGCGGCCGTCGGCCGACCGGTCCCGCAGCGCGGCGCCGGCCAAGGCGCCGGGAACAGTGCCCTCGCTCAGCAACACCCATACTCCTCGATCGAGGCACCACCCTGCCCGGCGGTTATGACGACATTACGGTTGACGATCCGTCTCCAACCTCACCCCCCGCGCGCGGCGGGACGCCAGGGCGAGGCCCAGGCCGGCGGCGGCGAGCGGCGCCATCAGCAGGAAGGCGAGGGGGCCGCCGGCCCGGTAGGCGACGCCGCTCCCCAGGGTCGCGACCACCGAGATCCCGGCATTGACCGCGCTGAGCGTGCCCTGCGCCCGGCCCCGCGCGCCGTCGGGGGCGTAGGCCGAGACCGCCGCCATGGCGCCGAGCTGGGTCGCCCCGAAGGTCAGGCCGTGGAGGCACTGGAGCGGCACCAGCGCGGCGAGATGGTCGCCGAGGAGGTACATGCCGATCGCCCGCAGGATCGCCGCGACGGCCCCGGCGCCGAGGAGCCGCACCGGGCCGCGCCAGGCGGCGGGCAGGGCGGGGAGGCCGGCGAACAGGGCGATCTCGGCCAGCACCCCGGTCGCCCAGAGCGCGCCGACCCAGGTCGGCGGGATGCCCTGGCCGGTCCAGTAGATGCTGCCGAACCCGTAGATCGCCCCGTGGCTCGCCTGGATCGCGGCCGCCGCGCCGATGCACAGCCAGAGCCGCCGCGGCAGCCGCGTCCGGCCGTCGCCCGCCGCCGACGGCGGCAGGGCCGCCACCGCGCGGCTGCGCCACGCCACCAGACCCGCGCCGAGGGCGAGGCCGGTCAGGAGCAGCGGCACGGCGAGCCGGCCGCCGAGCGCCGTCAGCAGCAGCCCGCCCGCGAGGTTCGCCAGCAGGAACGCGATGGAGCCCGCCATCCGGATCCGCGCGTAGGTCAGGCGGGCGTCTTGGCGCACGGCCGCGAGCGTCAGGTAGTCGATGCAGGGCACGAGCGGCGCGCCGGCGACCGCGTTGAGCACGATCAGCCCGGCCAGCAGCGGCCACCCGATCCCGGCCGCGGCGGGCATCAGCGCGTAGGTCAGGCTCAGGGCGAGGCTGCCGAGCAGGATCAGCCGCCGGGGCCCGAGGCCGCGGTCGAGGAGGCTCATCAGCGGCGCCGTGGCGGCGATCCGCGTGGCGATCGGCAGGGCGAGGAGGAGACCGATCACCCGGGCATCGAGCCCCAGGGCGTCGAGCCACAGGGGCATGAACGGCATCGCGATGCCGATCTCGGTGAACACCACGGCGTAGAGCAGCGACAGGCGCGCCGGGCCGGACGGGCGGGGCAAGGCGGGTCTCGACGAGCGGGGTGAGCAGGGAGGTGGGACCGGGACGGCGTCCGTAAGCGCCCGTTAAAGGCCCTCTGTCAAATTCGCCGCGATTGGCGCGCATCGGGGCCGCCGCCGCGCCCGCATTCAGCGTCCAGAGAGGCCCATGTTCGGTTCCGTCAACCCGAGCGCGCACGCTTCGGCCGAGTACGAGGCGATCGAGGCGACGATCAGCGCCAGCGAGCGCGGCCGCTGGTTCCTCGCCGAGTACGCCCGGCGCAACCGGGGCGCCGAGACCGAGGTGCTGCTCGGGGCGATCGCGCGGCTGGAGCGGAGCGTCACCGCCGACCGCGGGCAGGAGGCCTTCGGGCACCTGCGCGGCAATCTCCTCGATATGGCCGACGCGATCAGCCGGACCAAGGGCGAGATCGCGGCGCTCAACACCCCGAACGGCGACGAGACCCGGCTGACGCAGGCGTCCCTCGCCCTCGACGCCATCGTGCGCGAGACCGAGCAGGCCACCTCCGACATCCTCAGCGCCGCCGAGTCGATCCAGGAGGCGGCCTGGACCCTGCGCGAGCACGGGGCCGAAGCGCAGGCCTGCGACGCCCTCGACCGCCACGCGACCGCGATCTACACCGCCTGCTCCTTCCAGGACCTGACCGCGCAGCGCACCGCCCGGATCGTCTACACCCTGCGCTACCTGGAGGACCGGGTCTCCGCGATGATCGCCATCTGGGGCGAGGACGCGGTCCGGGTGCCGCCCCACCGGGGCGCGCGGCCGGCCGGCGAGCCGGCCGATCTGAACCAGAGCGACATCGACCGCTACATCGCCATGGACGTGCCGGCCGTCACGGTGGCGGCCCTCGTGGCCCGCCCCGGCAGCCCGGCGCTGCACGAGGATCTGGTGTTCCTGCCGGTCCAGGCGGAGGCCCGGGCGCCGGAGGCCGAGCCGGAGACAGAGGTCGCGGCCGAAGCGCCGGCCGCGCCGGAGCCGGTGGCAGAGGCCGAGCCGGACGCCGTGTCCGAGCCGGGGGGAGTGGCCGCGCTGGCATTCGCCCCGGAGCCGGACCTCGCCGCGCCGGGGGACGGGTCGGAGGCCGCACCCGCGGCCGACTTAGAGGCCGGCTTGGAGGCCGGCTCGGAGGCCGATCTGGAAGCGGACTGGGCGGTCGATCTCGAGGCCGCCCCGGAGCCGGAGCCGGCTCCGGAGGTCGCCTCCCTTCCCGTCGCCGATCCGTCCGCCGCGGACGCGCCGGAGCCCGCCACCGCGATCGAGGAGGCGTTCGAGGCGGACGTCGAGGCGGACGTCGAGGAGGACATCGCGCCGGACGTGGTCGACCTCACCTGGGGCGAGACCGTCGCAGCGGCGCCCCAGCCGGCGATGCCGCCGGAGGAGCCGGCCCTGAGCTTCGCCGAGATCGACGCGCTGACGCCGGAGCAGCGGCTCGCGCTCTTCGCCTGACGGGTCCGGCCCGGCGCCGGCGCTCCGGCGCAGTTCGACAGGCGCGCGCCGGCGCGGACCCTGCTATCAGGGGCGCCCCCGGCACCCCCGAGCACGCGCATCCGTGGCCCTGCACCTGATCAAGCTCTGCGTCGGCCCCGCCACCATCGCCGATCTCGAGGCCCGGCAGGCCCGCTTCCGCGCGGAGGCGCTCCGGGACGGCCGGCAAGCGGCGCCGTTCCACGTCACCCGCACCCTGCCCAAGCGCCACCGGGAGATCACCGGTCAGGGCTCGATCTACTGGGTGATCCGCGGGACGCTGTCCTGCCGGCAGGCGATCACCGCGATCGAGCCGCTCACCGACGCGGACGGCATCCCGCGCTGCCGGCTGGTCTTCGATCCCCGGCTCGTCCCGGTGGCGCCCCGGCCCTACCGGCCGTTCCAGGGCTGGCGCTACCTGACGGCCAGCGACGCGCCGGCCGATCTCGGGGCCGAGGCCTCGGGAGACCTCGCCGAGATGCCCGAGGCCCTGCGGCGCGAGCTGGTCGGCCTCGGCCTGCTGTGAGGGCGCGACGGGTCTCGTCGCCCCCGGTCAGGCGCCCGCCGGCGCCGCGAGCGGCCCCGGCGGGATCGGTCCTACGCCCCGTCGAAGCGCCCGCTGGCATGGGCCAGCATGGTGTAGACCTTGCCGGTCTCCGAGGTCAGGTAGGCGTCGGTGCGCTTGGCGTCGCTGTCGTTCTTGACCACGTCGCCGAGCAGGCGCTCGAACTCGCTGACGTAGCGGTCGACGCTGCGGCGGAACTCCGCGTCGGTCCTGTAGCGGCGCTGGATCTCCGCGAAGGTGGCCCGGCCCTGCGGCGTGTAGATCCGCGGGTCGAACAGGTTCGGCTCGCCCCGGCGGTACCGCTCCCACAGGTCGACCGCGGTCCGGTGCTCGATCATCTTGGCGATGTCGGTCGAGATCGTGTCGAGGGCGATCCGCCCGGTCTCGGCGGCCGCCACCGCGGGGCGGCGGGCCGCCGGCGCGGGCGCCGGGGCGGCGGCCGGCGCGTCGGCCGCCGGCTCCTCGTCGTCGTCCAGCGAGGCGCGGGTCAGCAGGTCGGACAGCCAGCCGCGCTTGTCGCCGGCCTGCGCCGGGCGGGCGGTCGCGGACGGGCGCGGCGCCTCGATCTTGGCCGCGGCGGGCCGCGGCGTCGCCGCGGGCGCCGGCAGGGCCGGAGCCGCGGGGGCCGCCGTCGGCATCGCCGGTGCGACCGGGGCCGCGGCGGGCGCCGCCGCCGCGACGGCGCGGCCGCCGCTCTCCGCGACCCGGCGCTGGGGCTGCGCCTGCGGCTGGGCGACGTCGACCGAGCGGCCGGAGCGGGAGACCAGGGACGACAGCTCGTTGAGGGCCTTGATCTGGTCCGCTACCACCCGGCGCATCTCGCCGGTTGCGTCCTGCGTCTCGCGCGGCAGCTCGAGGACGCCCTTGGCGAGCTCGGCGCGGGTCGCGTCGAGTTCGCCGCGGATCGAGCCCGCCATCTCGCGCAGGGCCGAGAAGGAGTCGCCGAAGCTGGCCTGGGCCTCCTGGAAGCCGCTGCGCATCTCGCGGGCCGCCTCCTCGATGACCTGCCGGACGCCCTGGGCGGCCTTCTCGCCCTCGGCGCTGGCGCTGTCCTTCAGGTCGGCGAAGGCGCTCGTCACCGAGGCCCCGGCGCCCTGGGCCGACTGGGCCAGGGACTCGCCGACGCTGCGGGCACGCTCCTCGGCGGCGCGCAGGGTCTGCTCGATGGTCTGGGCCAGGGCGGTGCCGTTCTGCTCCAGGGCGGCGGCCCGGGCCTCGAACGCGGCCAGAGCCTCGGTCAGCTTGGTCTCGCGGCCCGACAGGGCCGAGTCCAGGCGCTCCTCGATGGCCGCCAGCGAGGCCGCGGCCCGGTCGAGGGCCGCCACGTGCGCGGCGGTCTGCTCGCCGAGGGAGCGGCCGCGGCCGTCGAGGGTCTCGGCGAGGCGCGAGGCCTCGCTGAGCGCCCCGTCGGCGGCGCCGCGCAGGGCCTCGACCTGGGCCGAGACGCCGGCGCTGGCCCGGCCGGTCTCGGCGGCGATGCGCTCCAGCGCCCCCTGGACCTGCTCGATCCGGCCGGCGAGACCCTGCTCGATCGCGCCGAGGTTGGTGTCGGCGCCGGCCACGAGGTCGGTCAGCGCCGTGTTGGCGGCCTCGATCCGCTGCAGCAGCGCGCCGAGCTCGCGGCCCATCCGGTCGTTGGTCTCGAACAGCTCCGAGAGCGTGCGGCCCGCGCCGTCCTCGACGGCGGCGCGCAGCAGCTCGGCCGAGGCCCGCGACTGCACGGCCAGCTCCTCGGTCCGCTCCCGCAGGCTCTCGGCGAGCGGCATTCCGGTTTCGGCGAGCGTCCGCTCGATCGCCTCGGCCCGGTCCGACAGGGCCCGCGACAGGTCCATCATCGGCCCGTCGATGGCGCTGCGCAGGCGCTCGACATGGCCCTCCAGGCTGTCGCCGACGGCGCGGCCACTGCCCTCGACGCTGGCGAGCAGCGCGCCGCCGCGCTCCTCGATGGCGCGCACCAGGGTCTCGGCGCTCTCGGCGAGGCGGCGGGACAGGGCCTCGCCGCGGGCGTCGACCAGGGCACCGAGCGCCGTGGCGCGGCGCTCGAACCCGGCCCCGAGGGCCTCGGTGCGGGCGTCGATCAGGCCGGCGAGCGCGGCCTCGCGGCGGCTGAGCGTCTCGGCCAGGGCCGCGTTGTGGGCCTCGACCTGCTCGGCATGGGCGCGGGCCCGCTCGTCGAGGGCGGCGACCAGGGACGCCGTGCGCTCGTCCATGAGGCCCGCGAAGGCCTCGTGGCGGTCGTCGAAGGCGGTGGCCAGGGTGTCGGCGCGCTGCGCCACCAGGGTCGCGAACAGCCGCATGCGGCTGTCGATGCGCTGCGTGAAGGCGTCGGCGCGGGCGTCGACGCCGCGGGCCAGGGCCTCGCTCTGCGCCTCGACGGCCTGCGCCAGGGCCGCGGTGCGGCCCTCGACCACGCCGTCCAGCTCCCGCAGCCGGGCGTCGAAGGTCTCGACCAGGGCGCCGGTCCGGCCCTCGACGGCGCCGTCCAGGGCGCGCAGGCGGGCGTCGAAGGTCTCGACCAGGGCGCCGGTCCGGCCCTCGACGGCACCGTCGAGGGCGCGCAGGCGGGCGTCGAACACCTCCACCAGGGCGCCGGTCCGGCCCTCGGCGGCCGCCACCAGGGCCTGGCCGCGGTCCTCCAGCAGGCCCTCGATCGCGGCGCGCGCCTGCTCGAAGGTCGCCCGCAGGGTCTCGACGCGCGCGTCGACCCGCTCGGACACGTCGCGGCCGGTGCCCTCGACAAGGGCGCCGAGGCGGTTCTGCACCCGGTCGAACAGAGTCTGCAGCTCGCCCGTCCGCTCCTTGAGGGTCTCGGCGAGGCGGTTCTCGCGCTCCTCGAGCAGGCCGGCGATCGCCGGGTTCACGCCCTCGATCGTGGTCTGGAGCGCCTGGGTGCGGTGCTCGATCGTGCCGGCGATCTGGCGGCCGCGGGTGTCCACGAGGCGGTCGATCTCGCCCTGCGCCCGCTCGAACAGGCCCTGGAGGTCGGACAGGCGGGTGTCCAGCAGATCCGCCATCTGGGCGGGCGCCGCGTCGAGGGTCGTGCGCAGGCCCTCGGTCCGGGCCGCGATGGCGTCGGCGACCTCCTGGCCGCGCCCGTCCACGAGGTCGCGCAGGCCGGCCTGGGCCTCCTCGAACAGGGTGTGGAGGCGCTGCGTGCGGGCGTCGAGGGTGGCGGCGAGCTGGCGCTCGCGGGTCTCCACCAGCGCGGAGACGGCGGCGGGCGCCTCCTCCAGCACCGCGCGGAGGGACTGAATGCGGGCGTCGACCGCGGCGGCGAAGCGGCCGCCGCCGCCCTCGACCACGCCGTCGAGGGCCGACTGAGCCTCCTCGAACAGGGTGCGCAGGGCCTGGGCCCGGGCGGTGAGGGTGTCGGCGAGGCGGGTGCCGCGGCCGTCGACCAGGCTCTCGAGGTGGCCCAGCCGCTCGTCGAACAGGCTGCCGAGCTGGCGGGTGCGGTCGTCGAGGGCGCCGGTGGCGGAGCCGAACGCGCCCTCCAGGGCGGCGACCATCGCCTGCCCGCGGCCGTCCAGCGCCTCGTGGATCGGGCCCATCCGGCCGTCCAGGGTGGCGGCCAGGGTGCCGGCATGGTCGTCCAGCAGGACGCGGATCTGGTTGGTCCGGTCGTCCAGCAGGGTGTGGACCGAGCGGACGCCCTCGTCGAGGAGGCCGCTGATGTCGGCCGTGCGGCTCGACAGGGTGTGGCCCAGGCGGCCCTCGCCGGCATCGAGCATCCGCTCGGCGTCCGCGATGGTCTGCTGGAGCTTGGCGAGCACGCTCTCGCCGCGCTGGTCGATGAGTTCGGCCAGCGAGGTGCCGCCGCGGTCGAGCAGGCGGGCGAGCTCGGTGATCCGGCCGCCGATCGCCCCGAACACGGCGCGGCCCTTCTCGTCGAGCTCGCCCGACATGGCGGCGATGCGCTCGTCGATCAGGCGGCCGATGAGGTCGGCGCGCTCCGCGAAGGCCGCGTGCACGGCCTCGGTGCGGGCGGCCAGCGCCGCGTCGGCGTTCTCGGTGCGCTCGTCCACCAGGCGGATCATCGAATCCGCGCGGTTCGCCAGCGCGGCCTCGAGGCCGCGGGTGGCCTCCTCGATGGTGCCGGTGAGGGCGCGGACGCGCTCGGCCATGGCGCCGTCGAGGCCGCCGGTCCGGTCGGCGATCATCGCCACGAGGTCGCGGGTCCGGCCGGCCAGCTCCTCGTCCACCGCGCGGGTGCGCGCCTCGATCAGGCGGATCGCCTCGAAGGCCTGGACGCCGAAGCTCTCGTCCACGAGGCGGGCGCGCTGGTCCAGGGTCTCGGCGATCGCCTGCAGGCGGCCGATGACGCCGGTGTCGAAATGGCCGGCGCTCTCCTCGATCCGCCGGGCGATCTCGCCCGTGTGGCGGGCGATGTCCTGGCCGAGCCCGGAGGTGCGGCCCTCCAGCATCTCCATCAGACCGCGATGGCCCTCGGCCATGACGCGGGCCATCTCGTCGGTCCGGGCGCGCAGCGCGTCGTCCACGGCGTTCGCGCGGCTGCCGAGATGGTCGTCGATCTGGCCGACCAGCGCCGCCACGGCGGCCGCGATGGCGGCGGCCCGCTCGGCCGAGCGCGTCTCCAGGCCGCCGAGATGGGTCTCGATCAGGCTGCCGGCCTCGCGGGCCCGGGTGGCGATCGTCTCGGCGACGGCCTCGCCCTTGCCGGTGAGGAGGCGGTCCATCTCCTCCAGCCGGGCGCCGACGGTCTCGCCCAGCGCGGCGGTGTCGCGGTTGATTCGGTCGGCCAGGATGTCGCCGCGGGCGATGGTCTCCTGCAGGGCGGCGAGGCGGTTGCCCAGCGTCTCGTCGATCGCCCGGACCCGGCCGTCGGCGGTCTCGGCGAAGCTCGCGCCGGTCTGGCTGAGGGTGTCGGCGATGCGGGCGCCCTGGCTCGCCACGGCGAGCACGATGTCGCGGCCGGTGCCGCTGATCCGGGCCTGGGTCTCGTCGGCGTGGCCGGCGAGCAGCTCGGCGACGCTCCGGCCGTGCTCGCCGAAGGCCGCCTCCATCTCGCTGATCCGGGCGGCGAGGTCGGCCGAGATCGCGCGGGCGGCCTCGGCGAGGCTGCCGGTGGCGTCGCCGGTCCGGGCGGCGAGCTCGCGGTTGAGATCGTCCAGGGCGGCGCGGACCGCCGCGACGGCGTCCGTGCCGCGGGCGCCGAGCTCGGTGCCGGCCCGGTCGGCGGCGTCGCGGAACCGGGCGGTGAGGATCGCGGTCTCGGCCTCGACCGCGCCGGTGACCTCGCCGGAGGCGTTGCGCAGGGTGTCCAGGGCCGCGGCGAGCCGGGCGGCGGCGTCCCGCGTCTGCGTCTCGGCGGCTTGGCTCGCCTGATCGGCGGCGGCCCGCAGCGCGGCGGCCGCCTCCTCGGTCCGCGCCGACAGGGCGGCGGCGGAATCCGCGACCCGGCGCTCGAACACCCGCACGGCCTCGAGGGTCCGGGCCTCGACCGCGCCGGTGGCGTCCTCGGCCGTGCCGCGCAGGGCATCGGTGGCCGCCTCGGCCCCGCGCCGGAGCGCCGCGACCGCCTCGGCGGTGCGGCCGTCGATCTCGCCCGACAGGCCCTCGACGGTGCCCCGCAGCGACTGGACCGCGGAGGAGGCCCCCGTCTCGAAGCCCCGGCCCAGGGCCGCGAAGGCGGCCTCGAGGTTGGCCGCGACCGTCTCGGTCCGGTGCGCGATGCTGCCGCCGGCCTGCTCGGCCGCCGCCGCGACCCGGTGCTCCAGGTCCGCGGCCCGGACCGTCACGGTCTCGTCGAGGCGCGCCGCGATGCCGTCCATCCGCTCGGCGAGGGCGCCGCCGCGCTCCGACAGGGCCTCGGCGATCCGCTCGGCGGTGCCGACGAGGTCGTCGCGCACGGCGCCCGCGCGGGCCGCCAGGGTCTCGCCGGCGCCGCTGGCGGCGAGCGCCAGGGCGGCCTGGGCGTCGCGCCCGCGGCCCTCGATCGTCTCGGCGACCGACAGGCCGGCGCTCTCGATCTCGGCGCGCAGCGCGAGGCCGCGGCCGGCGATGTCCTGGGTCAGGGCCGAGCCGGTCTCGGCGAAGCGGGCGGTGATCTCGGCGCCCATCGCGCCGAAGCGCTCGGTCAGCTCCGAGCCGCGCGACAGGAAGGCGGATTCGAGTCCCGTCACGGAGCGCTCGAAGGTCTCGCGCACCGTGCCGGCCTGGCGCTCCAGCGCGTCGCTCACGCGGCTGCCGGTCTCCTCCAGGGTCCGGGTGAGGGCGCCGGCATTCTCCGACAGGCGGTCAGCCAGGGCGGTGCCGGCGGCCTGGAAGGCGCCGGTCGCCGTGCCGGCGCGGTCCTCGAAGCTGCGGGTCAGGGTCTCGCCGACCTCCTGGAAGCTGCCGCGCACCTCCTGGCTGGTGGCCGCCAGCGTGTCGATCAGGTCGCTGCCGCGGGCGGTCATCAGGTTGACCACCCGGTCGCCGGCCTCGCCCAGGGAGGCGGTGATCGCGGCGCCGCGGGTCTCCAGCGCGCCGGTCACGCGCTCGCCCGCGCCGGTCACCGCGGAGACGATCCGGTCGGAGGCACCCTCCAGGTCCTGGCTCAGGCTCTGGTGCGACCCGGTGATGGCGCTGCGCACCCGCTCGGCGTTGGTGACGATCGCCTCGCGCTGGGCCACCAGCTCGTCCACGAGGGAGCGGATCCGGATCTCGTTGTCGGAATAGGCCCGCTCCAGGGTGGCGATCTCGCCGCGCACCAGGGTCTCCAGCTCGCCGGCCCGGGCGAGCGCCCGCTCGACGCCGTCGCCCACCGCCGCCACCTCGCGGCGCACGGTCTGCGACATGGTCAGGACCGCGTCGGTGGAGAAGCTCTCGGGCTCGGCCAGGCGCACTGCGACCTCGCCGACCGCGCGGGCGACGAGGCGCATCTCCTGGGCGCGCACCGCCAGCATGGCGGCGATCACGAACAGCACCACCGGACCGAACAGGGCCGCGGCGCCGACGCTCGCCTGGAGGGCCGAGAGGCCCGACAGGACGGCGCGCAGGTCGCCGTCGGACTTCGACCACGCGACCAGCACCAGGGCGCCGATCCAGACGGCGCCGGCCGCGAGGGCGAGCAGGTAGGGCTTGGGCGAGGAGCGCACCCGCAGGGTCTGCTGCAGGATGCCGATGTTGCGCCGGTCGTCGTTGGCCACGAGCGAGCGGTCGGGGGGCAGGAGGCCGCCCTCGCGGCGGGGGCGGTCCAGGCCCGGCGGCGGCAGGTCGGAGGCGAGCGGCGGGTCGAGGTCGAGGCGCGGCGGCATGGTCCGGCCGGCGTCGAGACCGCCGTCGCGCAGCGGGTCGGCGTCACCGACATCGGGCAGGCGCGGCTCGGCGCGGCCGTCGGTGCCGTTCGGCGTCAGGGCGTCGAGGTTCAGCGCCTGCTCGATCGCAGAGAGCGCGGCCTCGGCCGGGTCCTTCAGCTTCTTCTCGGTCGCCATACAACGCCTCGTTACACGGGTTCACCGGCGCCTGGAGAGGCTTGAGCCGGAGACGCAACGCCCCGTTTACCATTACAAGACTAAACTCGGGCAGCGACTGCCGATACCCGAGCCCTCGACCGGCCCCAGAAAAGGTTAACCGAATGGTTACCGGGCCCGTCGCTCGCCGCCTCCACCATCCTGCCGCAGGGGAGGGGTCGGGCGCGATCCCCACCCGGCGAATCAGGGGGTGAATTGTGTGGATCAGATCCGCAATCCCCGACGAATCCGGATGCCGGGAGCCCGAGCATGCAGGCCATCGACCCCGCGGAACTCGAGGCCCAGACCGGCGGCGACGCCGATCTGGCCCGTGAGGTTCTGGAGCTGTTCGCCGGCCAGTGCCGGTCGATCCTGCCGCGCCTCGCCGACCCGGCCCTGCCGCGGGCGCAGCGCGCCGACCTCGCCCACACCCTGAAGGGCTCGGCCGCGGGCGTCGGGGCGATCCACGTGCGGGCGCTCGCGGACGCCGCGGAGACGCGCCTGCGCGCCGGCACCGGGGCGGTGCCGGTCGACGACCTCGCGGCCGCGGTCGCGCGGGCGCTGGCGGAGATCGCGGAGGCGCGCGCCTGACGGTGTCGCCCAATGCGGCGATCGATCCGGGACCGGTGTCTAATGCCGCGCTTGCATTCCGCGTTTCCAGCCGCCAAGCAGGCACGCCGCCCGTCGGACAAATTGCGCTCGACGCGAGCCCGGAGCCCCCAGCATGCCCAAGATCACCTACGTCGACCACGCCGGGACGGAACGGACCGTCGAAGGCAGCGTCGGCGCGACCGTGATGGAGACGGCTATGCGCAACAACGTCCCGGGCATCGACGCGGAGTGCGGGGGCGCCTGCGCCTGCGCCACCTGCCACGTCTACGTGGCCGACGCCTGGATCGACACGGTCGGCAAGGCGCAGGACATGGAGCAGGACATGCTGGATTTCGCCAGCGACGTCCGCGAGAATTCCCGCCTCTCCTGCCAGATCAAGATCACGCCGGCGATGGACGGCCTCGTGGTGACGACGCCGTCCCAGCAGGGCTGAGACGGAAACCGTCTCGGTCGCGCGATCCCCGCCCGTCCTCGCGAGCGCAGCGAAGCGACCCAGGGTGGCACGACGTCCGCGTATGCGGCGCTGCTGGATCGCTTCGCTGCGCTCGCGAGGACGGCATCGCCTCCGGTCGCGTCGCGCTGTGAGGCCGTAAAGGCACCTGTCATCGCACCAGCGCCCGCGCCGCGGCGTCGAGCCCGTCCAGGGTGAGGGGGAACATCCGACCGGCGACAAGCCGCTGCATCATGCCGATCGACTGGGTGTAGCCCCAGTGCGTCTCGGGCACCGGGTTCAGCCACGCCGCCTTCGGGAAATGGTCGAGGAGCCGCTGCATCCAGGTGGCGCCCGCCTCCTCGTTCCAGTGCTCCACGGAGCCGCCGGGCGTCGCGATCTCGTAGGGGCTCATCGAGGCGTCACCCACGAAGACGAGCCGGTAGTCGCTGCCGTAGGTGCGGATCACGTCGAGGAGCGGCGTCTTGGCCTCGTGGCGCCGCCGGTTCTCGGTCCAGACCGCCTCGTAGGGGCAGTTGTGGAAGTAGTAGTGCGCGAGGTGCTTGAACTCCGAGCGCGCCGCCGAGAACAGGGCCTCCGCCTGCTCGATGTGCCAGTCCATCGAGCCGCCGACGTCCAGGAACAGCAGCACCTTCACGGCGTTGCGCCGCTCCGGCCGCAGCTTCACGTCGATGTAGCCCTGGCGGGCGCTCGCGCGGATCGTGCCGTCGAGGTCGAGCTCCTCCGCCGCGCCGGTCCGGGCGAAGCGGCGCAGGCGCCGCAGCGCCAGGCGCATGTTGCGCGCGCCGATCTCGCGGTCGTCGTCGAGGTCCTTGAACTCGCGCTTGTCCCAGACCTTCACCGCTCGGAAGTTGCGGTTGCCGTCCTGGCCGATGCGGATCCCCTCGGGATTGTAGCCGTAGGCGCCGAAGGGCGAGGTGCCGCCGGTCCCGATCCATTTCGAGCCGCCCTGGTGGCGCCCCTTCTGCTCGGCGAGGCGCTGCTTCAGGGTCTCGAACAGCTTGTCCCAGCCGAGCGCCTTCAGCTCCGCCTTCTCGGCCTCGGTCAGGTACTTCTCGGCGAGCTTCCTGAGCCATTCCTCCGGGATCGCGGCGGGCTCGACCGCCTCGCCCAGGGTCTCCAGCCCCTTGAACACCGTGCCGAACACCCGGTCGAACCGGTCGAGATGCGCCTCGTCCTTCACGAGCGCGGTGCGCGACAGGAAGTAGAACGCCTCGACGTCGTGCTCCGCGAGGCCCCGGTCCAGGGCGCCGAGCAGGGTCAGGTACTCCTTCAGGGAGACGGGGACCTTGGCGTCCCGGAGGGCCGTGAAGAACTGCAGCAGCATGCCGGGAGAACGCGCCAGCCGGGCGTCCGGGTCAAGCCCGCGCGAATCGGTCGGCGCGCCGCCGAGCGTGGCAGGACTTTTCCGAAGGACTTCCGAGTCTTCGCCGATGGTCGACAAGATTCAGCCCCGTCGGCAGCGCCGATTCCGGCGCCCAAACGAGTCTCTCCGACCCGATGGGACTCATAACCTGGGCATAAGTCGTCGAATCTGTTGATATGTGACCGGACAAGCCTCGCCCAGTCACTCAATCGGTCATGGGAATCGCTCAACTCGGGACATCGAGTGTGTGCGGACGCGGCAGCGCGGCCGACACGGAGCTAGCGAGGAGACCTGCGATGGCGGTCATCCTGCGGAATCTGACGGAATTCAAGCGGTTTCTCGGGAAGCCGGGGGCGACGATTCAGCTGGTGCGCAACACCTTCATGGACCGCCAGCCGGAGGCGACCCGGGACGCCTACCGCGACAAGGGCATGTACGCCCCGCGGGCGGTGCAGGCCCTGTCGCGCAAGGCCGCGGTCTTCACCCTGCGGGGCTATCCCGGGACGGTCTGGCTCTACTGGGACAAGGGCGCCCGCGGCTGGCGCTTCTCCGGCGACACCGTGACGGTGCCCCTGGTCACCGGCCTCGGGCCGGCGGACGAGCTGGTCTACCGGTGCAGCTTCGCCGACGGGTTCGAGCCGGCGCCGCGCAGCCGCGCGGCGCGGCGGGCCAAGCACGAGGACGCGCACCCGGTCCTGATCTGAGCGGGGCCCCCGGGACCTCCGCTCGGATCTCCCGCCTCAGGCCGCCCCCTCTAGGCCGCCCCCTCAGGCCTCCTGGCCGGCCGCCTCCTGGCGCTCGGGCTCCCGCTTGACCGGGGCCTTGCCGAGTGCCTTCCCGACGGTCCGGCGGGCCCGGAAGATCGGCTTCGACTCGCCCTCGCGCTTCTTCAGCAGGGCGCGGTACTCGTCCCGCCGCTCGTGGATCGACGCGATCACCAGCCCCATCGGCACGCCGACATCGACCAGCACGGCCTCCGACAGCTGCAGCGAGGCCTCGATCGTCTCCGGGACCGCGTCGTCGACGCCGAGCTCGTAGAGCGAGGAGGCGTGGCGGGCGTCGCGGGCCCGGGCCACGATGGTCAGGTCCGGCCGCTCGGCGCGGGCCGCCGCCACCGCCGCCTCGACGGCGCGGGGATTGTCGAGGGTGACGACCAGCGCCCGGGCCGTGGCGATGTCGCAGCGGCGCAGCATCTCGGTGTTGCCGCTGTCGCCGAAATAGACCGGCGCCCCGGCACGGCGCTGCTCGGCCACCCGCGCGGCGTCGGAATCGAGGGCGATGTACGGGATCTTGTGCCGCTCCAGCATCTCGCCGACCTGCCGGCCGACGCGGCCGAACCCCGCGACGATCACCCGGTTCCCCACGCGCTCCGGCACCGGCTCCGCCTTGGCGGTGGCCTGGGCGCTGGCGGTCGCCCGCAGCTTGAGCCGGCGGCCGACGGCGGCGAGCGCCGGGATCATGATCATCGTGACCGTGGTCACCACGAGGGCCGCCGCGCCGACCTCCTCCGGCACCAGGCCGGTGGCCATGGCGCCGCCGATCAGCACGTAGGCGAACTCGCCGCCCGGACCGAGGAGGAGCGCCGTCTCCAGCGCCACCGGCCGGGGGATCTTCAGCACGGGGGCCGCCATCATCACCACGGCGGCCTTGATCAGGACCAGCGCCAGCGACAGGCCGATGATCGCCCCCGGCGTCGCCATCAGCTGCGCCGGGTCGAGGTTCATGCCCACCGAGACGAAGAACACGCCGAGCAGCAGGCCCTTGAACGGGTCGATCGTCGCCTCGATGGCCCGGCGGTACTCGGTTTCGGCCAGCAGCAGGCCGGCCACGAAGGCGCCCAGCGTCATCGACAGGCCGCTCGCCGCCGCGGTCAGCGCCGTGCCGACGATGACCAGCAGGCAGGCGGCCATGAACAGCTCGGTGGAGCGCGTGCGCGCCACGAGCTGGAACAGCGGGCGCAGGGCGAGGCGGCCCGCCACCACGATCAGGGCCAGCGCGATCGCCGCTTGGCCCAGCGCCAGGGCGAGGGCCCAGCCCTTGTCGCCGCCGTCGTCGCGGCCGAGCACCGCGATCGCGAACAGGGCCGGGGCCACCGCCAGGTCCTGGAACAGCAGCACCGCGAAGCTCGTGCGCCCGGTCGGCGCGTTCAGCCGCTTCTGCTCGGCGAGGACCGGCAGGACCACCGCGGTCGACGACAGCGCGAGGCCGATGCCGACGATCACCGCGCCGGTGAGCGGCACGTTGAGCCCGTAGAGGATCGCCCCGAGGATCAGCGCGGAGCAGCCCACCTGCAGGGAGCCGAGGCCGAAGACCAGCCGGCGCAGCACCCGCAGGCGCTCCCACGACAGCTCGATCCCGATCATGAACATCAGGAAGATCACGCCGAACTCGGCGAGGTGCGAGATCTCGGCCCGGTTGCCGATGGTGAAGAGGTGCACGGAGGGATAGGTGTCGGCCAGCCGGCCGAGGCCGAAGGGTCCGAGCAGGGCCCCGGCGCCGATGAAGCCGAGCACCGGCGAGATCCGCAGGCGGTGGAACAGCGGCACCACGATGCCCGCTGTGACGAGAAACAGGATCGCTTCCTTGTAGGAGCCGGCGTGGACCTCTGGCATCGGCGGCGGATCGAACCTCGTCTCTCGGGGGTGGGGAGCGCCGCTCACGGCCGCGCGATCATGGGTCGGCGGCGCCCTCGGAGCAACCGGATTCGGCCGGCGACCGGTCCCGCGGACGTGCGTTCCGACACAAGCCGGATACAGGCGCGGGTGAGACATTTCGGTCACCGGCACGCGGGATGCGGACGGCATCCAAAGGAGGCATGCGGTGAAGGCGTGCAACGCGGCCCAAAATCGGCACAATGCGCGCATACACGCCTGAGTTAACCGGGGGTTAAGCTCGGCCGGGCTCGGCCCGGAACTGGACCGGATGGATGCGACGAGGCCGATGATCTCCATCAAATCGATATTTGCCGGTCCGGCAGCGCCCCCCAGCCGCGACCTCGAGCGCGAGAAGCGCGAGTGGAAGCTCGAGTCGGACCGCTGGCGGCACCAGCGCCACGTCGAGAAGGGCTACCGCATCAAGTGGGGCTACGTGGCGATCGCGTACCTCGTCGAGTTCATGGTGATCGGCGCCTCGCTCTGGGGCGCGTGGCTGTTCGCGGGCGTCTACAGCGACGGCGACTGGCACGCCTTCTACTTCATGCTGCTGGCGCCGCTGGTCTACGCCGCGGTGGAGCTGTGCCGCGTGCCGCTCGGCATCCTGGCCCGGACCCAGCGCTCCTACTTCGTGCGCGGCCTCGCCGTGCTGGGCATCATCTTCGCGGCGGGCGTGACCACCAAGTCGGTGTCGCAGCTCGGCGAGATGATGTTCCATCCCCGCCTGATGGAGGCGGCCCGGACCAAGACCGCCCTGAAGGACGCCCAGGCCGACCGCGCCACGATCGGCGACCGGATCAAGGCGGCCGACGAGCGCGTGGCGCAGTACACGGCCGAGCTCGACCAGATCGAGAAGCGCTCCGCCGACAACGCCCAGCAGCTCGCCGGCCTCCCGGCCCAGCGCTGCGAGCGGGTCTTCGGCACCAACAGCAAGGGCCGGAAGTACCAGAACCTGAAATGCGTGGCCGATCCCCGCGTCGCCGCCCTGTCGCAGGGCGTCGCCAAGGCGTCCGCCGACCGCGCCGGGATGATCAAGGACCTGGAGGAGGCCCGCAAGGCGCGCGCCGCCCTCGATCCGGGCGCCGCCGACCGCCGCGTGGCCGATGCCGAGCAGGGCTACCGCAACGCGGTCAACCGCTCGCAGCTCCACTCCTTCACCGCCATGGTCTACGGCGTCGACCCGATCGACGTGACCGAGAGCCAGGTCCACGCCTTCCTGCGGATCTTCGTGTTCCTGCCCGCGGTCTGCGCCGCCTTCGCGTCGACGATCCTGGCGCTCTGCGCGGTCTCGACCCGCCGGACCTTCATGGACGAGGACGATCTCGGCGCCGCCGTGAACCCGGAGGCGGCCCCCTACATGCTCGACGCGATCGCCGACGCCCTGCGCTCGCACCCCGAGCCGATCCTGCCGCGCGCCGCCAACGCGTCGGGCGCGGTGATCCCGATGAACCGGCCGGCCCAGGGCCAGCAGGCGCTGCCGAACCAGACCCATCCGGGCCCGACCCTCCCTGCCGCTGGAGCCGGCGCATGAACTACGTCGCGAGCGGGACCCCCGAGAACATCGCCCTCGCCCAGCAGGTGAATTCCCGCCTGCGGGCGGATTCGAGCTACGTCGCGGCCCGGGCCTTCCTGTTCCGGGCGCTGGGCTTCGGCGCCTTCGCGTGCCTCGCGGGCATCGGCGTCGGCGCGGCGGCCTACGGCTGGGCGACCCTGAACCAGTTCGACACCGCCGCCGAGAAGATCGCCGCCGCCATGCAGGCGGCGCTCTCGGACGTGACCCTGAAGACCAAGGGCGAAGTCACGCTCACCGACAACACCCTCAAGCTCGAGGGCCTGCCCAAGGCGCCGGCGACGCCGACGCCCACCAAGGCGCAGCTCGGCAACGACGCCGCCCCGGCCTCCAAGGCCGCGGTGAACACGACCTTCACGGTGTTCAAGCAGGTGCCCTACCTCGACGGGCAGATCGTGACCGGCTGGAACTTCAAGGACAGCGCCGAGCAGCCCTACCAGCAGTACTGCTACTTCTCCCGCCGCTCCAACGAGGCGAAGGGCCAGGTCGAGATCAAGATCGACCTGGCCATGGACGGCAAGACCCTGCCGCAGCCGCAGAAGTCGGACGTCAACCTCGAGATCCTCGCCCGGAACTGCGTCTGGCACGAGAAGGGCTGAGATCGCTCGCGGCGCCACCGTCCTTGCGAGCGAAGCGAAGCAATCCAGGGTAGCGCCCCGCCTCCGAACGTCCCGCTGCTCTGGGTCACTTCGCTTCGCTCGTGATGACGGCGTGGACCATCGGGCGGGCGCATCAGCCGGCACCGACTGGGACGGCCGGACGGGGACGGCGCTTGCGGCCCGGCGGCGCGGCGCGCTACCCCTTGGCCCGAGCCCCTCTCTCCGAGACCGCGATGCGCTTTTCCGGAACCGAGACCTACGTCGCGACCCCCGACCTCACCGCGGCGGTCAACGCCGCCGTGGTCCTGGAGCGGCCGCTCCTCGTGAAGGGCGAGCCCGGGACCGGCAAGACCGTGCTGGCCGAAGAGATCGCCAAGGGCTTGGGCGCGCCGCTGATCGTCTGGAACATCAAGTCGACCACCAAGGCGCAGCAGGGGCTCTACGAGTACGACGCGGTCTCGCGCCTGCGCGACTCCCAGCTCGGCGACCCTCGGGTCTCGGACATCTCCAACTACATCCGGCGCGGCAAGCTCTGGGAGGCGTTCACCGCGCCCGAGCGCCCGGTCCTGCTCATCGACGAGATCGACAAGGCCGATATCGAGTTCCCCAACGACCTGCTGACCGAACTCGACCGGATGGAGTTCCACGTCTACGAGACCGGCGAGACCGTGAAGGCCGTGCGCCGGCCGATCGTGATCATCACGTCGAACAACGAGAAGGAGTTGCCGGACGCGTTCCTGCGCCGCTGCTTCTTCCACTACATCAAGTTCCCCGATTCCGAGACGCTGCAGCGCATCGTCGACGTCCACTATCCGGGCATCAAGCACCGCCTCGTCGAGGAGGCCCTGCGGACCTTCCTGGCGATGCGCGAGGTCCCGGGCCTCAAGAAGAAGCCCTCGACCTCGGAGCTGCTCGACTGGCTGAAGCTCCTCGTCTCCGAGGACATCACCCCCGAGACCCTGCGCGAGCAGGACGGCCGCAAGCTGATCCCGCCGCTGCACGGGGCGCTCCTGAAGAACGAGCAGGATGTCAGCCTGTTCGAGAAGCTGGCCTTCATGATGCGCCGGGACCAGCGCGGCGGCTGAGGCCGGACGGACGACCCGAGGATTCCCGCGAGAGGAGCCCGGGGCAGGGACAGGAGCGTGCGGCATGGGCGAGATCGCGATCGTCGGCGGCGGCGTGATGGGGCACGGCATCGCCCTGGTGCTGGCGCTCGCCGGCCACGGCGTGCGGATCACCGACACGCGGCCCGAGACCCGGGCGCGGATCCCCGGCCTGATGGAATCCGCCCTCGCGACCCTGCGGGAGGCCGGCGCCGCCCCGGAGGGCTGGGATGCCGCGCGGCTCGCCCGGGCCGTCCGGGTCGAGGCGGCGCTCGACGCGGCGGTCTCGGGCGCCGGCCTCGTGATCGAGGCGATCACCGAGAACCCGGAGGCCAAGCGCGCGCTCTTCTCCGAGCTGGACCGGCTCTGCCCGGCCGACGCGATCCTCGCCAGCAACACCAGCTACCTCGACGTCTTCCCGCTGATCCCGGAAGCCCGGCAGGCGCGGGCGCTGATCCTGCACTGGTACACGCCGCCCTACATCGTCGACCTCGTCGACGTGGTGCCGGGGCCCGGCACGGACCCGGCGGTCGTCGCCGCCATGGCCGAGTTCGTGCGCGGCCTGGGCCAGGTCCCGATCGTGCTGAAGCGCTTCATCCCGGGCTACGTCGCCAACCGCATCCAGCAGGCGATCAGCGCCGAGGTGTTCCGGCTCCTCGACGAGGACGTCGCCGCGCCGAAGGACATCGACGACGCGATCATCCACGGGCTCGCCTTGCGCATCCCGATCCTCGGCCACCTCGCCAAGGCGGACTTCACCGGCCTGGAGCTGACGCAGCGGGCGCTCGCCAACGGCAGCTACGCGCCGCCGCCGCCTCGCACCCGCTCCGAGACCCTCGACGCCCTCTGCGCCGAGGGCCGGACCGGGGTGATGGCCGGCAAGGGCTATTTCGACTGGGGCGGGCGGCCGCCGGAAGAGCTGTTCCGCGAACGCGACCGCAAGCTCCTGGCGCTCAAGGCGGCGATGGCCGGGATCGGCCGGATGGAGGGATCATGATCGGAGCGGACCTGTCCGGACGGCGCGTCCTCGTCACCGGAGCCTCGTCGGGGATCGGGCTCGCGACCGTCGCGATCTTCGCCCGCAACGGCGCCACCGTGGCGCTGAACCACCTGCCGGACGATCCCCGCGGCCCCGAAGAGGCCGCCCGGCTCGCCGGCGCCGGATTCTCGGTGATCGCGCTGCCCGGCGACGTGTCGCGGGCGGGCGAGGCCGAGGCGATGGTGGCGGCCGGCATCGACCGGCTCGGTGGCCTCGACGTGCTCGTCAACAATGCCGGCACGTCGGGCACGACCACGCCCATCGCCTTCGAGGACCTCGACGCGATGACCGAGGATTTCTGGGCCACGATCCTGGCGACCAACCTGCTCGGGCCGTTCCGCTGCGCGAAGGCCGCGGCCGCGACCCTCAAGGCGAGCCGCGGCGCCATCGTCAACACCGCGTCGGTGGCCGGCCTCGGGCGGCGCGGCTCGTCGGTCGCCTACTCGGCGAGCAAGGCCGGACTGATCAACCTGACCCGGAGCCTCGCCCGGGCGCTGGCGCCGGACGTGCGCGTCAACGCGGTGGCGCCCGGCCTCGTCGCCACGCCCTGGACCGAGCCCTGGTCGGAGGAGCGCAAGGCCTCGACCGTGGGGCGCACGATGCTCGGCCGCATGGCCCGCCCGGAGGACATCGCCGAGACGATCTTCTTCCTGGGCGCGGGCGCGGCCTACATCACGGGCGAGACCATCACGGTCGACGGCGGAGCGATCTGACGCGCGGGGAGCACACACATGGCGAGCACCACCGTCATCACCTGCGCCCTCACGGGCTCCTTCGACACGCCGCGGAAGAACCCGGCCGTGCCGGTGAGCCCGGAGGCCATCGCGCAGTCAGCCCTCGAGGCCGCCGCCGCCGGGGCGGCCGTGGTCCACATCCACGTCCGCGACCCCGAGACGGCCGCGCCGAGCATGGAGCTCGCCCATTACCGCGAGGTGGTGGAGCGGATCCGCGAGAAGAACGACGCCGTGATCCTCAACCTGACCACGGGGGCGGGGGGCCGGTTCGTGCCGGGCGACCCCGACCCGTCGGTCGCCGGCCCGGGCACGACCTTCGTGGGACCGGAGGCCCGCACCCGGCATGTCGGCGCGCTGCGGCCGGAGATCTGCACCCTCGACATCGCCACGATGAATTTCGGCGAGCACCTGTTCCTCAACACCCCCGGCCACCTGCGGGCGATGGCGGGCCACATCCGCGACGCGGGCGTGAAGCCCGAGATCGAGGTGTTCGATCTCGGCCAGATCGAGCTGGCCCGGCACCTGATCGCCGAGGGGCATCTGGCGCGCCCGCCGCTGTTCCAGATCTGCCTCGGCATCCCCTGGGGGGCGCCCGCGACGCCGGAAGCCCTCGTGGCGATGCGCGCCCGGCTGCCGGAGGACGCGGTCTGGTCGGCCTTCGGCATCGGCCGGGAGGAGTTCCCGATCCTCGCGGTCGCCGCCGGCATGGGCGGCAACGTCCGCGTCGGGCTGGAGGACAACCTGTACCTGTCCCGGGGCACGCTCGCGCCGAGCAACGCCGCCCTGGTGGAGAAGGCGGTGAGCCTGCTGGCCCACATCGACCGGGAGCCGGCCACGCCCGATCAGGCGCGGGCGATCTTCGGATTGGCGCCGCGGGGCGGTTGAGAGGCCGATCGCCGCCGCTCACCCGTCATCGCGAGCGCAGCGAAGCGACCCAGGGCAGCGCGACCTCGGCGAGTGTGGTGCTGCTGGATTGCTTCGCTCCGCTCGCAAAGACGGCGGTGTCGTCTCGGGCGGGGAGGGCTGCCCCTGACGGATCGCCGGCATCCTCACGCGCACCCGTTTCAGCCGCGGACCGCCACGGATACTCTGCCTTCGGAAACATTCCGAGCGGCGATCAACGCCGCCGAGTGGACACGACAGGGAGAGAGACATGACGCTCCGCCACCGCGCCGCGGCGCTGCTCGGGAGCTTGTGCGCGTTCGGCGCCGGCGCGGCGCTCGCGGCCAACCTCGTGCCGGTGAAGATCGGCGTGCTGAACGACCGCTCCGGCGTCTACTTCGACTCCACCGGCGAGGGCTCGGTGGTGGCCGCCCGCATGGCGGTCGAGGATTTCAAGCCGGAGGAACACGGGCTGAAGGTCGAGGTCGTCGCCGCCGACCACCAGAACAAGCCCGATGTCGGCGCCTCGATCACCCGGCAATGGTACGACCGCGACGGCGTCGACGCGGTGTTCGACGTGCCGACCTCCTCGGTGGCGCTCGCCATCGCGCAGATCACCAAGGAGAAGAACAAGGCCTTCATCAACTCGGGCGGCGGCACCGCCGACCTCACCGGCCCGGCCTGCACGCCCAACACCGTGCACTGGACCTACGACACCGCGGCGCTGGCCAACGGCACCGGCAAGGCCATCCTCAAGCGCGGCGGCAAGTCCTGGTACTTCATCACCGCCGACTACGCCTTCGGCCTCGCCCTGGAGCGCGACACCAAGGCGGTGGTGGAGAAGAACGGCGGCACGGTCGTCGGCGGCGTGCGCACGCCGTTCCCGAACCCGGACTTCTCCTCGTTCCTGCTCCAGGCCCAGGCCTCGGGCGCGCAGGTGATCGGGCTCGCCGATGCCGGGCTCGACGCCGCCAACGCCATCAAGCAGGCGCACGAGTTCGGCATCCGCCAGGGCGGTCAGACGCTCGCCGCCCTGCTGATCGCCATCACCGACATCCACTCGCTGGGCCTGGACGTGGCGCAGGGCCTCGCCTTCACCGCCTCGTTCTACTGGGACCTCAACGACGGCACCCGGGCCTTCGCGGAGCGGTTCGAGAAGCGCATGCCCGGCAAGAAGCCGACCTCGTACCAGGCGGGCGTCTACGCCAGCACGCTGCACTACCTGAAGGCGGTGGCGGCCCTGCACTCGGCCAAGGACGGCGCTGCCGTGGTCGCCAAGATGAAAGAGATGCCGACCGACGACCCGCTGTTCGGCAAGGGCACGATCCGGCCGGACGGGCGCAAGATCCACCCGATGTACCTGTTCGAGGCCAAGGCGCCCTCCGAGTCGAAGGGCGCGTGGGATCTCTACAAGGTGCTGGAGACGATCCCCGCCGAGCAGGCCTTCCGCCCGATGAGCGAGGGCGGCTGCCCGATGGTGGCCGGCATGACGGCGAAGTAGGCCTCGGGTCGCTCCTTTCCGCACCGCCGTCCTTGCGAGCGGAGCGAAGCGAACCAGACGGCGCGACGCCCGCCGTCGTCGCGCTGCCCTGGGTCACATCGCTGCGCTCGTGATGACGGTGAGGGAGACCGCAACCGAGGCGTCCGGACGGGAACCGTTCACGCCGCCCCGATCCGATCCAGCGCCGCCATCGCCTCATCCGGGAGCGCGAGCGTGGCCGCCGCGAGGTTCTCGCGGAGGTGGCCGAGGGACGACGTCCCCGGGATCAGCAGGATGTTGGGCGACCGGCGCAGCAGCCACGCCAGCGCCACCTGCATGGGCGTCGCGCCCAGCCCGGCCGCCACCGCCGACAAGGTGTCCGACTGCAGCGGGCTGAACCCGCCCAGGGGGAAGAACGGCACGTAGGCGATCCCGGCCGCCGCCAGATC
The DNA here is from genome assembly GCF_021398735.1 of Methylobacterium oryzae. Taxonomy (NCBI): domain Bacteria; kingdom Pseudomonadati; phylum Pseudomonadota; class Alphaproteobacteria; order Hyphomicrobiales; family Methylobacteriaceae; genus Methylobacterium; species Methylobacterium oryzae. Next base: position 2,866,960 of record NZ_CP090349.1, read on the forward strand.
GTCGATGAAGGCGTCGTCGCCCCGATGGGCGAGATTGTACTGGTTCTGCACGCAGACGATGTCGGTGATCCGCCGCCCGCCCGCGACCTGCCGGGGCGTCGCGTTGCTCAGGCCGATCCGGCGGATCAGCCCCTGGCGCTGGAGATCCGCCAGCACCGTCAGCGGCGCCTCGATCGAGCCTTCCGCGGGGCCGTGGACGTCGAACATCAGGCGCAGGTTGACCACGTCGAGGGCGTCGACGCCGAGGTTGCGCAGGTTGTCGTGGACCGCCCGGGTGAGGTCCGCGGCCGAGAAGGCCGGGTTCCACGAGGCGTCGGCCCCGCGCGTGGCGCCGACCTTGGTGACGATCACGAGCCCGTCCGGGTAGGGGTGCAGCGCCTCGCGGATGATCTGGTTGGTGACGTGCGGCCCGTAGAAGTCGCTCGTGTCGATGTGGTCGACCCCCGCCGCCACGGCCGCCCGCAGCACCGCGACCGCCGCCGCGCGGTCCTTCGGCGGCCCGAACACGCCGGGCCCGGCGAGCTGCATGGCCCCGTAGCCGAGTCGCTTCACTTTCCGGCCACCGAGGGGGAAGGTCCCGGCCTGCGCGATGTCGGCGGTGATGGCGGTGATGGCGGTCATGACGGATCTCCTGTTGGCGCTCCGGATGTAGACGCCACGCTTTGCGCCGATAAGTCGTGACAATCGGCACGGGCCGTGCGGATTCTCGAACGATGACCCAGGATCTCACGGACCTCGCCGCCTTCGTGACCGTGGCGCGGGCCGGCGGTTTCCGCGAAGGCGCCCGCGCCGGCGGCGGCAGCGCGTCGCGCCTCAGCGAGGCGGTGCGCCGGCTGGAGGCGGGCCTGGGGGTGCGCCTTCTGAACCGCACCACCCGCAGCGTCGCGCCGACCGAGGCGGGGGCCCGCCTGCTGGAGCGGCTCGGGCCGGCCCTCGCCGAGGTGGAATCCGCCCTCGACGTGGTGAACGGGTTCCGCGACCGTCCCGCGGGCACGCTCCGGCTCAACGTGCCGCTGAGCGCTGCCCGGCTGGTGCTGCCGGCGCTCGTGCCGCCCTTCCTGGCGGCCTACCCGGAGATCCGCTTGGAAGTGGTGGTCGAGGACGGGTTCGTGGACGTGCTGGCGGCGGGCTGCGACGCCGGCATCCGCTACGACGAGCGGCTGGAGCAGGACATGATCGCCGTGCCGATCGGCCCGCGGCGGCAGCGCTTCGCCACCGCGGCGGCGCCCGCCTATCTCGAGAAGCGCGGCCGGCCGGAGCACCCGCGGGATCTCCTGGGCCATGCCTGCCTGCTCGGGCGCTTCCCCAGCGGCGCCCTGACGGCGCCCTGGGAGTTCGAGCGCGACGGCGACATCGTCCGGGTGGACCCGTCCGGCCCGCTGATCGTGCGGGTCGCCGCCAGCGACCTCGCGGTGGAGGCCGCGATCGCCGGCACCGGGATCGTCCACCTGTTCGAGGACTGGCTGCGGCCGCATCTCGACAGCGGGGCCCTGGAGCCGGTGCTGGAGCCCTGGTGGCAGGTCTTCTCCGGCCCGTTCCTCTACTATCCCGGCCGGCGGCACCTGCCGGCGCCGCTGCGCGCCTTCGTGGACTTCGTCGGCGCGCAGGCGTCGCGCGCTAGAACCGGAGGGTGAAGCGGCCCGTCACGGCCTGATCCTGGGCGCGGGCGCCGGTCTGGCCCGTGTAGGCCACGCCCAGGCTCGCGTCCGGCGCCACCGCCAGGTCCAGGCCCACCTGCGCCACCAGCGCGTCCCGGGCGATCGGAACCCCCGCGCTCAGGAAGGCCGGGCCGCCCGCCCCGAAGGCCAGCAGCGCGGTCGGCACGACGTCGCCGAACGCGCGCCGGTAGCCGACGAGACCCCGCAGCGTCACCGGCAGGCCGAGACCCAGGTCCAGGCGCGCCTGCGCCCGCACGCCGACCGTCGCCGCGCCGAGGTCGTAGTCGCGCGCGAAGCTCGCCAGCGCCGCCGCGCCCCCGGCCTCCGCGAAGGCGCCGCGCCGGATGCCGACATAGGCCCCGCCCGCGAACGGCTCGACGAAGCGCGCCGCCGGCGTGCCCAGCGCGATCCTCCAGCCGATCTCTCCGAAGCCCTGCACCGTGGAGCCGCCGCCGTGGCCGCTCAGCGTGTCGGACAGGCCGTACTGCACCGCCCGGCGGGTGCGCGCGTCCGTGTCGGCGTAGAGCGCGCCGAGCCGCAGCGACAGCGGGCCGAGCTCGTAGCCGCCGTACAGGCCGCCGAACCCGCTCCTGAGCGTCGCGCTCTCCGCCCGGCTCGCGCCGCCCGCCCGGCCGGCGCTGTCGAGGAAGGCCTCCGTGTAGCCACCGACCGCGCCGAAGCGCAGCCCGCCGGGGAGCCGCACGTCCGCGCCGGCCGCGAAGCCGGCGATCTGCCGGTCGAGGTCGAACGCGTTGCCGCCGCCATCGGCCGTGCCGAAGGCGCCGAAGCCCTGGCCCCAGAGCCCGAACACCTGCGGGTCGAGGGTGCGCACCGGCACGGTCGCCACCACCGCAGCCCGGCCGGGCAGGTCGGCCGCGTCGGCGGCCGGCAGGGCGCCGGCGTCGAGCCCGGCACCGGGATCGCCCCAGCGCAGGCGGTCGAGCACCGCCTCGCGCACGAAGAAGGCGGTCTCGTAGGCGGTGGACACGGTGCCGGCGTGGATGTCGCCGGCCAGCGCCCGGAAGCCGCTGCCGGCCTCGTTGGCCGTGAAGGCGACCGCCGCGTCGTAGAGCCGGCCGGCGCCGATCGCCTGGATCGCGTTGGCGGCGGCCGCGCCGTTGCGCGAGGTAGCGCTGGCGGCGAAGGGCACGTCGTTGCGGGTGAGCGTCAGGTCGACCGCGTCGGTCCGGTAGCGCAGGCCCGGGGTGAGGAAGGCGAGGTTCGCGGTCACGCCGGCGAACCGGCCGGAGACGCCGCCGGCGGCGGAGAGGATCGTGTAGGTGGTGCGCGGGTTGTAGGCGCCGGAGGCGGCGCGCACCTGGACGGTGCCGCCCGACAGGGTGGCGGTGCCGGTGGCGGCGATCCGGTCGGCCCGGCCGGCGGCGTCGGCCTCGACCCGGTAGGTCGAGCCCGGCGCGAAGCCGACGTTGCCGGCGACCGTGAGCGTGCCGATGGAATTGCCCGGCGCCACCGTGGCGCCCGCGAGCGCAACGATCCCGCCCAGCGTGCCCGAGCCGCCGAGCTCGGCCCCCGGCAGCACCGACACGACCGAGTGGGCGAGGCCGCCGTTCACGACGAGCCGACCGGCCTGCACCGCGGTGGCGCCCGTCAGCGTACTGAGCCCGGTGAGCGTGAGGGTGCCCGCCCCGGTCTTGGTCAGGGTCCCGGAGCCCGAGACGGCGTTGGCCAGCGTCCCGTCGGTCGATTGATCCACGACGAGCGCCGCGTCGTCGACGATGGCGCCCGTGCCGAAGGCGCCGGCATGGCCGACGAGCGTCCCGCCGCCGATCGTCGTGCCGCCCGCGTAGGTGTTGGCGCCGGTCAGGACCAGCGTCCCGCTGCCGAGCTTCGCGAGGCCGCCCGCGCCGCCGATGTCGTTGCGCCAGACGTCGTAGGCGGAGAAGCCGCCCCGGGCCGCGTCCATCGTGACGGTGACCGTGCCGCTGAAGGCGCCGTAGCCGTCGGCGGCGGCGAACAGGTTGATGCGGTCGTAGCCCAGCCCGTTGTCGAGGAAGCCGCCGGAGGGCAGCTCCGTGGTCGCGATCACGTCGCGGCGCTGCGCCGCCGTGAGGTAGGGAAAGCGGGTCGCGAGCAGCGCCTCGGCACCCGCCGGGACCACCGGCGGACGGTCCGTGGGCCCGACCGGCGGCAGGCCGTAGGTCAGGCGCGCCGTGTAGGCGGACTTGTTGCGCGCGTAGTCGGAGAACCGGTCGGTGGCCGGATCCACGGGCGCGTGGGCGCACCGCTCCAGCGGGCCGCCGCAGGCCTGGCTCAGGTAGCTCTGCGCCTGCGCGAAGGCCTCGCCCATCAGGGCCGCATTCGCCGGGTCGTTGAGCGCCCGGATGGCGAAGTAGGTCGCCAGCACGCGGCCGCCGATCACGTCGGTGGGCGAGTGCATGCCCGCCTCGATCCGGTTGTCGCCGAGCTCGCTCGCGCGGGTGAGCAGTTCCTGGAAACGCTGCGGGACCGCGTAGGCCAGGGCCAGGGCCGACAGGTAGGCGGCGTTGGTGTGGCCGCTCGGGAAGCCGCCATCCGTCGCGGGGGTCGGGCTCTTCTCCGGCCCAAGGGAGGGCGGCACGACGAGGCCGAGGCTCTGGCCGTCCAGGCTCTGCCGCCAGGGGCGCGGATAGCTGTAGGCGTCCTTGGCCGGGCCGGTGGAGGCGTTGGTCCGGAACGCGTTGACCAGCTGCACGACCTTCCCGAGGGGCGACGTCGTCACGCCGGCACCGGTCCCCTGGTCGACGTACTGCACGCGCGACGTGGTCGCGTCGAAGGCCGGGATCGTGGTGGTCGCCCCCGATCCCGCCAGATAGGCCAGCGTCAGCGGTCCTAGGCCGTCGATGACGCTGTAGCTCTGGTTGCGGCGGTCGTCGTAATAGGCGGCGATCTCCTGCGCGCCGGTCCGCTCCCGCGCCCGCTCGGCGACGATCTGGATGTTGCGCAGCAGGAGGGGCGCCCCGAGGGCCGTGGGCGATCCGGTGTCGTAGGTCCGTCCGGGGATCCAGATCCGCCGGAAACCCGACAGGATGTCGACGCCGTTGCCGGCCGTCTGCGCCTGGGCGCCCGGACCGAGCAGCACGACCGCCAGCGCGGCGAGTGAGACCCCATATCCTCGTGTCATGACGCGCTCCCCGACACCGCCCCGTCCGGCCGGTCGCGCGCCCCATATCCAAGATCATCGACGGCAGATCGTCATAGTTCGTTCAAAATCAGACGCATTTTCGATTCGTACCCTCTGAGAAACACTCTGTGAGTCGGCTTATTTCTTATAGATATATTTGAGAAATTATAATTTTTACTTCTGAATTTGCCCGGCCAGCACTTCTGACCGGTCATCGATTGCCGTGAGCGGCGCGGCCGCATCTGGATAGGCCCGCCCGAGGCCGGCCACCGGCGCCGGTGACGGGGTCATGCGGGACAGGAGAGGCGGCCCGGGATGCGTCCAGCCAGACCCGGCGCGGGAGCGCCTCGGAAGGTCAGGGAGATGCCGTGCGAATCGCCCGGCGGCGCGTGCGGACGCCGCCGGGGCGGCTCACTGCGGCAGTTCGAACACCGTGAGCTGCCCGCCCGGCGCCGTGTACTGCGACAGGGCCGCGTAGCCCCCCACCGCCCCCGAACCGTCCGCAGGGTCGGTCAGCCCGGCCGCCAGGCCGATCCCGGCCCAGCCGCCGACCCCGGACAGCACCGCGACGTACTGCTTGCCGCCGTGCAGGTAGGTGGTGACGTTGCCGACGATCCCGGACGGGGTCTTGAACCGGTACAGCTCGTGCCCGTCCCGCGCGTCGACCGCCTTCAGGTAGCCCTCCAGCGTGCCGTAGAAGACCACGTTGCCCGCCGTGGCGAGCGCCCCCGACCAGACCGAGAACGGCTCCGGGATCGTCCAGGCGATCCGGCCCTTCGCGCCGTCCCAGGCGATGAACGCCCCGGTCCGGTCCGAGCCCTCGGGCGGGTGCAGGGTGAGCGTCGCGCCGACATAGGGCTGGCCGGGCGTGTAGGTGACCCGGAACGCCTCGTAATCCATGCACATGTGGTTGGTCGGCACGTAGAACAGCCGCGTCTTGGCCGAGTAGGCGGCCGGCTGCTGGTTCTTGGCTCCGAGCGCCCCGGGACAGATATTTTTGGTTGCTTCGTCCTCGTCGGCCTCGCCGGGGGCGTAGCGCTTGTCGACCACCGGCTTTCCGTAATCGGGCGCGGCGGGATCCACGCTGATCCGGCTGGCCCAGTTCACCGTGGGGTCGAACTTCTCCGCCACCAGCAGCGCGCCGGTGGCCCGGTCCAGCGTGTAGCCGAAGCCGTTGCGGTCGAAATGAGTCAGCACCTTCCGGGCGCGGCCGTCGATCACCTGCTCGGTGAGGATCATCTCGTTGACGCCGTCGTAGTCCCACTGGTCGTGGGGGGTCATCTGGTAGACCCAGCGGGCGATGCCCGTATCGGCGTCGCGGGCGATGATCGCCTGCGCCCATCGGTTGTCGCCCGGGCGCTGGTTCGGGTTCCAGGTCGAGGGATTGCCGGTGCCGTAATAGACGAGGTTCAGGTCCGGATCGTAGGAGAACCAGCCCCAGCTGCAGGCGCCGCCGGTCCGCCACTGGTCGCCCTCCCAGCTCTTGAGCGAGGAATCGCGGCCGACCGGGCGCCCGAGCTCGGTCGTCGTCTCCGGATCGACCAGCATGTCGGCGTCCGGCCCGGTGGCGTAGGCGCGCCAGAGCCGCCGGCCCGTCGCCTGGTCGTAGGCCGTCACGTGGCAGCGCGCCCCGTACTCGCCGCCCGCGAGCCCGACGATGAGCTTGCCGCGCACCGGCAGGACCGTGGCGGTGTTGGTCTCGCCCCGGCCCGGGTCGCCGTTCCTCACCGACCACAGCACCCGGCCGGTCTCGGGGTCGAGCGCCACCACGGTGGTGTCGGCCAGCTGGAGGAACAACCGCCCGTCCGCGTAGGCGAGCCCCCGGGAGACCGTGTCGCAGCACATCACGGCGATGACGCTCGCGTCCTGCCGCGGTGCGTAGCGCCACAGGATCCTCCCGCCCCGGTCGAGGTCGAGGCCGTAGACCACGTTGGGGAACGGCGTGTGCACGAACATCAGGTGTCCGACCACGATCGGCGCACCCTCGTGGCCGCGCAGGACGCCGGTGGAGAAGGTCCAGGCGACCTTCAGGCGCCCGACATTGCCGGCGTCGATCTGGTCGAGGGCCGAGTAGCGGGTGTTGGCGTAGTCCAGGGTCTGCAGGACCGGCGACGGGCCGGCCGCCGCCGCGGAGGCGAGGCCGGCGAGCGGCAGGGCCGCGAGCAGTGAAGCACGCATCGACGCACGCATCCTCGTGATCCTCATCGCCGCGCGGCGCGCGCACCTACATGCGCTGCTGGACGATGCTCTCGGCCTGGGGGTCCGGCTCGTGGCCGGCCGCGCGGAGCATCGGCACCACCTCGGCCGCCTCGCGCGCGACGAGGTAGCTCAGGTCCAGGCCCTCGCGGATGAAGCCGTGGCCGCGCATGTGCTCGAACAGGGCCAGCAGCGGCGCCCAGAACTCCGCCACCGAGACCAGCACCACCGGCTTCCGGTGGCGCCCGAGCTGCGCCCAGGTCAGCTGCTCGACCAGCTCCTCCAGGGTGCCGATGCCGCCCGGCAGGGTCACGAACGCGTCCGAGCGCTCGAACATCAGGCGCTTGCGGGTGTGCATGTCGGAGACCACCACGGTCTCCTGGATGTCCGCCAGCATGTGCTCGCGCGCCTGGAGGAAGTCCGGGATGATGCCGGTGACGTGGCCGCCGGCGGCGAGCGCCGCCCGCGCGACCGTGCCCATCAGCCCGACATCGCCGCCGCCGTAGACGAGGCCCATCCCGGCCTGCGCGACCGCGGTCCCGAGGGTCTCGGCGGCCTCGCGGAAGGCCGGGTCGCGGCCGAAGCCGGAGCCGCAATAGACACAGACTGTCCTCACCGGAGCCATCCGGCGTCCTCCTCGCGCGTCCGTTGCGAGCCGTCCAGATCGCGCCCCGCGCCCAGCACTCCACGTGCCAAACTGCTGAATTCGCGTGGGATTCACCCGCCTGGGCGGCAGGACGGCTTGGTGTGGGGACCATGTACGGTATTATGGGCGGCGCCGTCGACGGCTTTTCGCGCGGGCGGACGGCCGCCCGCCGGGCGGCGGCAGGATGAGGGGAGGCCTTCGTGGCGATGTCGAGACAGGTGCGGCGCAGTCTCGCCCTGGCGCTGGCCGGCCTTCTCGGCGGACTGGGACTCGTGCTGGCGCTGTTCGGCGGCGACTCCTTGCGGCGGCTCACCGGCCGCGGTGGTCCCGAGCCGTCCGCGTCGTCGGCGCCGAGCGGCAGCCTGCGCAGCCTCGCCGATCCGGGCGCCCTGGCCGGCCGCGCCGACCCGACGATCGACTTCCGCGACGACAAGCCGGGCCGGGCGAGCCCGGCGCCGGGGGAGGGCCCCGTGGCGGCGCTCCCGCAGGCCCCCCGCGCCGGCACCCCCGGGGCGCAGCAGGCCGGTCCGGGCCAGGACGCGCGCCTGCCGGATGCGGCTGAGGCGCCGCGCTTCGACATCGTCCGCGTCGAGCCGAACGGCGACGCCGTGGTGGCCGGCCGCGGCGCGCCGGACGCCGCGATCGAGATGCTGGTCGACGGCAAGCCCGTGGCCCGGGCGAAGGCCGATTCCAACGGTCAGTTCGCGATCGTGCCGCCGGCCCTGCCGACGGGCGCCAGCACGCTCCGCCTGCGCATGACCGGCGCGGACGGGCGCGCGTCCGAGTCGCAGCAGAGCGTCGCGGTGGACGTGGCCCCCGGCCGGGACCGCCAGCCCCTCGTGGCCCTGACCGCCCCGGACGCCGCGACCGTCGTGCTGTCGCAGCCCGGCGCGCCGGGCGCGACGGCCGACGCGAAGGGCGGCGCCAGATCCTCCGGTCCGGCTTCCGAGCCGGGTACCCGGGACGCCGACGCGGCGCGGGCCGGCCGGCCGGCCGGGAGCGGGGAGACCCGCGAGGCCGCGGCGTCCGGGGCGGGGCCGACCCGGATCGCCAGCGTGGACGTGCAGGGGAACGGCCGCCTGTTCGTGACGGCCACCGGCACGCCGGGGGCGCGGATCCAGCTCTACCTCAACGACACGATGATCGCCCCGGGCAGCATCGGGCCGGACGGCCGGGCGACCTTCACGATCGGGCGCGGGATCAAGCCCGGGCAGTACCAGGTGCGGATCGACCAGGTCGATCCGGCCACCGGCAAGGTCGCCAGCCGCGCCGCGGTCCCCCTGTCGGTGCCGGAGCCGACGCAGGTCGCCGCCCGGGAGACCGCCGAGTCCGGACCGTCGCCCGCCCAGAGCGGCGCGCGGGATCGCGCCGGCCCCGATCAGGCCGCGCGCGACGGTGCCGACCGGGACCGGCCGGCCGCGGCCTCGCCGCCGGCCGCCGTCTCGAACCCCCAGGCGGCCGACATGGCGGAGCCGGACCGGGTCGGCGCGGTGTTCGTGCCGGAGATCAGCACCGCCCGGATCACCCGCGGCGACAACCTCTGGCGGATCAGCCAGCGCACCTACGGCCGCGGCGAGCGCTACACGGTGATCTACGACGCCAACCAGAACCAGATCCGCGATCCGGACCTGATCTACCCGGGCCAGATCTTCGTGCTGCCCACAGACAAGCGCGGCTGAGCGGCGCCGCCTACTCCACCACTTGGTCGTCGCCCGCGAAAGCCAGCCGGCGCAGGCCGCGCAGCGCCCGGTCGAGCTCCTCCCGCGACGGCGAGGCCAGGGCGAGGCGCACCGCGTTCGGCGCGTGGCCGGGATGGACCGCGAAGGACGAGGCCGGCAAGAGGGCGATGCCCTGGCGCAGGGCCGCGGCCGCGTAGGCCTCGGCCCGCCACGTCTCGGGCAGTTCCAGCCAGAGGTGGTAGGCCTGCGGATCGCCCACGACCCGCAGGTCGGCGAGCGCGGCCCGGGCGAGGGCCTGCCGGGCCGCGGCGTCCCGGCGCTTGGCCTCGGCCAGCGCCGCCGCCGAGCCCCCCGCCATCCAGTGCATGCCGGCCGCGAGCGACAGGCCGAGCACCGTCCAGGCGCCCTGGCGGACGGAGGCGGCGAGCCGGTCGGTGAGGGCAGGCGGCGCGGCGATCAGGCCGACGGTCAGCGCCGGCATCACCCGCTTCGACAGGCTGTCCACGAAGATCACCCGGTCCGGCGCGAGGCCGGCGAGCGGCGGCGCCTCGGCGAGGAAGCTGTAGACCGCGTCCTCGACGGCGGTGAGCCCGGTCCGCTCCAGCACCTCCGCCAGGGCGGCCCGGCGCGCCGGCCCCATCGTGGCGCCGAGGGGGTTGTGCAGGGTCGGCTGGAGATAGACGCCGCTCAGCGGGGTCGCGCGGTGGGCCTGGAGCAGCGCCTCGGGGCAGACGCCCTCCGCGTCCATGGCGAGCGGGATCAGCGTGATCCCGAGCCGCGCCGCGATGCCCTTCACCCCGGGATAGGTCAGGGGCTCGCAGCCGATCCGCTCGCCGGGCGCCGCCAGGGCCGCCAGGGCGGCGGCCAGCGCCTGCCGGCCGTTGCCGGTGAACAGGATGTCGGCGGGATCGGGGGCGTAGCCCGCCCGCGCCAGGAACCCGGCGGCGATCGCCTGCGCCGAGGGCGTGCCCGCGGGCCCGTACTGGGTGAAGCCGATCTGGCCGTCGTCGCGGGCGAGCGCCGCCAGGGTCTCGGCCAGGACCACCTCCTGCTCGGGCAGGCGCGAGTGGGTCCGCTGCAGGTCGAGGGCGGCCGGGGGCGGCTCCGGGCGGAGCAACCCGGCGCGCCCCGGCTCGCTGCGGACGTAGGTCCCGCGCCCGACCTCGCCGGTCACCAGCCCCCGGCGGGCCAGCTCGGCGTAGACCCGGCTCGCCGTCGAGACCGCGATGCCCCGCGCGTAGGCGAAGTCGCGCTGCGGCGGCAGCCGCGCGCCGGGGCGCAGCCGGCCCACCGCGATGTCGGCCGCGATCGCGTCGGCGACGGTGCGGTAATCCGCGGGGCGCATAATTGCTCCGAGGTCAATGTTTCGATTGATCCGATCTTTGTATCGGATCAATGCTCCGCCAGCAATCCCGGCCGGACTGCCTTCCCGCCACCGGATCGTCTGCGATGCAAGCCGTCACCCTGTCCTCCTCGCCCGCCGTCACGCGTCCGACCGCGCGCCCGTCCCTGCTCCGCACGTGGCTGCAGCGGATCCGCACCCGCCGCGCCCTGGCGGCGCTCCACCCCGACCAGGCCCGGGACGCCGGCCTCGAGCCCTGGGACCTGCGCGCCGAGGTCGCGAAGCCGTTCTGGCGGGCGTGAGGCGGGGGCCTGCACGCAGCGCGGGTGCTCCGGCGCGGCAGCGGGCCTATATGCGGGACCAGGACATCCCGCCCCGCAGAACCCTTCATGACCGACAACACCGCGCCCGCGGCCGGGACGCCGATCCCGGCCGAGCGCCCCGGCCTGATCGCCACCTACCGGCGGCTCTGGCCGCATCTCTGGCCCCACGGCCGGCCCGACCTTCAGCGCCGGGTCTTCCTGGCCTTCGGCCTGCTGCTCGCCGCCAAGCTGGTGACCATGGTGACGCCGTTCACCTTCAAGTGGATCACCGACGCGCTGGTCGCCGCGGTCGGCGGCAAGGACGAGGCCGTGCCGACCGGCCTCCTCGCCGCGCCGATGCTGCTGATCGCCCTCTACGGCCTCTCGCGGATCGCCATGTCGGCGCTGACGCAGGTGCGCGACGGGCTGTTCGCCAAGGTGGCGATGCACGCGGTGCGGCGGCTGGCGCTCCAGACCTTCGAGCACATGCACCGCCTGTCCCTGCGCTTCCACCTAGAGCGCAAGACCGGCGGCCTGACCCGGGTGCTGGAGCGCGGACGCGCCGGCATCGAGGAGCTGTCGCGCCTGATGGTGCTGACCCTGGTGCCGACCATCGTCGAGTTCGTGCTGGTGCTCGGCGTGCTGGCCTACGAGTTCAACTGGACCTACGCGCTGACCGCGTTCCTGACGGTCGCCGCCTACCTGGCCTTCACCTACAAGGCGACCGAGTGGCGGATCGCGATCCGCCGCCGGATGAACGCCTCCGACACCGACGCCAACACCAAGGCGGTCGACTCGCTGCTCAACTACGAGACGGTGAAGTATTTCGGCGCGGAAGCCCGGGAGGCCGGCCGCTACGACGAGTCGATGGCCAAGTACGAGAAGGCCTCGACGCAGACCTACGTGTCGCTGGCGGTGCTCAATGCCGGGCAGGCGGTGATCTTCACGCTCGGCATGACCGTGGTGATGTGGCTCGCGGCGCGCGACATCCTGGCCGGGCGCACCACGATCGGCGGCTTCGTGCTCGCCAACACCATGCTGGTGCAGCTCGCGATGCCGCTCAACTTCATGGGCATGATCTACCGCGAGATCAAACAGGCGCTGATCGACATCGACGACATGTTCCGCATCCTCGGGCAGAACCCCGAGATCGCCGACCGGCCGGGCGCCGCCCCGCTCGCGGTCGCGGGCGGCACGGTGCGGTTCGAGGACGTGCGCTTCGCCTACAATCCCGAGCGGCCGATCCTGCGCGGCGTCACCTTCGAGATCCCGGCGGGCCAGACGGTGGCGGTGGTCGGGCCCTCGGGCGCCGGCAAGTCGACGCTCTCGCGCCTGCTGTTCCGGTTCTACGAGCCGCAAGGGGGCCGGATCAGCGTCGACGGGCAGGACATCGCCGCGGTGACGCAGGCCTCGCTCCGGGCGGCGATCGGCATGGTCCCGCAGGACACGGTGCTGTTCAACGACACGATCGGCTACAACATCCGCTACGGCCGGGCCGACGCCACCGACGCGGAGCTGCGGGAGGCGGCCCGCCTCGCCCAGATCGACCGCTTCGTCTCGGGGCTGCCGGAGGGCTACGACACCCCGGTGGGCGAGCGCGGCCTGAAGCTCTCGGGCGGCGAGAAGCAGCGGGTCGCCATCGCCCGCACGATCCTCAAGGCGCCGCCGATCCTGGTCCTCGACGAGGCGACCTCGGCGCTCGACTCCTTCACGGAGGCCGAGATCCAGGCGGCGCTCGACCGGGTCAGCCGCGGCCGGACCACCCTGGTGATCGCCCACCGGCTGTCGACGGTGGTCAACGCCGACGCGATCCTGGTCCTCGACCACGGCCGCATCGTCGAGCGCGGCACCCACGCCGCGTTGCTGGAGGCCGGGGGCGTCTACGCGGCGCTCTGGGACCGCCAGCGGGAGGCCGACGCCGCCCTGGAGGTGCTCCAGCGCGCCGACGCGCCGGTGCTCCCGCCCCGGACGGGCCACGCCGCCGTGCCGGAGACCGAGGCCGCGGAGTGACCGAAAGGCCACACGCGGTCCGCGCAACGCGGCTGGGACGCAACCGGAGGCGGTAAGCGCGGTTCTGCGGTTATGCCGCACTTCTACCTGCACATCCGGGACGGTCAGTGGCTGGTCGAGGATCTCGACGGCGCCGACCTGCCCGACCTCGACGCCGCCCGCACCGAGGCCGAGCGCTCCGCCCGGGCGCTCTTGGAGATCCAGCGGGTCGACGGCGCGGTGCTGGCCGGGCAGGTCTTCGAGATCGCCGACGCGTCGGGGCAGGTCCTGGCGGTCGTGCCGCTGAGGGACGTGCTCGAGCTGCCGTAAGATCCAGGGCGCGGGCGGGTCGGTCGGGATCGACCGCCGGATGGCCGCTACGGCCGGCCCCTACGGCCGCGACCGCACACGGACCCCGAGCAGGTCCTCGAACGGCAGCACCATGGCGCCCTTGTCCCGGTCGCCGTGGCCCTGGCGCAGGGCGGTCTGGTAGGTGGCGGTGGCGGCCGCCGTGACCGGCATCGGGAAGCCGTTCTCCGCCGCGACCGCCGCGGCGGCGACGAGGTCCTTGTAGGCCGCCCCCATCGGGTAGCCCTCGTCGAACTGGCCCCGGAGGATCCGCGGCACGAAGTACTGCGCCGCGTAGCTCCGGCTCGTGCCCGTCGTGACCACCTGGGCGACCTGATCCGGGTCGAGCCCCATGGCGACGGCCATCGGCAGCACCTCGGCCAGCGCCGCGATGTTGATGTCGTAGAGCACGTTGTTGATCGTCTTGGTGAGCTGGCCGGACCCGGCCGGGCCCATGTGCAGGATTGTCGTGCCGATCCGCTCCAGGAGCGGGCGCACCCGCGCGACCGCCCCGGCCGCGCCGCCGCACATCACGGTGAGCGTCCCGGCCTCGGCGCCGGCCGGCGCGCCGGAGACGGGCGCGTCGACGAAGGCGCGTCCGGTCGCCGCCACGGCGCGGCCGACCGTGAGGGCCTTGGCGTGCGCGATGGTGCTGAGGTCGACCACGACCGCCCCCGGGGCGAGGCGCTCCGCCAGGGCGCCGTCCCCGAGGAGGGCCGCCTCGACGGCGTCGCCGTTCGGCAGGCACAGGAACAGCACGTCGGCGCCGCCGGCCTGCCCGGGATCGGTGGTGGCGACGAGGCCCGGCGCGGCGAGGCCGGCGAGGCGGGCTGGGTCGGTGTCGATCGCGACGAGCGTCTCGGCGTCGGAGCCCCGCTTGGCCGCGAGGTTGCGGGCGATGGGGTGCCCCATCGCGCCGAGGCCGAGGAGGGCGAGGCGCGCGGCCATGCGGGTGTCCCTGTTCCGAGTGTCCGGGCGCCCCCTGTCCGTGCGGGGGAGGCGCCGCGCCAGCATGTCGCCGGACGGGGCCGTCTTCCAGCCCCGGCCCTGGAATTGCGGCCGATGGCTTCTCGGCACCGACGTCCTTGCGAGCGGAGCGGAGCGGGCCAGGGTCGCGCCCCGCTCAACGACGTCGCGCGGCCCTGGGTCGCTTCGCTGCGCTCGCGATGACGGAGAGGCGCGCGTCGATGGCGGCGCGCGGCTCAGTTTGCCTTGACAATGTTCCTATTTTGTGCTTCCTGACCGCACCTGTCCGCGGCGGCCCGGGAGCGATCCCGGGGCGTCCTTCGGGGGCCCGCCCGGTGGCTGACCGGTCGGGTCCGGGGACGGGGCGGCGCCCGCGTCGGTGGCTCTCAGCCGCCATCGCCCCGGGCGACGGACCGGTGCGGGGCGTGCCTCGGACGCGGGCGTGAGACCGGGCGGCACTCTGCCCGGCGGGGTGAGGAAATGCCCCCGCGCCGACCCGCCTCTGGGCCGACCCTGAGCGACCTGCGGACCCGCCCACTACGAGGCGGGGGACGGCTGGAAGGCCACGGCGCCGATGCGGGTTCCGGAGGTGCGGGCACGGCGTGCGAGTACGGCGTGCCTGCACCTCGACAGAGACCGCTAACGGGGAGTCGCAGGACCGGGACGTCGGAGACGTCGCGACGAGACAGACGGCACCGGCCGGGGACCATGCCCGGCCGATGCCGCGGGGCGCCGCGGGGATCGGATCCCGCGCGTACTTGGCCGACACCTGGGTTCCCGCGGCGTCCCGCGTCCCTCGTGCTCGCCTCCCGGGCCATGCCCCCGGCGCCACGCGCGCGCGGGGACGATCGCGCGCACCCGAACGGCGGACGAAGGGCAGGGATGCGTGAAGTTGCGCCGCACCGTTGTTCCCTCGCCCGAGAAATCGGTCTACACGGCCGCTCCCTCGAAACCGCTTACCTGCCCCGTATGCAGGACTGAGCCCGGAGACGCTCGTACCATGCCGATTCTCACCTTCCCCGACGGCAACACGCGGGAGATCGCCGCCGGCACGACCGGGCGGGCCGTGGTCGAGGGCATCGCCAAGTCGCTGGCCAAGCGCACCGTCGCCATGGCGCTCGACGGCACGGTCGCCGACCTGGACGACCCGATCGACCGCGATGCCCGCATCGAGTTCCTGGACCGCACCGACCCGCGCAGCCTGGAGCTGATCCGGCACGACTGCGCGCACGTGCTCGCCGAGGCCGTGCAGGCGCTCTGGCCGGAGACGCAGGTCACGATCGGCCCGGTGATCGAGAACGGCTTCTACTACGACTTCCATCGCGAGACCCCGTTCACGCCCGAGGACTTCCCGAAGATCGAGGCGAAGATGCGCGAGATTATCTCGCGCGACGCGCCCTTCACGAAGGAAGTCTGGACGCGCGAGGACGTGCGGGCGCTGTTCGCCGGCAAGGGCGAGGGCTTCAAGGTCGAGCTGGTCGACGCGATCCCGCCGGGCGAGGACCTGAAGATCTACCGCCAGGGCGACTGGTTCGACCTCTGCCGCGGCCCGCACATGACCTCGACGGCCAAGGTCGGCACCGCCTTCAAGCTGATGAAGGTCGCGGGGGCCTACTGGCGCGGCGACTCGAACAACCCGATGCTGACCCGCATCTACGGGACGGCCTGGGCGAACCAGGCCGATCTCGACGATTACCTGCACCGGCTGGAGGAGGCCGAGCGCCGCGACCACCGACGGCTCGGCCGCGAGATGGACCTGTTCCACTTCCAGGAGGAGGGGCCGGGCGTCGTCTTCTGGCACGCCAAGGGCTGGACGATCTTCCAGGAGCTGATCGCCTACATGCGCCGGCGCCTGCGCGGCGACTACGCCGAGGTGAACGCCCCGCAGATCCTCGACAAGGCCCTGTGGGAGACCTCCGGCCACTGGGGCTGGTACCGGGAGAACATGTTCGCCGCGCAATCCGCCGGCGAGGAGGCCGAGGACAAGCGCTGGTTCGCCCTCAAGCCGATGAACTGCCCGGGCCACGTGCAGATCTTCAAGCATGGCTTGAAATCCTACCGCGACCTGCCCCTGCGCATGGCCGAGTTCGGGATCGTCCACCGCTACGAGCCGTCGGGCGCCATGCACGGGCTGATGCGCGTGCGCGGCTTCACGCAGGACGACGCCCACGTCTTCTGCACCGAGGACCAGCTCGCCGACGAGTGCCTGAAGATCAACGACCTGATCCTCTCGACCTACGCGGATTTCGGCTTCGACCAGATCGTCGTGAAGCTCTCGACCCGGCCCGAGAAGCGCGTCGGCTCCGACGCCCTCTGGGACCACGCCGAGGACGTGATGACCCGCGTGCTGGCGCAGATCGAGGAGCAGTCGGCCGGCCGGATCAAGACGGCGGTCAACCCGGGGGAGGGCGCGTTCTACGGGCCCAAATTCGAGTACGTGCTCCGCGACGCCATCGGCCGCGACTGGCAGTGCGGGACCACGCAGGTGGACTTCAACCTGCCCGAGCGGTTCGGCGCCTTCTACATCGACGCCGACGGCGCCCGGAAGCCGCCCGTGATGGTCCACCGGGCGATCTGCGGCTCGATGGAGCGCTTCACCGGCATCCTGATCGAGCACTTCGCCGGGCACTTCCCCCTGTGGCTGGCGCCGGTCCAGGTGGTGGTGGCGACGATCACCGGCGAGGCCGATCCCTACGCCCGGGACGTCATCCGCACCCTGGAGCGCGCGGGCCTGCGGGTCGAGGCGGATCTGCGCAACGAGAAGATCAACTACAAGGTCCGCGAGCACTCGCTGGCCAAGGTGCCGGTGCTGCTGGCGCTCGGTCGCCGCGAGGCGGAGGAGCGCACGGTCTCGATCCGGCGGCTCGGCAGCCAGCAGACCCGCACGCTGCCGCTGAGCGAGGCCGTGGCGGCCTTCGTGGAGGAGGCGACCGCGCCCGACATCCGCCGCGCCGAGGCCGTCGCCGCGACGGTCCCAACCAGCGACACGGTGCTCGACGGCCATCACGGCCCGCACGACGCGCCCTGACGCGCCGCCGATAGACGTCGTCCCGGGGGCCGCGCGGCGCCCCCCCGGGACGTCGGCGCGGCCCGACCGCGCGGACCCGTCGACCGACAGAGTTCGCGCGCCGCGATCACCACCTCAACTTGCGGATGGTCAATCTCCGCGAAGATCGCTCAACGCGCACGACTTTCGTCAAGGTTGGCGAAAGGAATCCCATTCTATGAAGACCGGAGACTAATTTCCGAGCCGGCACGTTCCGGCGATCGCCCGACGACGCTGTCGGGCGTTTCGGGGGACCGGCCATGGCGGCGGAGGCGGGCAGGGCGGCGACGAGGCTGGCGCGGCGCCACCGGCAGGCGGCCTGCGCCCGGCGCCAGGACGGGCTCGGCCGCGGGCGCAAGCTCGGACCCGGCATCGTCCAGGCGCTGGACTCGCTGCCGCACGGCCTGTGCCTGTTCGATTCCGCCGACCGGCTGCTGTTCGTGAGCGACGGGTTCCGGCGCCTGTTCGGCCCGCCCGCGAACCGGATCCGGCCCGGCATGCATGCCCGGGCGGTGGGCGCGGCGAGCGCCGCGGGGGCGGTCCCGGCCGACCGGGATCCCTGCGGCCTCTGGGCGGCCCGCAGGCGGCTCCTCGCCCGGGGCGCGACCGACGCCGTGGTCCAGACGCTCGCGGACGGGCGCCAGGTCGCGATCACCCTGCACCCGCAGGCCGGCGGCGGCTGGACCGCCCTGTGGGAGGACGTGACCGAGCGCCGCCGGGCGGAGTCGCTCCTGCGCTACATGGCCCACCACGACCCGCTGACCGGCCTGCCGAACCGCCACCTGTTCGCGGCCCGGCTCGACCGGACCCTGGCCGACCTCGACGGCGCGCCCTGCGCGCTGCTGTGCCTCGACCTCGACGGCTTCAAGCCGGTGAACGACCGCCACGGGCACGCGGTGGGCGACGCGCTCCTGCGACACCTGGCCGAGCGCCTGCGGGCGGCGCTCGGCGCCGGGGATTGCGCCGCGCGGCTCGGGGGCGACGAGTTCACCATCCTGCTCGGCGACGCGGCGCCGGCGCCGGCCCTCGGCTTCGCCCTGCGCCTCCAGGCGCGCCTCGCCGAGCCGTACGATCTCGGGACCGGAACGCCGATCCGCATCGGCGCGGCGATCGGCGTGGCCTGCGCGCCCCTGCACGCCACCCGGGCGCAGGCCCTGGTGGAGCGGGCGGACGCGGCGATGTACGCGGCCAAGCGTCTCGGCCACCCCTACCTGTGGGACGACGCGCTGGATCTCGGGCCGGTCGGTCCGGGCGGCGCGGTTCCGGCCTGAGGCGGCCGGGACGGCCTCAGCGCGCCTTCTCGTGCTCCGCGAGGCCCACGGCCCTGTAATCGTAGGTCGGGAAGAACTCGGTCCGGTACGCGCCCCAGGCGGTGTCCTCCAGGACGCGGTTGACCTCGCGCAGGCGGGAGGCGGGCAGCCGCAGGACGATGATCTGCCCGATCCCCATGACGACGTTCCACGAGACGACCTCGATGCCCGGCGGCGGGAAGGCCTTGTAGAAGCCCTGCTTGGCGAGTTGCGCGTTCAGCTCCGCCAGCGGGCGGGACTGGTCGTGGCGCAGGAAGACCGTCAGCAGCACGGCGTTGTCGGCCGTCGCCGCGGCGGATCCCGTGGGCGGGGGCGGCGCGGTCTGCGCCCCTGCCGGCCCGGCGGCGACGAGCAGCAGGAGCGCCGCCGCGAGCGGGCCGGTCAGACCTGTTGAGCGTCGCATGCGATCTCCCGCTTTCCCGACCCGCGCGCGGCCGGGCCGTCAGCCGCCCTCGACATCGTAGGAGAGCCGCAGGCGCAGGCGGACCGCGCCCTGCTCGTCGCGCACGGCGAGCACGTAATCCTGCCGCTCCATCGGATCGGTCAAGCCCTGCGCGAGCCGCGTCAGGATGCGCACCGCCTGCGCCCGCGCCGCGGCGAGATCCGGAAGATCGAAGCCGTCGCGGTCGCGAACCAAGTTGGCGCCGTCGTGGAGGTCGATGAAATAGCGGGGCACGGATGCGAGCTCGGCGAGCGCCGGAGCTCGCAAGGATCAGTCTCCGCTGTTTCTACGTAGTTTCCGGAGGGCCGCAATCGGAGGTCGCCCGTGTCGCACCCCCAGACGCAGCCGGATGTAAGCCGGGACCCGCGGGCCGCCTCAGCCCCCCAGCAGGCTCTCGGCGAAATCGTCCGGGACGGTCCCGAACTGGCCGAGGATCGTGACGCCCTCGAGCTCCCCGGTCTCGTCGTCGGCCACGACCCTGAGCGCCGCCGCGCCCGGCATGCGGGCGGCCAGCGCCTCCGCCTTCTTGAGGGCGCCGAACTCGCTCTGCGCGGGCTCCTGACGGGCCGGCCGCAGGCGATTCCGGTGCAGCTCGAACGGCTGCACGAGGTAGGTGGTCTTCAGGGCCATTCCGGCCTCCTCGGCGCGGCGCGCGGTGGCGAACGGACCGCGGCGCGGTCCACTACAGGCTGCGGGTGGTCACCCCGAGGGCGAGCAGGGCGTAGGCGCCGATGAAGAACCATTGCCGGTGCGCCACGACGGTTTTTCCGACCATCGGGATGCGCGTGTAGAGGCTGGCGACGGCGAGGCCGATCAGCACGGCCGACACCAGGAACGTGAGCAGGCGCGGGGCGGAGAGCGTGGGCATACCCCATGCTCCGCCGGTACGCTTACCGAACCGTTACCGGTCGAGCCCGGGCACGAGGGGGCGGTACGCCGTCAACGGGCCCTGCGTTCCGGGAAGCAGGCCGACCTCGGCGAGCCACAGGACCATGATCGCTCCGGCCAGGAGCGTCGCGAGCGAGGCCAGCCGCCCGGTCCACCGCCGCAGCACGAACATGGCGACCACGACGGCCAGCAGGGCGATGAGGAGGGCGAGCATCAGCATGGCCGCGCCATGCCACGACCGGGGCGCCGCGTCACCGCGGATGACGGCGGAAACACCCATCGGCCGGCCCGGGCCGACTTCAAGTCCGCCAGATGCACGTTCTGGTCGTTCTGCAGAGCGGAAACTCTACCGCAGTCGATAGGCCGACTCGGACGGCGCCCGGAAATACTCCGCCGAAAATCGCCAGAAATGGTCGGCCGATCTCCGCGGCGGGCACCCCGATCATGCACCGGAAGCGGCCCGCCAACGGTTTTGTAACTTGCATTCAGTGCTCAAAAGTAGCAGATCCCGGGCGAGGGGCACACCAGGAATCTTACAGTGTCAGAAGAAACCACAGGGCCCAACTCCAACTTCATCGAGCTGGCGGGCGATATCGTCGCCGCCTACGTGTCGAACAATCCGGTGCCGGCCGCGGAGCTTCCGGCCCTGATCGCGCGCGTGCATGGCGCGATCAGCGGGCTCGTCACCGGGACTCTGACGGCGGAGATCGGGGCGGTTCCGCAGGCCGAGGTCGAGAAGCCGAGCGCGGCCCAGATCCGCAAGTCGGTCCGGCACGACGGGATCGTCAGCTTCATCGACGGCAAGACCTACAAGACGCTGAAGCGCCACCTGACCAGCCACGGCCTGGATCCGCGCAGCTACCGCGACCGCTACGGCCTGCCGGCGGACTATCCGATGGTCGCGCCGAGCTACGCCGAGCAGCGCTCCGCCCTCGCCAAGGCGATCGGCCTGGGCCAGCCCGGCGCCATGGCCGAGCGCGAGCGCAAGGGCCGCAAGGCCGCCTGAGGATGACGACCTCCGGGGGCGCCCCGCTCGGCGGGGCCCCCTCGTAACGAAGCGCCGCGGAGCCCGGCGCCTCGTGCCGCCGCGCGGTCCGGAGCCGCGCCGAGACCGTTGCATCGTCGCCACACACGTCCAGGACATCGCGGGACACGGACAAGCTGCCACACTCTGCACAAAGCTGATGCGCACGCCGGGGCCCGAGGATGCTACCGAAGGGATCGGCGAGATGAAGCGAGAGCAGACGATGACGAGTTCGGTCGTGCCGTTCCCGGCGCATATCGCGCCCGCGGTCGTGGACGAGGACACCGCGTCGATCATCGCCGTGCTGCAGGATCAGCTGGCCCTGGCCCGCGAGGGTCGCCTGCGCTCGGTGGCGGTCGTCTCCGTCTCGGCCGATGGCGAGGCGGTCGGCACGCAATGGTCGTGCAAGGGCTCCGATATCAGCAACCTGATCGGCAAGCTGACCGTCCTGACTCACGACCTGATGGCCGCCCGGAAGTGACCGGCCGGATCTGACGGGGCGGGCGCGGCCCGCCCGGTGCGGCGTTCCGGAGACGGCTCCGGCATCGGCCAGAAGGAATGCCCCGGATGACTCGCGCCCTGCTGTTCGCCGCCCTCCTGGGAACGGCGGTCGTGCCGGGCACCGCCCGGGCTGCCGAGGAGGCAGACGACACCAAGCGCGCGGAGACGATCCGGGGTCTCGTGCGGATCGTCGGCGCGCAGGCCGGCATCGTCCTGCACTGCCGCAAGCTCTACACCATCGACGACACGGTGTCCGAGGGCCTGTCCCGCACGGTCCGCCGAGCCCTCGACGCCGGCCTCGGCCACCAGCGTGCCCGGAACGCCATCGCCGAGGAGGGCCGGCGGGTCGCGGACGAGATCGCCGCGGTCGGACCGGAGCAATGGTGCGCCGACCAGCGCGACCTGCTCAACACGGACGGCGTCCGCGTCTTTATCGACTGACCGCGCCGGATCCCGTCCCGGCGGGGCACTCCCCGCGGCCGGCCGGTCGATGCCCCTCGTGAAGGGCAGCCCTGGCCGCGCGCGACTTCAGTCCTGTGCGGATCAGATGAGAGCGCCATTCCGGCCGCTGTTCCGCAGTGCAGAACAGATGAACACCTTGTTCACCGCGCTCTCGTCTGTCATGTTTCGACGACGGACGAGACTGAACAGATCAAGCCGGTCGCACTCGTCCGTTTACAAGAGCCCTCAAGGGCCGCGAGACCGGCGCATAGGGAAACGCCATGTCTCGATCGATCCTGCTGGCCCTCGCTCTCGTCGTCTGCGGGGCCGCCGTGACGCTGTTCGCCTTCCTGCGCGCGCCCCAGTCGAGGGAGTTCGCCGGGTGGGATGCGGCCTTCATGGGCGGCATCGGGGCCGTCGCGCTGGGTTTTCTCACCACCCTCGTCGAGGTCGTGACCGAGTAGGTCGATCCTGAGGCCGGTCACACGCGCCGAGCGGTCCGACCGAGGCCGTCTCCGTCCCTGCGGCTCCGTCGCCCCGGTCGCTCGGCGGGCGGCGGTGCTCCGCGCATCCGGCCTCCGGCCGAGCGCGCATGAAGAGCGCAGAATTCACAGGGACGGCAGCTTCCCGACAATTCGAGGCATTTCGCAAACCGCCCTTGAACCCGGGTGACCGATCCTGTCGGGCAGAGGTTCTCGAGGCGGTGATGTTCGAACGACGCAGCGCTCCACGCACGCTTCTCAACGAGACCGGCAGCATCTCGGTCGACGAGCATCGAAGCTTGCCGTGCATCGTCTACGACCGGTCGGCCGGCGGCGTGCGGGTCGCGCTCCCGGATGCCGAGATCGTTCCGGACAGCTTCATCCTCAGCATCGATGCGAGCAGCGAGATCCTCGTCTGCCGCGCCATCTGGCGCAAGGCGGAGGAGATCGGCGCCACGACCGACATCCCCGAGACGGCGCGGTCGGGCCGCGCGAACCTCTGGCGCGAACTCGAGGCGACCTGACAGGCGCCTGCCTCGGGTCGACCGGCGCTCGGCGCGGCCAGAGTGTCGTCGGCAGGGTCGGGGGCGGCGGGGCTGCCGACGCGCGTCACTCCCAGTCGATGTTGAGCGAGCGCTCGAAGGCGGCCGCGGAGAGTTCCTTGCCCTTCGGATCGGCGACCGTGATCTCGCGGAAGCCGCGCCGGGCCAGCTCCCAGGTCTTCTCCATCGCCTGCTCGTCCGTCCCGCAGGCGAACGTCATGACGCGCCCGGACGGATCAATCCCCTTGACGGTGAACACACCACTCTCCCTGCTCGCACCTCCCATATAGAGCCGCGATCCGCGTCGCGCCTCCCGCCATCGTGACGGAGCCCCGGGACCCGCACACGCCCCGTCGCGTTGGCTGCAGGCAGGGAGAGACCGCATGACGCGCGAGACCGCAGACCCGACGAGCCGCGGCCCGGACGCGCGCGAGGCGGACGAGCCTCCGGCGGAGCGCGTCAAGGCGGCGCCGGCCACGATCCCGACCGAGGATCCCGAGGTCGGCCTCGCGCAGAAGGGCAGCGGGGAAGAGGCGATCGTCCGGCGCGAGACGGAGATCTGACCGGTCGCGCCGACGCGCGGGCGATCCCTGGACGCCGGTCCATGTGCGATGCACAAACGGGCCGGCCGCACCCGGATGGCGGCCGACAGGAGACCACGCATGGCACAGTGCATGGCACAGTCGTCGGGCCACGAGGTCCCGACCCAGATCCGCGACGTCGCCGGGACCGGTCTCGCACAGGCCCGGACGGCCTTCGGAAGCGTCGTCGGAGCGGCGCGCCGCGCCCCCGACACGGTCCGCACGAAAGTGGTGCGAGGGCAGGATGCGGCCCGGGAAGCGGCGGCCGCCGCTCGCGACGCTGCCGGGGCGGCGTCGCACTGAGCGGGAGAGCCGAGCGGCCTCTGGGCGGGTGGCCGGCGGCCCTTCGCGGCGCTGCCGGCCGTGTTCGGACGCGGAGTTGGAGATGATGTACGGGGAGGTTGGTCGCCTGGCGGATGAGAGCCTGCGGCTGGGCCTGAGACAGGCCGAGAACGCCGTCCTGCTCGCGATGGCGGCGCAGTATGCGTGGGCGGATCTGTGGTTCGAGGGGTACCGCGCGGCGGGGACTGCCCTCAGCACCGCGCGCGATCAGCGGGCGCGGACGCGGCGCCTGATCCGTCGCGGCGTGGAACCGTCGGTGGCCGCGCAGGAATTGCACATCGTCTGAGCGTCGGCCGGAGACGGAGCCGCCCGGGGCGCTCCGTCTCCGGCAGCCGGCTCAGCGGCTCGCCTCGACGGCGGCCTGGACGATCGGCCGGCCGAGGGACGAGACCGTCCGATTGACGGTCGCCGGCGCGGCGACGGGCTGGGGCGTGGTGGTCAGATCGTGGATCGTGCGGATCTGCTGGGCGGGCCGGGCCTGATCGCGATAGAGCGGCGGCGTCAGGTGCAGGCGGTCGTCGGCGGCGGCGAGGCCCGTGAAGGCCGCCGAGGTGAGCGCGGCCGACGCGAGGATGAGGATCGTGCGCATGGTGCGTCTCCGGTTCGATCGCGGTGTCGACCGCGGGATGCGATCGACCAGCGCATGAGACCACGGATTTGTGCGTCGCGGCATGCGTTTTTCGCATTGCACCATATCGCCAGGACGGCACGGTACTGCAGTGTTCCCCGGGAATTCTCAGCCGTGAATTCAGGCACCGATCCCGCGCGCCATGCATTCGATGCAAATGAACTAAACTTCCACCGGCACGTTCTCAAATCAAACTTGAGGAGCGGGTGATTTGTTTTTCGCGCGCGCCCCCGAACCGATCGAAACCGCCGGGCGAGCGCGCGCGTTGCTGGCGTCGCGGCCCGTGGCACGAATCGGAAACCGCGGCGCCAGATCCGCGTCACACGGGCACGGTAGAACGCCCACATCCCGCCGAAGCACCCTGCGAAGCACCTCGAGAGCGCCGATGACGCCCTCCGACCTCGACAGACGAGCCGAACTGACCATCTGGCCCAAGGGCAGACCGGCCCGCGCCGCGGAGGGGCGGCCGTTCGCGACCCTGCGCGAGGCCCTCGCCGTCGCGATCGCGGCGATGGAATCCGGCGAGGCCCAACCCTGGATCATCACCGAGGCCGGCGACATCCTCTCGCCGCGCTGGATCCAGGCGAATTCCCGAGCGCGGGCGCCGCACTAGCCGGCGCCGCGCCGGAGGCGGATCGGATCAGCAGCCGATGCAGATGTCGCGGACCACGTGCTGGTGACGCTGGCCGGTGCGCTGGTTCGGGAGCTGCCCGTCGATCGACGAGAGCCCGCTGCCCAGGCCCCGGAACCGGCGCTCGACCGCCGGAACGGAGGCCGCCCTGACCGGAGCGGGCGGCTCCGCGGCCGCGGCGGGGGCCGGTGCCGCCGTCGGAGCGGGCGCGGGCGCCCCGTTGGCCATGCCGGGATCGGGCAGGGTCAGGGCCATGCCCGGCACCGGCGGGACCTGCGCGAACTCGCCCGCGCGCCCCGGCAGGGGCGCGACGACCAGAAGCGCGACGGCCGGGACCGCGACGACGCGCCGGTTCAGCGGATGCATCACACTCTCCTGCCTCGGGAGCCGGCACGCCACGGACCCCGTGCCTCTGGGCCATCGCCGGATTGGCGCCCGCTCCGATGACGGAACGGGGCCGGCCCCGGTTGTGCGCGGCGGAGCGGGGCGCCGCCACTCATCCATTCGGCGGAGCGTGCGCCGGGCGGCTCAGTAGGCCCGACCGTAGAAGGGCTGCGAGACTGGGCGATAGCGGTCGCTCACCGGCCACGTGTAGGGCTGCTCCTTGCCGGTGCGCAGGTCCGAGCGGAATTTCGGCTCGTTGAAGCCGATCCCGTGCAGGCCGGCCGTGCCCTTGGCGCCGTGAGCCTTCGGCCCGGCATCGCGCGCCAGGGCAGCGCCCGAGACGCCGATCACGAGAGCGGCCGCGAGCGAGACGCGGCCCAGCATGACGTTCATCTCTGTCTCCTGTCCCGGCCGAGGTGCCGGCACAGAAGGAACGGCAGCGGTTCGGCGCGGTTCCGGCCCCTGAGGCCGCTCAGAACCCCTGGCCGAGGCAGGCTTCGGCGAAGGGCCCGCCGCAGAGGTCGCCGGTCCGGACCGGCGCGGCCGCCGCGCCGCCGATGCCGGCACCGCCGATCGCCCCGCCGCCGGTCGGCAGGGTGCGGGCCGCCTGGGCGGGATCGTCCGCGGGCAGCCCGGGCGTCCCGGGGATCCCGGCGCCGCCCGTGCCGGCGCCGCCCGTCCCGGAAACCGTCGCGGCCGTGGCCCCGCTCGCGGCCGTTCCGGTCCCGAGCCCGAACAGTCCGAACAGCCCGAACAGACCGCCGGGGGACAGGGTGGCGCCTGTCGCGCCGATGCCCGACGCGGCCACGCCGCTGCCGAGACCGGCCGACGCGACGCCGGACGAGCCGGTCGCGAGCGAGGAGCCGAGGCTTCCGGCAGCGTTGAGGCCCGTGCCGACACCTACTCCAACGCCTGCGCCGACACCTGCGCCGACACCTGCGCCGACACCTGCGCCGAGGCCGGCTCCCGAGAGTCCGGTGCCCAGGCCGGGGGACAGGCCCGACCCACCCCCGAGACCGCCCGTTCCGAGGGTCGGTGTCAGGAGGCTCCCCGCGGTCGAGCCCAGGCCCGTGCGGGACGCGCCGCTGAGGCCGCTGCGGGCACCGGTGGCGCCGATCGTCCCGCCGGTCCCGAGGGTCGTGCCGGTGACGCCGGCACCGCCGGTCGCGGTGGATCCCAGGCCGCCGAGCTGGCCCGTCGCGCCCGAACCGGCGGTCGTGGCGCCGAGCGTCGTCCCGGCCGAGAGGCCGCCCGACGCGCCGATGCGGCCGCCGCCACCGCCGCCGCCCCCGCCGAAGCTCAGCTGGCCGGCATTCACGAGGCCGCCGGTCTGCGCCGAGACGGTCGGGAACTGCCCGGTGGTGGAACTGCCGCCGAGGCTCAGCTGGCCCGGATTGGCGACAGGGGTGATCGGCTCAAGCGATGCCGACAGGCTCTGGGCCCCGGCCGGGACGGCGATCGCCGGCAGCAGGGCGGCGGCGAGGATGGATCGCATGGCACGCTCCTCAGCGGGGACGGGGTCTGGCTCGGAAACCGGAGGGCGTCCGGCCGGTTCCGGCGGCGCGGGGACGCGGCGCGGCGCTGACCCGTGGGAGAAAGGAGGCCGCCGGCCTTCATGCTGCCGGAAAGACGGTGTGCTCTCGGCACCGGATCCGCCTGCCCCCACGTCCCGACCCGCGCCCGAACCTGCGACCGTGCCGTTGCCCGAAACTCTCGCCCAAGGCCTGCGCGGCGCCGGCTGGCTCGCCGGCCTCCCGGCCCTCGCGCTGATCTGGGCGAGCGCGACCCTCTACGCCGCCCCGCGGATCGCCGACGGCCTCGCGGCGCAGGGCGCGGCGATCGCCGCCGGCACGGCCACAGCCACCGGCGAGCCGTGGCTGCGCGTGGAGGCCGTCGGGCGCGACCTCGTGGCCGCCGGCGAGGCGCCGGACGTCGCCGAGCGCGCCACCGTGCTGTCCCGCCTCGCGGCCCTCGACGGCCCGCGCCGCATCGTCTCCGAACTCGGCATCGTGGAGACCGCCGCGCCCTTCCAGTGGGCGGCGATCCGCACGGGTCAGAACCGGATCGCCCTCGAAGGCAGCCGCCCGGTGGAGATCGGCCGGCGGGCCCTGGAGGCGCGGATCGCCGGCGCCCTCGATCCCGGCACCGGCCTCGACGACACCGCCCGGGCCGCCCGGGGCGCGCCGCCGGATTTCGCCGGCGCGGCCGCGTTCCTCGCGGCCCGGCTCTCCGGCCTCGCCAAGGGCGGGCGGGCGGCGCTCAGCGACACCGTGCTCAGCCTGTCGGGCGAGGCCCTCGACGTGCCGGCCTACGAGGCCCTGCGGGCCGCCCTGTCGGACCCGCCGGAGGGGTTCAGCGTCGGGCGGGTCGAGATCCTGCCCCCGAAGGTGGCCGCGTACCGGTTCGCCGTGGAGAAATCGGGCCGGGGCATCGTTCTCGACGGCTTCGCCCCCTCGGCGGCCGACCGCGAGGCCGCCCTGCGCGCCGCCACCGAGGCCGCCGCGGGCGGCACCGTGGAGGACCGGCTCCTGGCCGCCCGAGGGCTCGACCCGGCGATCGACCCGAAGAGCCTCATCGCCTTCGCGTTCAAGCTCGCCGAGCTGATCCAGTCCGGGCAGGTCGTGTTCCGGGACGGGGCGGTCTCGGTGACCGGCGACGCCATCGACGGGCAGGCGCTCCCCGACGCCGAGGCGCTGATGCGCGACGGCCGGCCCGCCGGCGTGGCGGCCGGGCGGGTGGCGCTCACGGCGCGGCCGCTCTCGCCCTACCGGGTGGCGATCCGCCGGACCGCCGACGCCGTGACCCTCACCGGCCACCTGCCGGACGCCGCGACCCGGGAGCGGGTACTGGCCGCCCTGCGCCCGCGCCTGTTCCGGGAGCCGGTCATCGACCGCACCCGCCTCGCCGACGGCGCCCCGCCGGATCTCGGGGACGCGCTGGCCGCCGCCGCCCCGCTGGTGACGAACCTCGCGGACGGGACCGTCGCGGTCTCGGACCGCGCCGTGACGCTCACCGGCGAGAGCCTCTACCGGGAGGGCGCCGCGCGCACCCCCGACCGGCTCGCCGAGGCGCTGCCCCCCGGCTGGACCGGGCAGGCCAGCGTCACGGCGCGGGACGCGGCGGAGCGGCGCGACCCCGCCACCTGCCGCGCCGACTTCACCGCCGCCCTGGCGGGGGCGGACCTGCACTTCCCCGCGGGCGGCGCCGTGCTGACGCCCGCCTTCTACCCGACCCTCGACGCGCTGGCCGCCCTGGCGAAGACCTGCCCGTCGCTGCGCGTCGCGGTCTCCGGCCCCGCCGACCCGGCGAAGCCGCCCGCGACCCCGGCCGCGACCCCGACCGCCGGACCGGCACCGGGGGAGGGCGCGACCGCCGAGCCGACCCGGGTCGCCGACGCCGCCAAGCCGGCCACAGCCGCGCCGCCGGCCCCGGCGCCCAAGGAAGCCGTGATGCACGCGGCCAAAATCGCGGCCAAGGACGCGGCCAAGGACGCGGCCAAGGACGCGGCCAAGGACGCGACGAAGGATCGGAGCAAGGCGGGCGCGGCCAGGAAGGAGCCGGCCGCACCCGGCAAGGCGGCGGCGAAGAAGCCCGCCGAGGCCCCCGACGAGCCGCCGGTCGACCTGCCGCGCCTGCGCGCCCAGGCGGTGGTGGAGTACCTCCTCCAGGCCGGAGCCCGGCCGGAGCAGGTCACGGCCGGGCCGGACGGGCCGGCCGGCCCCGTCGTCTTCGCGCTGCTGCCGTGAGGGAGATCCGCTCCGCCGCGCGCCCGCCAGCCGGGCCGCGCCCATCCGCGCGCCCGGCCGCGCGCCACCATCGCGCCCGCAGGGAGGCCGGACGGCCGTGACGCTGCTGCTCGCCGGATTCTGGCCCGGGCTCGCCGGGGCGGCCGCGCTCGGCCTCGTGGTCGGCGCGCTGGTCGGCTGGCCGGACCGCCTCGCCGCCTCGCTGGGGCTCTGCGTGGTCGCGGGGCTCGTGGCCGCGGCGGCGATCGCCGGGTTCGTGCCGGGCCTGCCCGGCCTGTGGCTCGACGGCGCGGCCCTGATGCTGCCGGTCTACTGCGCGGCCTGCCTGCTCGGGGCGCTGGGACGCCGCCTCGCCGGCCGGACCTGACGGCGCGGGAACCTCTCCGCCCCCCGACGGCGTTTTTCCGGCAGAAAGGGCCCCAGGGCCCGCCCCGAACCCGGAGAGGCCGCGATGCCCAGGACCGTCGACCGTCCCCATCCCGCGCGACGCCGCGCCGTTCGCCTGCCGCGCCCCCGCGCCGGCGCCGCCGCCACCGGCCTGTTCCTGGCCGGACTGATCCTCTCGGCCGCGACGGTGCCGCTGGTCGAGCCCGCCGACGCCACGACCGGTGGCGGCACCGCGCAGGCGGCGCTCGCGACGCCGGCCCGCTGAGCGAGGCAACCCGCGCCCGCCCCGGAATGTTGTTCGCCCGGGCCCGTCCGGCCCGGGCCTACGGGGGGAGACGCGCATGGGACTGCTCGAATCGGCGATCGGCGGCGTGCTCGGTCAGGTGTTCGGCGGGCAGAAGCAGGGGTCCGGGGGCATGTCGCCCCTGGTCAAGGCACTCCTGATGCTCCTGCTGGCCAAGGGCGCCAGCGGCGGCTTCGGCGACATCTTCGGCCGCGGGCGCCAGGGCGAGCCCGGCCCCGAGGCCGACCGCTCCGGCGGCGCCGGACCCTACGGGCGCGATCCCGGCCAGCACCCCGCCGATGCCGGCGGGCGCCGTCCTCCGGAAGAGGGCGGCGACATCGGCGGCTGGGACCAGTACGGCGGCCGCCGCGACGGCGGCCCGGGCGGGCCGTCGGACCCGTCCCTGCCGCCCGGCGACTTCTCGGACCTCTCCGGCATGCTCGACGGCCCCGGCGACGCCCCGCCGCCGAGCCGCGCCACCCCGGACGGGCAGGGGGATCTCGGCGGCCTCGACGGGCTGGTCGACCGGTTCCGCCAGGGCGGCCTCGGCGACGTGATGGAGTCCTGGATCGGCCACGGCACCAACCGCCCGGTGGCCCCGGACCAGCTCGCCCGGGCGCTCGGCCCCGACACGGTGGACACCCTCCAGCAGCAGACCGGGATGGACCGCGAGACGCTGCTGTCGCAGCTCGCCCAGGCCCTGCCGGAGGTGGTGCACGCGCTCACGCCTGAGGGGCGGGTGCCGGGGGAGGCGGAGCGGCGGGGATGGTAGCCGGGCACGGGGTCAGGGGCCGCGCGGCGCGCCCGCCGCGGATCCCGATCACGACGGCATCCTGAAGGGCCCGGGCGCCGCGCGCGCTCGAAGACGCCCGCCGTCGCGGATGCCGCGCGGGAGGTCAGGATCTCGGTGCGCGCGGGCTCTCGCCCGCAGCGCGCACGGATCCGGACCCAGCGACGCGGGTTTCGGGAGCAGCCTCGGCGGGCACGATCGCCCGTTCGGAGGCCGCATTCCGCATGTCGGACGGAAGTCGGAGCGTCGGGACGAGGTGCGGCCGGTGTCGCGGTCGGACGGCGACGCGCCTACGCGACCCGCCGCATCACCAGCGACGCGTTCGTCCCGCCGAACCCGAAGGAGTTCGACAGCACCACGTCGACCTGCTTCCGCTTCGCCTCGAACGGCACGAGGTCGATCTTGGTCTGGACGGAGGGATTGTCGAGGTTGAGCGTCGGCGGGATGACGTTGTCCCGCAGGACGAGGATGGAAAAAATCGCCTCGACCGAGCCGGCGGCGCCCAGCAGGTGGCCGACCGAGCTCTTGGTGGACGACATGGTGGCGTTCGCGGCGGCGTCGCCCAGGAGGCGCTCCACGGCCTTCAGCTCCAGCTCGTCGCCCATGGGCGTCGAGGTGCCGTGGGCGTTGATGTAGCCGATCTCGGACGGCGCGATTCCGGCGCGCTTCACCGCGGCGGTCATGCAGCGGAAGGCGCCGTCGCCGTCCGGGGAGGGGGAGGTGATGTGGTAGGCGTCGCCCGAGAGGCCGTAGCCCACCACCTCGGCGTAGATCTTCGCGCCGCGGGCCTTGGCGTGCTCGTACTCCTCCAGCACCACGATGCCGGCACCCTCGCCCATGAGGAAGCCGTCGCGGTCGCGGTCGTAGGGGCGGGAGGCCTTCTCGGGCGTGTCGTTGAAGCCCGTGGTCAGCGCCCGGCAGGCGGAGAAGCCCGCGATCGAGAGGCGGTTCACCGGCGATTCGGCGCCGCCCGCCACCATCACGTCGGCGTCCCCGAGCGCGATCAGGCGGCTCGCGTCGCCGATGGCGTGGGCACCCGTGGAGCAGGCCGTCACGACCGCGTTGTTCGGGCCCTTCAGGCCGTGGGCGATCGAGACCTGGCCGGAGGCGAGGTTGATGATCCGGCCCGGGATGAAGAACGGCGAGATCCGGCGCGGGCCCTTCTCGTGCAGGGTCACGGAGGCGTCGTAGATGCCGCCGATGCCGCCGATGCCGGAGCCGATCAGCACGCCGGTGGCGCACTGGTCCTCGTGGCTCTTCGGCGCCCAGCCGGCATCCTTCAGCGCCTCGTCGGCCGCCGCCATTGCGTAGACGATGAACGGGTCGACCTTGCGCTGCTCCTTCACCTCCATCACGAGGTCGGGGTTGAAGGTGCCGTCGGTGCCGTCGCCGAACGGGACCTGCGCGGCGATCCGGCAGGGCAGGTCGGCGGATTCGAAGCCGCGGATCGGGCCGGCGCCGCTGTCGCCCGCGATCAGCCGGCTCCAGGTGTGCTCCACCCCGCTGCCCAGCGGCGTGACCATCCCCAGACCCGTGACCACCACCCGCCGCATGTGCCCTGTCCCGTCTTGAGGCGCCGTCCCGCCGGCACCGCCGCGGTCGCGCATCGTCCTAACTCGCTCGGAGGCAGAATCGGTCCCCGCGGGCCCCGTCACGACTCCGAGCCTTGAAACGCATAACGGCGCGGGGGCTGTTTCGCCTCACCCGCGCCGCGTCAAACCCGGTCCCCGGCGCCTCAGGCGGCGGAGTTCTTCTCCAGGAACTTCACGGCGTCGCCGACCGTCTGGATGGTCTCGGCAGCGTCGTCCGGGATCTCGACGTTGAATTCCTCCTCGAAGGCCATGACCAGCTCGACCGTGTCGAGGCTGTCGGCACCGAGGTCGTCGATGAAGTTGGCGCTCTCGACCACCTTCTCGGGCTCCACGCCCAGGTGCTCGACGACGATCTTCTTCACGCGCTCAGCGATATCGCTCATCGGTCTTCCGTCCTCGTCCTTCTGGTCTGTCAGTCTTCTCGGGGTGGTGCCGTGGCCGCGTCGCGCCCCTGCGGGCTTGTTGTGACGGGCCGGTGTCCGATCGCGCGTGCTTCTGAGGTGAACCGGCGCGTGAGCCGGGACGCCCCCGCCGGAGGGCCTTGGACTGAAAACCCGCTGAACCGTCAACCCCCTGTACGGCTGCGGGGCGTGGTAGCACAGGGTTCCAGCCCTGGCGAGGGCCCGTTCAGAAAGCCTTCATGGGTGTGGCACTTGCGTGTCGGCGGGGGTGATTCGCGCGCCGTTCCCGCCGGCCGGGAACCGGTATACGCGCCTTAGTACATGGCCATCCCGCCATTCACGTGCAGCGTGTGGCCGGTGACGTAGCCCGCCTCCGCGGAGGCGAGGTAGAGGCAGGCCGCCGCGACCTCCGACCCCTCGCCGAGCCGCCCGGCGGGCACGCGGGCGAGGATGCCCTCGCGCTGCTTCTCGTTGAGGGCGTCGGTCATGGGCGAGCTGATGAAGCCCGGGGCGATGCAGTTGACGGTGATTCCCCGCGAGGCGACCTCGGCGGCGAGCGCCTTGGTCATGCCCACGAGCCCCGCCTTGGCGGCGGCGTAGTTGCCCTGGCCGGGATTGCCGGTGCTGCCGACCACCGAGCCGATGTTGACGATCCGCCCGGAGCGGCGGCGCATCATGCCCTTCACGGCGGCCCGCGACAGGCGGAAGGCGGCCGTGAGGTTGACGGCGATCACCTGCTCCCACTCCTCGTCCTTCATCCGCATGAAGAGGTTGTCGCGGGTGATGCCGGCATTGTTCACGAGGATGTCCAGCGGGCCGATCGCGGCCTCGGCGGCCGGGACGAGGCCCTCGACCGAGTCCTTGTCGGAGAGGTCGGCCGCGACGGGGCTCGCGCGCTCGCCGAGCTCGGCGGCGAGCGCCTCCAGGGCCGCGGGCCGCGTGCCCGAGAGCGCCACGGTGGCGCCCTGCGCGTGCAGGGCCCGGGCGATCGCCTGGCCGAGGCCGCCGGTCGCGCCGGTGACGAGGGCCTTGCGGCCGGTGAGATCGAACATGCGGGACTCCGTCGGATCAGAGCGCGCGGGTCAGAGCGCGAAGGCGGCGACGTCGGCGGGGGTGCCGATTGCGGCGGCGCTCGCCTGGGGGGCGACGCGCTTGACGAGGCCGGTCAGCACCTTCCCGGCGCCGAGCTCGTAGAACCGGTCGACGCCGGAGGCCGCCATGGCGGCGACGCTCTCGCGCCAGCGCACGGTGCCGGTGACCTGCTCGACCAGGGCCGCGCGGATCGCCTCCGGATCGGTGACCGGGGCGGCCGCGACGTTGGCGTAGAGGGTGACGCGCGGGGCCGCCAGCGCGACGGCGGCGAGCGCCCGGGCCATGGCCTCGGCGGCCGGGGCCATCAGGCGGCAGTGGAACGGCGCCGAGACGTTGAGCATCACGGCGCGCTTGATCCCGCGGCCGGTGGCGATGCCGACGGCGCGCTCCACGGCCGCGCGGTCGCCGGAGAGCACCACCTGGCCGCCGCCGTTGTCGTTGGCGACGTCGCAGACCGCGCCGTCGCCGGCCTCGTCGGCCGCCGCCTCGGCGACGGACCGGGCGGCCTCGAGATCGGTGCCGATCAGCGCCGCCATGGCGCCGGCGCCCGGTGCGACGGCCGCCTGCATGGCCTCGCCGCGCAGGCGCAGCAGCCTGGCGGCGTCTGCGACGGTGAGGCTGCCCGCGGCCGCGAGCGCGGCGTACTCGCCGAGCGAGTGGCCGGCCACGCAGGCGACGTCGCGCCCGAGGTCGAGGCCGCGCTCGGCCTCCAGCACGCGCAGCACCGCGAGGCTCGCCGCCATCAGGGCCGGCTGGGCGTTGGTCGTGAGGGTCAGCGCCTCGACCGGCCCCTCGAACATCAGCCGCGACAGGTTCTCGCCCAGGGCGGCGTCGACCTCGTCGAGCACGGCCCGGGCCTGCGGGAAGGCCTCGGCGAGGTCCCGCGCCATGCCGACCGCCTGGCTGCCCTGGCCCGGAAAGATGAGTGCGCGCATGTTGCGTCCTGGTCGCCGGCGCCGCGCGGCGCGCGAACGCCGCCCGTGTCGGCCGAAACTCTGGAATGGCGCGCGCACTCGCACCCGCGGCGCTGGGTGTCAACAATGCGCCGCACCATGATGCCGCAGCGACGCGGTCCTCCGGCTCCTCGGCGTTCGGCCCCTCGGCGTCCGGCCCGACCGGACCGGCACGCCCGCCGGACGCGCGCCGGGTTCGCGCCGGACGCGCGCCCCGCGCAACCCGCTGTGCTTGTTGCACAACGGCATCCGGTGTAGAGTGGCGCCATACCCGACATCACCCGTCGCTCAAGCCCAAGGAGCCGCCCCGCATGGCGCGCGTCACCGTCGAAGACTGCATCGAGAAGGTCGAGAACCGCTTCGAGCTGGTGCTGCTGGCGAGCCACCGGGCCCGCCTCCTGGCCGCCGGCGCCCCGCTGACCATCGACCGCGACCGCGACAAGAACCCGGTCGTGGCCCTGCGCGAGATCGGCGACGAGACCATCACGGCCGACGACCTCAAGGAGCAGCTGATCCACTCGATGCAGAAGTACGTCGAGGTGGACGAGCCCGAGGCCGAGACCGTGCCGCTGCTGTCGAGCTCGCCGGCCGCCGCCGCGGTGGCGCCGCAATCCTCCAGCGACGACGCGGCGGTCCAGTTCGACCGCATGAGCGAGGAGGACCTGCTGCGCGGCCTCGAGAACCTCGCCCCGCCGGTCGAGACCGACGACGAGGGCGAGTGAGCCTGGACACGTGGGCCTGGATGGGCGCGACCTGACAGAGACCGGACCCGGCGGAGACGCCGGGTTCTCTCGTTCCGTGGCCGGCCCGCCGGCATCCGGCGCGGCCCCGCCGCCGGGGGCTGGCGCCGTCCCGGCGGTTGCGGAACAATCGCGCGTGATCCAGACCCCGCGCACGACCCCGGACGCGCCGGCCCCGTCCCGGCGGATGATGCGCCAGTACGAGCTCGTCGAGCGGGTCAAGCGCTACAACCCGGCCGCCGACGAGGCGCTGCTCAACCGCGCCTACGTGTACGCCATGCAGGCGCACGGCACGCAGAAGCGCGCCTCGGGCGATCCGTTCTTCGCCCACCCCCTCGAGGTGGCGGCGATCCTCACGGACCTTCACCTCGACGACGCCACCATCGTGGCCGCGGTGCTGCACGACACCGTCGAGGACACCGAGGCGACGCTCGAGGAGATCCGCCGGCTGTTCGGGCCGGAGATCGGCGCCTTGGTCGACGGCCTGACCAAGCTCAAGCGCCTCGACCTCGTCTCCAAGCAGGCCGCGCAGGGCGAGAACTTCCGCAAGCTGCTGCTCGCGGTCGCGGCGGATGTCCGGGTGCTGCTGGTCAAGCTCGCCGACCGCCTGCACAACATGCGCACCCTCCAGCACATGCGGGAGGACAAGCGCCACCGCATCGCGCAGGAGACCCTGGACATCTACGCGCCGCTCGCCGGCCGCATGGGCATGCAGGAGCTGCGCGAGGAGCTGGAGGACCTGGCCTTCCGCAACCTGGAGCCGGAGGTCTACGCCACCATCACCCAGCGCCTGACGCGGCTCTCCGCCAAGTCCGAGAGCGTCGTCGAGACCATCGCGCAGGTGCTGACCGAGAAGCTCGGCGCGCAGGGGATCACCGCCGAGGTCAGCGGCCGGCAGAAGCGCCCGTTCTCGATCTGGTCGAAGATGGAGCGCAAGTCCGTCGCCTTCGAACAGCTCTCCGACATCTTCGGCTTCCGCGTGGTCGTCGACACCGTGCAGGATTGCTACGCGGCGCTCGGCATCGTCCACACCAGCTGGCCGATGGTTCCGGGCCGGTACAAGGACTACGTCTCGACCCCGAAGCAGAACGATTACCGCTCGATCCACACCACGGTGATCGGGCCGAAGAGCCAGCGCGTCGAGTTGCAGATCCGCACCCGCGCCATGGACGACATCGCCGAGTACGGCATCGCCGCGCATGCCCACTACAAGGAGATCGGCACCGAGCTGGTGAAGGACCCGGCCCGCGCCGAGGGCAGCGTGCATCCGCGGCTCGCCGCGGAGAGCGGCGCCTACCAGTGGCTGCGCCGGACCATCGAGCTCCTCGCCGAGGGCGACAGCCCCGAGGAGTTCCTGGAGCACACCAAGCTGGAGCTGTTCCAGGACCAGGTGTTCTGCTTCACCCCGAAGGGCCGGCTGATCGCCCTTCCGCGCGGCGCGACGCCGATCGACTTCGCCTACGCGGTCCACACCGACGTCGGCAACACCGCGGTGGGCGCCAAGATCAACGGCCGGATGGCGCCGCTGCTGCACGAACTCGCCAACGGCGACGAGGTCGAGATCAGCCGCTCCGACGGGGCCTCGCCCCCGGCGGCCTGGGAATCCCTCGTGGTGACCGGCAAGGCCCGCGCGGCGATCCGGCGGGCGACCCGCACCGCCGTGCGGCGGCAATATGCCGGCCTCGGACGGCAGATCCTGGACCGGGCCTTCGAGCGCGCCGCCAAGACCTTCTCGGAGGACAAGCTCCGGGGCGCCCTGCCGCGGCTCGCCCGCGCGACGACCGAGGACGTGTTCGCCGCCGTGGGGCGGGGCGAGATGTTCTCGGGCGACGTCGTCCGCGCCGTCTATCCCGACCACCGCGACGAGCGCCGGCCCTCCGCCGCGCAGGGCGCCGCCAGCGGCGCCGGCCGGCTCGTGCGCTCCTCCGACCAGACCATGCGGCTGACCTTCCCGGGCGCCGAGGGCGGCAAGGAAGGCGGCAAGGAGGGGGAGGGCGCGGATCGCAGCGACGCCATCCCGATCCGCGGCCTCGCGGGCGACCTGCCGGTGACCTTCGCGCCGAACGGCGGCGCGGTCCCGGGCGACCGGATCGTCGGCATCCTGACCCCCGGCGTCGGCGTGACGGTCTACCCGATCCAGTCGGCGGCACTCGCGGCCTTCGACAACGAGCCGGAGCGCTGGCTCGACGTCCGCTGGGACACGGAGGCGCTCGGCGGCGAGCGATTCCCCGCCCGGTTGGCGCTCAAGTCGATCAACGAGCCCGGGGTGTTCGCCCAGATCGCCCAGGTGATCGCCGACCACGACGGCAACATCGACAACATCTCGATGAAGCGGCGAACCCAGGACTTCACCGACATCACCATCGACCTGTCGGTCTGGGATCTCCAGCATCTCAACGCGATCATCGCCGAACTGCGCGGCAAGCGCCCGGTCAACAGCGTCGAGCGCGTGAACGGCTGAGGTCGAGGGGCGGGGCGCGCGGCGCATCTGAGGTTTACAGGATCAACTTACGTAAACCACCATTTTCACGACGAAGCCCTGTCGTGGTCAATTAATCCGCCCCGAGAGTTCAGTTTTTCACGACCGCACAATCCCGTGCTCTGCTTGACACGGACCCGTTTGAAACGAATGGTCCGGCGGACGGGGCGTCGGTGGCGCGGGTCATCGACCGCGCCGGTCCACCCCGGTTTGCAGAGCGCGGCGGCCGCGATCGCGGCGCACCGTCCCGGCCACGCGCCCCGGCCTTTCGCCTCGGGCGAACCCTGACCGATTGTTCAGACGATTTCCTGTCACCCACGATTTTTCGGGACCTGACCTGTTCATGCCAGTCACCCAGCGCAGCGCCATCTTCATCGACGGCGCCAACCTCTACGCCACCACCAAGGCCCTCGGTTTCGACATCGACTACAAGAAGCTGCTCAAGGAATTTCAGTCGCGGGAGAACCTCCTGCGGGCATTCTACTACACGGCCATGATCGAGGATCAGGAATACTCCTCGATCCGGCCGCTGATCGACTGGCTCGACTACAACGGCTACCGCGTCGTGACCAAGCCCGTGAAGGAGTTCACGGACTCGATGGGGCGGCGGAAGTACAAGGGCAACATGGACATCGAGCTGGCGATCGACGCCCTCGAGCTCAGCCCGCACATCGACCACATGATCCTGTTCTCCGGCGACGGCGATTTCCGCTCGCTCGTCGAGGCGATGCAGCGGCGCGGCGTGAAGGTGACGGTGATCTCCACGATCCAGACCCAGCCGGCGATGATCTCCGACGAGTTGCGACGGCAGGCCGACGAGTTCGTCGACCTCGCGAGCCTCGCGGGCCGGATCGGGCGCGAGCCCGGCGAGCGCCCGGCGCGGGCCTCCGGCGAGGCGCCGACCCGCTACCGCGGGGAGGGAAGGGCCAATCCGGGCCTGGAGAACCGCTACGGCATCCGCCAGCCGGAGGCCGAGGAGGAGTAGCGCCTCAGGCGCTGCCCCCGTCGAGCCAGTCGAGGACCTGCCTGGCGCTCCGGTCCGGCGGGAAGACCGGATAGAACAGCTCGCTCACGACGCCGTCGTCGATCACCAGGGTGAGGCGGCGCAGCAGCACCTGGCCGCCGGCCTCGAAGGTGGGCAGGCGCGCCGCCATCGCGAAGGCCCGGTGCGGATCGGCCAGCAGCGGGAAGGGCAGGCGCAGGCGCTCGGCCGCCTCCCGCTGGTAGGCGCTCGTCTGGGTCGAGAGGCCGAAGACCTGGGCGACGCCTCGGGCCGTCAGCGCGGCGTGGTGATCGCGGAAATCGCAGGCCTGCGGCGTGCAGCCCCGGGCGCCGGGAATGGCGTCCCAGTCGGGCGTCAGGCCCGGCTGGCCCGGCTCGCCGGTGCGCGGGTAGGCGTAGGCCACGGTGCGGCCCGGCAGCCGCGCCAGCGAGACCGTGCGGCCGTTGGTGGCGGTGAGCGCCACGTCGGGCAGGCGCATCCCGCGCAGGTGATCGGCCGCGCCGTCGTCGACGGGGACCGGCAGGTCGTCGGGCAGGGTATCGTGGGTGGAGGGCATGGGTCGCTCCGCAGGATCGCAGGCTCGGGACGCCGCACCGGCTAATCCGGGATCTTGTGACATCGCGCGGTCAGCGCAAGGCGAGCGCATCACGGCCTGCGCGCGCCCCCTGTAGGAACGATCGTCTTTGCGAGCGGAGCGAAGCAATCCAGCGGCACCACGCCCGCGGACGTCGCGCTGCCCTGGGTCGCTTCGCTGCGCTCGCGATGACGGCCCGGCCTCAGCCCCGGTCGCGCAGCAGCCGCGCCCGGTCGCGCTGCCAGTCGCGCTCCTTGACCGCCTCGCGCTTGTCGTGGGCCTGCTTGCCCTTGCCGAGGCCGAGCTCGACCTTCGCCCGCCCTTTGTCGTTGAAGTAGATCTTCAGCGGCACCACCGTGTAGCCCTGGCGCTGGGTCGCGCCGATCAGCTTGTTGATCTGGCGGCGGTGCAGCAGCAGGCGGCGCGGGCGCTTGGTGTCGTGGTTGAAGCGGTTCGCCTCCAGGTATTCCGGGATGTAGGCGTTGAACAGCATCAGGTCGTTGCCGGAGGGTCCGGCATAGGCCTCGCCGATCGTCGCCTTGCCGCCGCGCAGGGATTTCACCTCGGTGCCGGTCAGCGCGATGCCGGCCTCGAGCGTGTCCTCGATCGTGTAGTGATAGCGCGCGGCGCGGTTGTCGGCGACGATGCGCCGACTGGGCTCCGGTTTCGGGGCCATGATGCGTGACTTCCCTCAGTCGACCAGCAGGCCGGCGTGGCGCAGGGCGTCGTCGACGATGCGCTTGGTGGGCTCGGTCACCGGCACCAGCGGCAGGCGCAGCTCGTCGGTCATGTGGCCGAGCCGCGACAGCGCGTACTTCACCGGCGCCGGGTTAGCCTCGGCGAACAGGCCGGTCTGCAGGGGGAACAGCCTGTCCTGGAGGGCCAGCGCCTTGGCGTAGTCGCCCGCGAGCGTCGCTTCCTGTAGGTCGGCGCAGAGGCGCGGGGCGACGTTCGCCACCACCGAGATGCAGCCGTGGCCGCCGTGGGCGTTGTAGCCGAGCGCCGTCGCATCTTCGCCCGAAAGCTGGACGAAGCTCGCGCCCATGGCCTGACGCTGCTGGCTGACGCGGTCGATCTTGGCGGTCGCGTCCTTCACGCCGGCGATGTTCTTCAGCTCGAAGAGCCGGGCCATCGTCTCGACGCTCATGTCGACGACGGAGCGCGGCGGGATGTTGTAGATGATGATCGGGATGCCGACCGCGTCGTTGACGGCCTTGAAGTGGGCGTAGAGGCCCGCCTGCGTCGGCTTGTTGTAGTACGGCGTCACCACCAGGACGGCGTCGGCGCCCGCGCGCTCGGCGTGCTGCGCCCGCTCGACCGCCTCGGCGGTGGAGTTGGAGCCCGCGCCCGCCACGACCGGCACGCGCGCGCCCGCCTCGTCGATGCAGGCCTCGACCACCCGGTCGTGCTCGGAATGGGTCAGGGTCGGGCTCTCGCCGGTGGTGCCGGTGGGCACGAGGCCGTGGCTGCCCTGCTCGATCTGCCAGCGCACGAACTTCCGGAAGGCGGCCTCGTCGAAGGCCCCGTCGCGGAAGGGCGTCACAAGCGCGGTGAGCGAGCCCCGCAGGCGGCTCCCGGTCATCTCGGTCATCTCAGGCGTCCCAAAGGGTCCCAGCTGGGATTTCGGCGGTCTCGGCGCCGCGCGTGGTCCGCATCGTACGGGCACGGACCGGCAGACATAGGCGGTCGCGTCACGGCGCGCAAACAGATCGTGGGGACGGTTAACGCGATCTTAATGGTCACGGACCGATCCTCGACCTTTCCCGCTCCGGTGATCAGTAGGGGGGAATCGTGATCCGACCCGCGGCCTCGCATCCGGCCCCGAAGCGCACGTCCCTCACCGCCGCCGCGCTCGTCGCCACCGTCGGCGTGGCGCTCGCCGGCCCAGCCGGCCAAGCCGGCATCGACGCGCCCACGACGCCGCCGGCCACGCAGCCCGCGCCGCCGGCGAGCGACGCCGCCCTCTCGACCGCCCAGGTCCGGGGCGCGCAGGCCGTGAAGGCGAGCGACCCTGTCGCGGCCGA
This sequence comes from Methylobacterium oryzae, assembly GCF_021398735.1. NCBI lineage: Bacteria > Pseudomonadati > Pseudomonadota > Alphaproteobacteria > Hyphomicrobiales > Methylobacteriaceae > Methylobacterium > Methylobacterium oryzae. The sequence goes on from NZ_CP090349.1 coordinate 2,908,513, forward strand.
CGCCCTGAAGCTCGATCCGGTCCACGCCTCGAGCGGCGACGACAAGGGCGAGGAGCCCGCCCGGACGCTGCCGGCCGCGGCCTCGGCCTACGCCTCCGCCGACCCCGACGCCCCGGTGGCCTTCCCGCTGCCGGACGCCGCGGTCACCCCGGCGGCCCCGGTGCCCGAGGTGCCGGATCCCGCGCGCCCGAAGATCTCCGGCGACACCGACCCGACGCTGCTGCGCGGCGCCATCGACCTCTACCGCAAGGGCCGCGTCGCCGACGGCGACCGGATGCGCGACGGCTTCACCGACCCGGCCGCGAAGGCGCTGCTCGAATGGGTGGCGATCCGCGCGGGCGCCGGGATCGGCTTCAACCGCACCGTGGCCTTCGTCCGGGCCAATCCGGACTGGCCGGCCGGCCCGCTGCTGCGCCGCCGGGCCGAGGAGGCGCTGCTCTCCGAGAAGAAGGCGCCCGCGACGGTCCGGGCCTACTTCGCCACGGCGAAGCCGGTGAGCGCGCCGGGCAAGTTCGCCTTGGCGCTGGCCCTGCGCGCCGACGGCTGCGACGCCGACGCCGCCGAGATGGTCCGAGACCTCTGGCGCACCGAGAGCTTCGGGCGGAGCCTGGAAGCGAAGGTGCTCGACGCCTTCCCGGACGCGCTGACCCGGGTCGACCACCGCTACCGGATGGAGCGGGCGCTCCTGAAGGACGACTGGGAGAGCGCCGGCCGGGCCGCCGGCTACGCGGGCGGCGCCTATGCCAGCCTCGTGCGCGCCCGCCGGGCCGTGGAGGACAAGTCCTCCGGCGCCGCTTCCGCGCTCGCCGCGGTGCCGCCGTCGCTGCGCAGCGACGCGTCCTACATCTTCTCCCGGGCGCAGTATTTCCGCCGGGCCGACAAGCCCGAAGCCGCCGCCGCCGTGCTCGCGACGGCGCCGAGCAACCCGGACGTGCTGGTCGACGGCGACGAGTGGTGGATCGAGCGCCGGATCGTGGCGCGCAAGCTCCTCGACCTCGGCGATGCCAAGACCGCCTACGCGGTGGCGAGCCAGCCGGCGGCGCGCTCGCCCGAGAAGCGCATCGAGGCCGAGTTCCACGCCGGCTGGATCGCGCTCCGCTTCGCCGGCGATCCCGCCGCCGCCGCGCAGCATTTCGCCCGGGTGGCGGCGATCGCCGAGAGCCCGATCTCGGTGGCGCGGGCCGCCTACTGGCAGGGACGGGCGGCCGAGGCGCTCGGCCAGTCGGAGGAGGCGAAGCGCTTCTACGAGCGCGCCGCCCTGCAGCCGATCGCCTATTACGGCCAGGTGGCCCGGGCCCGGCTCGGCCAGACCAGCCTGCCCCTGCGGGCGCCGGCCGACCTCGAGGGCGCGGAGCGCCAGGCCTTCGACGGGCGGCTCTCCATCCGCGCCCTGCGCCTGCTCGGCGAGGCCGGGATCAAGGAGCTGGCCCTGCCGCTCTACATCGACGCCGCCCGGGACCTCTCGGACCCGCGCGAGCTCCAGGCGCTCGGCGACCTCGCCACCGACATGAAGGACGCCCGCGCCCTGGTGGCGATCGGCAAGCTCGCGGTCCAGCGCGGCCTGCCGCTCGACGCCCACGCCTACCCGACGATCGGGATCCCCACCTACGAGACCTTCACGGCGGTCCCGCAGGTCGAGCGGGCCATGGTCTACGCCATCGCCCGCCAGGAGAGCCAGTTCGACCCGCGCGCCCAGTCGGGCGTCGGCGCCAGGGGGCTGATGCAGATGATGCCGGCCACCGCCCAGCGCACCGCCCGCCGGGTCTCGACCGCCTTCGACGTCGACCGCCTGACCAGCGATCCCGCCTACTGCGCGAGGCTCGGCCAGGCCCATCTCGGCGAGCTGATGGAGGATTGGCGCGGCTCCTACGTGCTCGCCTTCGCCTCCTACAACGCGGGCGGCGGCAACGTGAAGAAGTGGATCGACGCCTACGGCGACCCGCGCAAGGGCGACGTCGACGTGATCGACTGGGTGGAGCGCATCCCCTTCACGGAGACGCGCAACTACGTGCAGCGGGTCATGGAGAACCTGCAGGTCTACCGCTCGCGGCTCGACAGCCGCAGCGCCCTGCTGATCGAGGGCGACCTCCACCGCGGCGCGCGGTAGCGGGCTCCTCACCGTCTTTGCGAGCGGAGCGAAGCAGAGACGAAGTTCTCGATCTGCGGCCTGCCGCCGCGACGTAACCCACACCCCAGCTCCGCCGCGGCATAGCTTTTGGTTGTGCCCTCGCTGCCTCGCTCCCTAGAAGATGGTCCGGTCCGCATTGACCGGCTCCCGAGAGCCCGCGCTGCCGAGAGGTTCCCATGCTGCGTTCGAGATCGGGTTTCGCCCTCCTGCTGAGCACCGCGCTCGCGGCCGCCGCCCCGGCCCTGGCCCAGGAGGCCTCCACCGCCGAGCAGACGATCGACGTGATGAACACGCTGTTCGGCAAGCATCCGGGCGCCCGGGCCAACCACGCCAAGGGCGTGGTCGCCGAGGGCAGCTTCACCCCGTCGCCCGAGGCGGCGAAGATCAGCAAGGCCTCCCTGTTCCAGGGGCCGGCGGTGCCGGTGACGATCCGGTTCTCGGACGCCACCGGCGTCCCGACCATCCCGGACGGCGCGGCCGACGCCAACCCGCACGGCCTCGCCCTCAAGTTCAAGCTGAGCGACGGCTCCGAGATGGACGTCGTCACGAACTCGCTGAAGTACTTCCCGGTCGCCACGGGCGAGGAGTTCCGCGACCTCCTGAAGGCCGCCGCCGAGAGCGGCCCGAACGCGGCCCATCCGACCGCGCTGGAGCGCTTCGCCGCCGCCCACCCGGCCGCCGCCACCGCGGGCGGGACCGCCAGGACCCCGTCGAGCCTCGCACGGCAGACCTACAACGGCGTCAACGCCTTCATCCTGGTGGACGCGGCCGGCAAGCGGCAGCCGTTCCGGTTCCGCTTCGTGCCGGTGGAGGGCGAGGAGATCCTCGCCCCCGAGGAGGCGGCCAAGCGCGATCCGAACTTCCTGATGGCCGAGATCGGCCCGCGGGTCGCCAAGACTCCGGCGAGGTTCCGGATGCTGGCCCAGCTCGCCGAGCCGGGTGACCCCACCAACGACGCCACCAAGCCCTGGCCGGACGACCGGAAGACGGTCGATCTCGGCACCGTGACGGTGAGCAAGGTCGTGCCCGACAGCGCCGAGGCCGAGAAGGCGCTGCTGTTCATGCCGAACAACCTGACCGACGGGATCGAGGTTTCGGACGACCCGCTGATCGACGCCCGCGTCCAGGCCTACGCGGTCTCGTTCAGCCGCCGCTCGCAGTAGCGCGGCCCGGCCGGACGGAGTCTCCGACCCGTCGCCTCATCCCGAGGTGCCGGAGCGGATCAGCGGCCCGTCCCGGCCTTCGGGGCGGAGGGCGGCTTCGCGCCGCCCGGCTGCCCCTTGCTCTCGACCGGGCCCGTGCGGGCGCCGTCCCGGGTGGCGCCGGTGCCGCTGAGGCCGCCCGCGCCCATGCTGGTCGTGCGGGCGCCGGCATCCTGGCCGGCCTTGCCCCGGCCCTCGGCGGCGTGAACGGTCCCCGTCGCGCCGGCGAGGAGGACGGCGAGCAGCGTCGTACGGGTCAGGATCCTCATGGGGCCTCCGCGGGTCCACCGCCGCCCGGGCGGGCTCTCCGGTCCAACCGGGCGCGCCCGGGAGCGTTCCCGTGAGGACGGGGCGTCACCCGGCGGCGCGCAGGCCCGCGGCGGCGCGGCGGCCCCGCCGCTCGGCGGGATCCTGGAACACCCCCGACCACAGGCCGAGGCGGCGCCCCCAGGCCCGGTCCGCCGCGGGCGCGTAGTCCGGCGCGAGGTCCCGGTCGGGCAGGGCGAGGCCCTGCGCCACCATCCAGGCCCCGAGATCCGCCTCGCCGACCCGGCAGAGCGCCGCGCCCGCCTCGCCCCGCGGCTCGCAGGTGACGGCCGCCCCGCCGATCCGGTCGGCGAGCGCCCGGGCGGCGTCGCGGCCGCACGGGTAGGGCCGGTCCCGGGCGTCCGCGCAGGTCGCGTCGGCCTCCGGCGCGGCGATCCCGAACAGGCTCACCGGCCGTCCGCCGACGCGCAGCGTCCCGCCGTCGATCACCTGGGCGGGGCCGCGCAGGATCTCGCCGGCCCGCGCGGGGCCGTGCCAGCCGAGGCCGCCCGCCACGAGCGCGGCGAGGAGCGGCAGGCGCGAGCGGTCGCCCCTGTCGTCCGGGCAGAGGAGGGTGCCGGCGAGGCCGGCCGCGCAGGCGAGGAGGATACCGACGTAGAGCGACATGGTCTCAGGTCTCCGGAAGGGCTATGGCGGCCCTTGTGCCGAAGCCCCGCCCCGCGACCCTGACGCCGGCTGTCAGCGTCCCGTCAGGCGGCGCGGCCTAGCCTGCGCCCGCATGAGCCCGTTCCCGCCCCGCCGCCTCGTTCTCGCCCTCGGCCTGCTGGCCACCCTCGCGGGCGGGCCCCTGCACGCCTCCGAGGATGCCGACCGGGCCCGCCGGGCCCTGGAGAGCGGCGAGATCCGCCCCCTCGACGCGGTGCTGGCGGCGGCCCGGGCGGCGGTGCCGGGGGACGTCGTGTCGGTCGACCTCAAGCACGACGACGGGCACTGGCTGTACAAGCTGCGCATCCTCGGGCCCGACGGGAAGCGCCGGACCGTGAAGGTCGATGCCGGCACGCTCAAGATCCTGGACGAGGACGACGATGATTGAGGAGGCCGGCCCGTGCGCGTCCTGATCGTCGAGGACGAGCCGCGCATCGCGGCGGACATCCGGCAGGGCCTGGAGAGGGCCGGCTACGTCGCCGACGTGGTGGCGGACGGCGAGGCGGCGTGGTTCCGCGCCGAGACCGAGACGTACGACGCCATGGTGCTGGATCTCGGCCTGCCGCGCCTCGACGGGCTCGGCGTGCTGCGCCGCCTGCGCGCCGCCGACATCACCCTGCCTGTCCTGATCCTGACCGCCCGCGACGGCTGGCGCGAGCGCGTCGAGGGCATCGACGCCGGCGCCGACGACTACCTCGCCAAGCCGTTCCGCATGGAGGAGCTGGTCGCGCGGCTGCGGGCGATCCTGCGGCGCACCGCCGGCCACGCCGCGCCGGTGCTGCGCGCCGGCACGGTCGAGCTCGACACCCGCACCCGCGCGGTCAGCGTCGACGGCAGGCCCACGGAGCTGACCGCCCTGGAATACCGGCTGCTGGCCTTCCTGCTGCACCGGCAGGGGCAGGTCGTGCCGGCGGGCGAGCTGCTCGACCACCTTCACGGCGTCGGGACCGAGCGCGAGGCCAACGCCCTGGAGGCGCTCCTGACGCGCCTGCGGCGCAAGATCGGGCCGGGGGTGATCGAGACCCGCCGCGGCCAGGGCTACCTGATTGCCGGACCGGACGGACCGTGAGGCGCGACTCCCTCCGCCTGCGGCTCGGCCTCGCGGCGGCCGCGCTGATCGCGCTGGCGCTGGTGCTCGCCGGGATCGGCCTCACGGTGATCCTCGACCGGGTGCTCGACGCCCGCACCGTCGCGGATCTGGACCGGACCGCCAAGCTCATCGCCGGCCGGGTGGGCCTCGCGCCGGACGGGACGCCGACCCTGTCCCGGGACCTGCCGGACCCGCGCTTCGCCACGCCCTACGGCGGCCTGTACTGGCAGGTCGAGGCGGGATCGCGCGCGCTGCGCTCGCGCTCCCTCTGGGACAGGAGCCTCGATCTGGGACCGGCCGGGGCGGGCGCGCAGGCCCCCGCGACCCTCGACACGACCGGGCCCGACGGCGGCCGGCTCATCGCGGTGGTGCGGCCGCTGCAGATCGGCGCGCCGGGCGCCGAGACCGCGCTGCGGGTCGCGGTGGCGGAGGACCGGCGCGGCCTCGCGGCGAGCCGGACCACGTTCCTGCGCCTGCTCGTCCCGGCGCTCGTCGCCCTGTTCGTCGTCCTGACCCTGGCGATGGGCCTGTTCGTGCACCGGGCGCTCGGCCCGTTCCGGGTGCTGCAGGCGGAGCTCCTGGCGGTCCATGCCGGGCGGCGGGCGCGGCTTCCGGAGCAGTTCCCCGACGAGGTCCGGCCGCTGGTCACCGATCTCAACCGGCTGCTCGACGCGCAGGAGCGCGCCCTGATCCGCGCCCGCGACGCCGCCGCCGACATGGCCCACGGCCTCAAGACGCCGCTGGCGGTGCTGGACGCGCTGGCGCGCCGGACCGGGTCGGCCGACCCGGCGCTGGCGGCCGAGATCGCCGAGCAGGCGCGGGCCATGGGCGGGCAGGTGGAGCGGGCGCTGGCCCGGGCGCGGGTCGCGGCCGGGGGCGACCTGCGGCGGCGGTCCTGCCCGGTCGCCCCGGTGGCGGAACGCCTCGTCGCGACCCTGCGGCGGCTGCCGGAGGGCGGGTCCCTCGACTGGGCCGTGGCGGTGCCCGGGACCCTCGCCTATCCGGGCGAGGAGGGCGAGCTGATGGAGGTGCTGGGCAACCTCCTCGACAATGCCCGGAAGTGGGCGCACCGGCGGGTCCGGATCACCGGGACGGAAGCCGGGACGGACGCCGGCCAGCCGGGCCTCGCCGTCGAGGATGACGGCCCCGGCATGAGCGCCGCGGCCATCGCGGGGATCGGGCGCGGCCAGCGCTGGGACGAGAGCCGGCCGGGCACCGGGTTCGGCATCGCCATCGCCCGCGACGTCGCCGAGGCCGCCGGCGCCCGGCTCGATTTCGGCCGCTCGGCGCTGGGCGGCCTGCGAGCGGAGCTGCGCTGGCCGGGCGGGTAGGGCGAGCCAGGCGCCTCCCAATTCGCGCCCTCATCCTGAGATGCTGGAGCGAAGCGCAGGCCTCGAAGGCGGGCTCCAGGGATCGCGCGGCCGGCTGGACCCCTCCTTCGAGCCCCGCTTCGCGGTCACCTCAGGATGAGGGGATGGCTGGGAGGACCCGGTGTGCGCGTCGGGAACCACACGCTCACCGCCCCCGCTCCGCACCCGCGCCCGCCCGGCTCAGCCGCATCAGCCGCGCGCTCAGGGCGCGGGCGCAGGCCGCGGTGCCGCGGCCCTCGGTGGCGATCGTCAGGTCCGGCCGCTCCGGCGCCTCGTAGGGCGCCGAGATGCCGGTGAAGCCCGGGATGCGGCCGGCGCGGGCCAGCCGGTAGAGGCCCTTCGGGTCCCGGGCCTCGCACAGGCCCAGCGGCGTGTCGACGAACACCTCCAGGAACGGGATGTCGCCGGCGATCCGGCGCGCCAGCGCCCGGTCGGCCCGGTAGGGCGAGATCAGCGAGACGATCACCACCGTCCCCGCCTCGGCCATCAGCCGCGCCACCTCGGCGGTGCGCCGGACGTTCTCGGCGCGGTCCTCCGGCGAGAAGGCGAGGTCGGCGTTGAGCCCGTGGCGCAGGTTGTCGCCGTCGAGGACGGCGCTGTGCCGGCCGCCCGCCACCAGGGTCCGGTCGGCCTCCGCCGCCAGCGTCGACTTCCCGGCCCCCGACAGGCCGGTCAGCCACGCGATCACCGGCACCTGGCCGAGGCGCGCCCAGCGCGCCTCCCGCGCCTGGAGGGGGTGCCAGGTCACGGGGCCCGGAGGGAGGCCGGCCGGAACCGTCTGCGGGATCTTCTGCACGACGCACATATCCACCGCCTGGTCACACGCCTGGGGCGGCGTCCGCGCGGGCGGCCGCCGGTTCTCGGACATCGACACGCGCGGGCCCCTACGGCACGCGCCAGACCGGGTAGCCGACGGCCTCGCCGAGGCGCTCCCGGCACTCCTCCAGGATGTGGGCCGTCCGCCGCCGCCACGCGGGCGGGGACCGGAAGGCGGCCCGCGCCGCCGCCGCCCGCACCAGCGCCTCGACCGCGGCCTCCGTCTCGGGCGCGACCGGCCCGGCGGCGAGCTCGTTCGGCGGGGCGGCGGGCGCGGCCGCGATCACCGCGTCCCAGCTCTGCCCCCAGCAGGCGGCGGCGAAGCGCGCGTTCCCGGCCGCGTAGCGCGCCGCGACGCGGGCCAGCCCCTCCGGGGCGGCGCCGCGGAACCGCTCCGCGTCGAGCCCCCGCGCCCAGGCCCAGTCGTCGAGGACGTGGCCGAGCAGCCGGCGATGCCCGGTCACCTGACGGTGCACGCCGAGCCGGTACAGGCGGCGCGACGCCTCGACCGCGACCGGCCCGGAACTCCGGTTGGTACGGTAGGCGAGGTCGGCCGGGCCGAGGAGCGGCGCGAGGCGCTCGCCCAGCCCGAGCCCGTCGACCAGCCGCGCCAGCAGCGGCGCGTCGGACCGCCGGTCGCGGTACGGCAGGGCGGTGACGCGCCCCGCGGCGGCGCGGCGCCAGGGCTCGAGCCGGTCCGCGTAGTCGTAGCGCCGGGACCCGCCCTCGGAACGCAGGAAGCCGCGGAACGTGCGGCCCTCGGCGACGACCTGCGCCCGCAGGGCGTAGGCCGAGGCCAGCTGCTCGGCCTGCGGCTTGACCACGAGCGCCGCCTCCAGGGCGAAGCCGCGGCGCGCGAACAGGTCGGACAGGATCTCGGGAACGCGCCAGAACGGGCGCTGGACGGAGAAGTCCTCGTAGGAGAGCAGGACCGTGTCGGCCGGCGTGGCGGCCAGGATCGCGTCGAGCCGCGCGAGGGCCTCGCGGCGCTCCGCGGCGCCGCGGCGCCGGTCCAGCGCCTGGCCGAGCCGGTAGTGGTTGACGTCGTCGCTGCCGGGGGCGCCCGGCGGGGCGAGGTTCGGGTAGCAGATCCCGGCCGCGGCGAGGCGGGGGCGCAGGCGGGCCAGCACCTCCTGGAACGCGGTGGAGCCGGTTCGGGGCATCCCGATGTGAACGATCGCGCGGCGCACGTGTCCTGTCGACCCTGCTGGAATTCGCGGTTGCGGCAAGTCTTCCGCGCAGCCGGGCACAGTCCACGACCCCTCGTGGACGCGCACGTCTCGGGATGAACGCCGGACGAATCCGTAATCACGGTCCGATCACGGGAACGCGACCAGAAATAGCCAAGCTCCGTTTCTGCTCTATTTCAGACGGATTGCGGAATCGCCGGGCCGGGGCGCCGCGGGTGCGCCCGGGAGAGACAGCGCCGCGCGGCGACCCTCGAGCGCCGGACAACAGCGGCGCGATGCTGGGGCCGCTTCCGATCGTGTTGCAACGGTTGGGAAGGACGACGACCCCGGTCGAGACATCCGCGCCACGCCCCCTCTCCCGCACGGGAGAGGGGACCCGCGCCTCGTCCGGCACGGGCTCGACGCGCCACCGCCTCGCCTTGCTCGGGAGCGGTTCTAGGGCCCGGCATCCTCGCGCCGGAGCAGGAACACGCCCTGCGCGCCGAACAGGTTCCAGACCCACCAGGGCATGGAGAACCGCATCGGCCGGCCGCGGGCGTCCAGCGCCGTGGCGTGCTCGATCCGCGCGCCGATCAGGCGGCACAGGCCGACGAAGTCGCGGATCGTGCAGTGGTGGATGTTGGGCGTCTCCCACCACGCGTCCGGCATGATCTCGGTGACCGGCATCCGCCCGCGGAAGGCCAGCTCGGAGCGCACCCGCCAGTGCCCGAAATTCGGGAACGAGATGATCACCTGCCGGCCGATGCGCAGCAGGTGCTCCAGCACCACCCGGGGATTGCGGGTCGCCTGGATGGTCTGGGACAGGACCACGACGTCGAAGGCCCCGTCCGGGTAGTTGGCGAGGTCGGTGTCGGCGTCGCCCTGGATCACCGACAGGCCCCGGGCGAGGCAGGCGTTCACGCCCTCGCGGGACAGCTCGATCCCGCGCCCGTCGATGGCGCGGCGGTCGCGCAGCAGCGCCAGCAGCGAGCCGTCGCCGCAGCCGATGTCGAGCACCCGGGCGCCGGCCGGGACGAGGCCGAGCACGACGAGGTGGTCGACGCGGGCGCCGCCGCCCTCGGCCGCGTGGGGCAGGGCGTCCGCGCCCTCCCAGGGGGCGCCGTGGCGGACCTTGCCCAAGGAGATCTTGCCCAGGGGCAGCTTGCCGAAGGTCATCTTGCCGGGCCCGCCGCTCGCCATCCGCGTCACAGCCCGCGCGCCCGGGCGGCGGCGTCGATGAAGCCGCGGGCCGCGGAGAACATCGCCGGCTCGTCGAGCAGGAAGGCGTCGTGGCCCTTGTCGCTCTCGACCTCCACGAAGGCCACCGGCGCCGCAGCGGCGTTGAGCGCGTGGACGATCGCCCGGGAGTCGCGGGTCGGGAACAGCCAGTCCGAGGTGAACGAGATCACGCAGAAGCGGGTCTTGGTGCCCCGGAAGGCGTTGGCGAGCACGCCGCCGTGGTCCTCGGCGAGGTCGAAATAGTCCATCGCCCGGGTCAGGTAGAGGTAAGCGTTGGCGTCGAACCGCTCGACGAAGCTCAGGCCCTGGTGGCGCAGGTAGCTCTCGATCTGGAAATCGGCGTTGAACGAGAAGGTCGGCGCCGTGCCGCCCTGGAAGCGCCGGCCGAACTTCCGGTGCAGCGCCGGCTCGGACAGGTAGGTGATGTGCGCGCCCATCCGGGCGACGCCGAGCCCCTTGGCGGGCCGGGTGCCCGCCTCGAGGTAGCGCCCGTCCGCCCAGGCGGGGTCGGCCATGATCGCCTGCCGGCCGACCTCGTGGAAGGCGATGTTCTGCGCCGAGTGGCGGGCGCCGGTGGCGATCGGCATCGCGGCGAAGACGCGCTCGGGATAGAGCGCCGCCCATTGCAGCACCTGCATCCCGCCCATCGAGCCGCCGATGCACAGGAACAGGTCCCGGATGCCGAGATGCTCCAGCAGCATTGCCTGGGCCCGGACCATGTCGCGGATCGTCACCAGCGGGAAGTTCAGCCCGTAGGGCCGCCCCGTCGCCGGGTCGATCGAGGCCGGGCCGGTGGAGCCCATGCACGAGCCGATGACGTTCGAGCAGACGACGAAGTAGCGGTCCGTGTCGATCGGCTTGCCGGGGCCGACCAGCGTCTCCCACCAGCCGGGCTTGCCGGTCACCGGGTGGGTGTGGGCGAAGTACTGGTCGCCGGTCAGCGCGTGGCAGATCAGGACCGCGTTCGAGCGCGCGGCGTTGAGCGTGCCGGCGGTCTGGTAGGCGATCTGGAAGGGCGCGAGCTCGACGCCCGCGTCGGTGAGCAGGGGCGTGTCGGCGGCGAAGCGCGCCACCGGGCTCCTCGGGTCGAGCGCCTGCGAGCGCTCGGACGCGCGCCGCGCCGGCTCGTCGATCGGGTCCGGCCTCAGGGCCGTGTCCGTTTGGGTGTCCATGGCGGGTCTTGACGACCGTGTATCGGTTCGGATCCGAACCGGGAGAGCACGGGATCGCCTGACGCGCCGCACTCGCCCGACGCGGCCAGCCCCGCCGAGGTAATGCGCGGGGGGCCGAGCGTCAACGCGGGCGGGCCGGACGGTCAGGCCCGGTCGGGTCGCTCACGCGATCGGGGCGGCCATCACGGCGAGCCCCAGGGCGGGCAGGCCGAGCGCGAGGGCGGCCCGGGCATCCAGACGGTCCGCGCGGACGCCCGCCCGCCAGTGCCGGCTCGCCGCGCTCTCGATCAGCATGCCGGCGAGCACGAGACCGCAGCCGATCAGGGCCTGCATCGAAACCATGGGAACCTCGCCCGGACAGCCGCGCGACCGGGGGCGCCGCGCGTCTCGGCGCGCCCCCGGTTGCCGCTGGGAAAGTCCGTCCGGTGTCTGACGGTTCCTCGCCGACGCCTCAGCCGGCGCCTCAGCGCATGGCGGCCGCGCAGGCCGCGAAGACCAGGGCGGCGCCGGCGGCCGTGATGCAGCCGTTGGCCCAGGGCGCCGCCTCGGCGCGCCGCAGGCGGCAATCCGCGGCGACCGAAACGAGGATCCCGATCAGGAAGAGGCTGCAGGGGATCAGGTCACCGGGCATCGTCGATCCATCCAGGGGTTGCGGGTCGGGGCACGCCCGACGCGCCCCTGTTCTCCCGGTTCAACAGGCCGAAACGTGGCGAGTGCCCCGCGGCATTTGCGCGTCGCCGATTTGCCGCGGCGCCCCGGATGGATCGCGCTGGTTGAAGTCCCGCCGATGAAGTCCCGCCGATCAGGTCCTGGCCGAGGCCGGCCGGGTGTCGAAATCCTCCGGGCCCAGATCGAGGAGGTCGTTGGGGGTCTCGGTGCGGTCGTAGGCCTGGCTCGCCGCGGCCTCGATCACCGGCTGATTGCGGGCGAACAGCTCCAGGGGGGCGAGGTCGGCGCCGCCGAACTGCTGGCGCAGCACGGGAACCGGGACCTCGACCGCGATCACCCGCTGGCCGTTCGTCATGGCGAAGCGGATCAGCGAGTCGTCGGCGGGGAGGATGTGGGCGCCGCCGTCCAGGTAGCGTTCGAGGGGCATGCGGGGATCCTTCGTGTTGGGCGCCTTTCGGCGGAGCGCCGGCATACAGGCACGACTCCGTGGGGCCGGACAAGTCGCCCCGGCAGGGTCGGGCCGCCACCTCCGGAGTCGGCCCCGGGTTCACCGGCCGAGGAAATGCTGTAGACGGGCGCGGAACCGACCGAACCCCGCGCATCCCGAGTCGCACCGCAATGTCCGCCCCCCGACCCGCCCGTCCGGAACCGCGTCCCGGCGTCCTGGCGATCGACACCTACGTGCCCGGCAAGAGCGGGCGGCCCGGGGGCGGCAAGGTCTACAAGCTGTCCTCCAACGAGACGCCCCTCGGCCCGAGCCCGGCGGCGCTGGCCGCCCTCCACGCGGCGACTTCCAAGCTCGAGACCTACCCGGACGGGCGCGCCACGGTGCTGCGCACCGCCATCGCCCGGCGCTACGGGCTCGACCCCGAGCGGATCGTCTGCGGCGCGGGCTCGGACGAGCTCCTGTCGCTGCTGGCCTACGCGTATGGCGGGCCGGGCACCGAGGGGATCTACTCGGAGCACGGATTCCTCGTCTACCGGATCGCCATCCTGGCCTCGGGCGGCGAGCCCGTGGTCGCGCCCGAGCGCGACCTCACCGTCGACGTCGACGCGATCCTGGCCCGGGTCACCGACCGGACCCGGATCGTCTACGTCACGAACCCCAACAACCCGACCGGCACCTACCTGCCCTTCGACGAGATCCGCCGCCTCCACGCCGGCCTGCCGCCGCACGTGCTGCTGGTGATCGACGGCGCCTACGCCGAGTACGTCCGCGCGAACGACTACTCGGCCGGGCTCGAGCTGGCCCTCGAGGCCGAGAACGTCGTGATGACCCGCACCTTCTCGAAGATCCACGGCCTCGCCTCCGTGCGGATCGGCTGGATGGTCGCGCCGGCGCACGTGGCGGACGCGGTCAACCGGATCCGGGGCCCGTTCAACGTCTCGGGCCCGGCGATCGCCGCGGGCTCGGCCGCCATCGCCGACGAGGCGCACATGGCTGCCGCCGCCGCCCACAATGCCGAGTGGCTGCCGAAGCTCACCGAGGGCGCCCGCGCGCTCGGCCTGGAGGTCACGCTGAGCGTCGCGAACTTCCTGCTGATCCACTTCCCCGACGCGCCGGGCCGCTCGGCGGAGGACGCGGACGCGTTCCTGACCGAGCGCGGCCTCATCACCCGGCGGGTCACCGCCTACGGCCTGCCCAACGCCCTGCGGGTGACGGTCGCCGGGGCCGAGGCGAACAAAGCCTTCCTGGCCGCGCTCGGCGACTTCGTGCGGGGCCGGCATGGCTGAGACGTCCGTGGCCGGGGCGCCCGGGACCGAGGCGCCCGCTATCGGCCGCCTCGCCATCGTCGGCCTCGGGCTGATCGGCTCCTCGATCGCCCGGGCGGCGCGCCGCTACGGCCTCGCCCGGACCATCGTGGCGGTGGACCGCGACGCGGCCGTGCGCGCCCGGGTGCGCGAGCTCGGCATCGCCGACGTCGTCACGGGCGACCCGGCGGAGGGCGCCGCCGGCACCGACCTCGTCATCCTGTGCGTGCCGGTGGGCGCGATCGGGGCGGCGGCGGCCGAGATGGCGCCGCATCTCAAGCCCGGCGCGATCGTGTCGGATGTCGGCTCGGTGAAGGGCGCCGTGGTGGCGGCGGTCCGGCCGCACCTGCCCGAGGGCGTCGCGCTGGTCCCCGGGCACCCGATCGCCGGGACCGAGTTCTCGGGGCCGGACGCGGGCTTCGCGACCCTGTTCCAGGGCCGCTGGTGCATCCTGACCCCGCCCGAGGGCACCGATCCGGCGGCGATCGAGACCGTCCGCGCCCTGTGGGCGGGGATGGGCGCCGACGTCGAGACGATGAGCGCCGAGCACCACGACCACGTGCTCGCCATCACCAGCCACCTGCCGCACCTGATCGCCTACAACATCGTCGGCACCGCGGCCGACCTCGAGGCGGCGACGCAGTCCGAGGTGATCAAGTTCTCGGCGAGCGGGTTCCGCGACTTCACCCGCATCGCGGCGTCGGACCCGACCATGTGGCGGGACATCTTCCTCAACAACCGCGAGGCGGTGCTGGAGATGCTCGGCCGGTTCAACGAGGACCTGTCGGCGCTCGCCAAGGCGGTGCGCTGGGGCGACGGCGACGCGCTCCACGCGATGTTCACCCGCACCCGGGCGATCCGGCGCAGCATCGTGGCGCAGGGCCAGGAGACCGCGGCCCCGGATTTCGGCCGGCCGCGTCCGCCGGAGGAATAGGGAAGGCAGCGGACCGACCCTCACACGGACTGGGTCCCTCAGCGCCGTCTTTGCGAGCGCAGCGAAGCAATCCAGGGTGGCTCTACGCTGTGGGGGATGTCGCGCTGCCCTGGGTCGCTTCGCTGCGCTCGCGATGACGGGGAGCGCTCAAGCCGGCGGGCGGTTGACCAGCACCGGCTGCGCGGCCGTCCGCTCCGGGAACAGCTGCTTCAGGGCCTCGAGCTTCGGCGCGTCGTTGGCGGCGATGTACGGGTGGCCGGGGTGCAGGGCCATGAAGTCCTGGTGGTAGCCTTCCGCCGGGTAGAACGCGGCGCCCGGCTCGATCCGGGTGGCGACCGGCCGCGCGTAGGCCTGGGCCGCGTCGAGCTGGGCGATGTAGGCCCCGGCCACCCGCGCCTGGTCGGCGTCCTGCGGGAACAGGGCCGAGCGGTACTGGCGCCCGGCATCGGGTCCCTGGCGATCCACCTGGGTCGGGTCGAGGGCCACCGAGAAGAAGATCCGCAGCAGCTCGTCGTAGCGGATGACCGACGGGTCGTAGGTGACCGACACGGCCTCGGCGTGGCCGGTCCCGCCGCCGCTCACGGTGCGGTAATCGGCCTCCGCGCGGGTGCCGCCGGCGTAGCCCGACACCGCGCCGCTCACCCCGCGCACGTGCTGGAACACCCCCTGCACGCCCCAGAAGCAGCCGCCGGCGAAGACGGCCACGCGCGGCCCCGGCGGCTCGGCGGAGCGGGTCACGGCCTCCGGCAGGCGCCGGGGCGCCTCCTCGGCGAAGGCCGGGAGCCGGGGGAGCAGGACGGCGCCCGCGAGCCCGAGCCCGAGCCCCGCCCCGAGGACCGGGCGGGAGAGGGTGCGGAACGTGTCGCGAAGGGCCATGGTCAACCTCCTGCCGGATGCTGACAGCCCGTTCGCGCCGGCGCCCGATCCGGTTACGCGCGCGGCTGGCCGCATTGCGGTGACGGCGACATGGGTCTAGGCACCCGGCAACAGATCGACACGCGCGCGCAGGATCCGTCCCGTGACCATCGCCCCCGAGCCCAACTCCTTCCGCACCGGCCCCGACGAGCGCGGCCGCTTCGGCATCTTCGGCGGCCGCTTCGTCGCCGAGACGCTGATGCCGCTGATCCTCGAGCTGGAGGCGGCCTACGACGCGGCCAAGCAGGACCCGACCTTCCAGGCCGAGATGGAGAGCTACGGCACCCACTATATCGGCCGGCCGAGCCCGCTCTACTACGCCGAGCGCCTCACCGAGCACCTGCGCGCCAAGGCGCCGGCGGGGCAGGGCGCCAAGGTCTATTTCAAGCGCGAGGAGCTGAACCATACCGGCTCCCACAAGGTGAACAACGTGCTGGGCCAGATCCTGCTGGCCCGCCGCATGGGCAAGCCGCGGATCATCGCCGAGACCGGCGCCGGCCAGCACGGCGTCGCCACCGCCACGCTCTGCGCGCGCTTCGGCCTCAAGTGCGTCGTCTACATGGGCGCGGTCGACGTCGCCCGGCAGGCGCCCAACGTCTTCCGCATGAAGATGCTCGGCGCCGAGGTGATCCCGGTGGAATCCGGCACCAAGACCCTCAAGGACGCCATGAACGAGGCGCTGCGCGACTGGGTCACCAACGTCGCCGACACGTTCTACTGCATCGGCACGGTGGCGGGCCCGCACCCGTACCCGGCCATGGTCCGCGACTTCCAGTCGGTGATCGGCCGCGAGACCCGCGAGCAGATGATCGCCCAGGAGGGCCGGATCCCGGATTCCCTCGTCGCCTGCATCGGCGGCGGCTCGAACGCCATGGGGCTGTTCCACCCGTTCCTGGACGACCGCGAGGTCGAGATCTTCGGCGTCGAGGCCGCGGGCCACGGCGTCCAGTCGGGCCTGCACGCGGCCTCGCTCACCGGCGGCAAGCCGGGCGTGCTGCACGGCAACCGCACCTACCTGCTGATGGACGGGGACGGCCAGATCGCCGACGCGCACTCGATCTCGGCGGGCCTCGACTATCCGGGCATCGGCCCCGAGCACGCGTGGCTGCACGAGATGGGCCGGGTCACGTACCTGTCGGCGACCGATTCCGAGACGCTGGAGGCGTTCAAGCTCTGCTCGATGCTGGAGGGGATCATCCCGGCCCTGGAGCCGGCCCACGCCCTGTCCAAGATCCTGGAGCTCGCGCCGCAGCGCCCGGCCGAGCACCTCATGGTGCTCAACATGTCGGGCCGCGGCGACAAGGACATCCCGCAGGTGGCCGAGATCTTCGGCACGAAGATCTGAGGGCGCGCGGCGGCAGTCCTCCGCCCGCCGCGCCCCGCCTGTCCCGCGCGCGGACCGTCGGCCTCAGGCGGTCTCGATGTCCGTGAGCGGGAAGTCGTTGCCCTTGTGGAGCAGCGGGATGCCGTGGGCGCGGGCACAGGCGTAGGCGAAGCAGTCGCCGAAGTTCAGGCCGGCCGGGTGCCGGCCCTTGCCGAAGCGGTCGTAGGCGTCCAGCGCGCCCGCTTCGGCCTCCGGCGGGACGGCCACGATCTCGATGCCGGCGAGGTCGAGATAGGCGTGCACCGCCTCGCGGGCGGCCGGGACCGGGAGATCGAGGTGGCGCGCCAAGGCCACGCCGGTTTCCCAGACCGCCAGGGGCGACGTCACGCGGCGCAGCGCCCGCTGAAGCCGGGCCGCCAGGGCGGCCGCATCCGTCTCGTCGGTGAGGATCGCCGTGAGGGCCGACGCATCCACGAACATCGGGTCCCGCCTCAGGTGCGCTCGTACAGACCGTCGATGAACGCCGCGTCGGCGGGCTTCCGGTCCGGACCGGCACGCTCGTGCAGGGCACGGACGAAGTCGGCCGTCCGCTCGACGAGATCGGGCCGGTTCGTCTGGCGGGCGATCTCGTTCTGAAGCGCGCGGCGCACCGCGTCGGTCTTGCTCGTGCCCAGCAACGCCATGAGCTGGGCCGCGAGGGCGTCGACCTGCGGATCCTTGACGTAGAGCGGCATGCGCGGACCCCTGGGATATCCCGCACAGCGCTAATTTATATCCTCGGACGCCGCAAGGCGGAGCGGGCCGGAGCGGGTCGCCGGGCCGCGGCCGCTCACCGCACGGTCACCGCACGGTCACCGCACAGTCACCTGATCCTTGATCTTCTCGTAGACCGACCGGCTGAGCACGCGCTTCGACAGCAGCTGCTCCACCGACGTGTAGGGCCGCTTGGCGACGATCGCCCGGCCGATGGCGCCGCCGCCGCGCAGGTGATTGAGATCCGCCACCGAGGCGGTGTTGAGATCGAGGATGGCCAGGGCCCGGGGACCGGCGCTGTCCTCCGCCCGGTCGACCTCGGCCTGACCGGCCGCCTCCTGCGCCGACGGATCGGGCTGCGCCTCCCGCGGGGGCGGCTCGGCGGGGAAGGCCGTCGCGTCGGAGGGCATCTGCGTCGGCGCCGGAGCGCCGCCGGACGGGGCGGGGGCCGGCTCGACCGCCGCCGCGGGCGGGGCGGACGGAGCGGCCGGGGCGGGCGGCGCCGCAGTAGCCGCAGGAGGCGGCTCGACGCGCCGGACCGTGGCCGAGGGCTGGGGGGCCGCCGGTGTTTCCGGAGCGGACGCGGGCGGAGTCGCCGGTCCGGGCGCGGGGCTCGGCAGCAGGGCCTGCACCACCGCCGCGAGGATGCCGGCAATGATGAGGAGAACCGAAACTCTGAGAATTGCAGGACCGCTGAGCACGCACCACTCGACGAGGATTAAAACTATATGCATCTACAGTTAATGCTGTCCTTGCGCGTCGTCCAATCCACGCTCCAAACCCGGCGGGTCATCCCCAGGGTATGAGCGGGCCCGTACCGCGGCCGGGGGCGGGACTGCGTCGGCGGCTGGGTGAGCGACTCGGCAAGCGCCTGGGCGCGCGCGTCGGCGCCCTGCGCTACCTGCCGACCCTGTTCCGGGAGATCGCCGCCGCGAGCCCGCGCCTGCTGGCGGCGAGCCTGTCGCTGCGCCTCGTGGCGGCCTGCCTGCCGGTCCTGACCCTCTACCTCGCCAAGCTGATCCTCGACGGGATCGTGGCCGAGCACGCCCGGCCGGCGCCGGAGGCGGGGCTCGCTTCGTGGCTCGCCGATCCCGGCCGGGCGCGGCTCGCCGGCCTCGTCGCCGCCGAGTTCGGCCTCGCCCTGCTCTCGGACCTGACCGGCCGGCTCTCGAGCCTCGTCGAGACCCTGATCGGCGACCTCTACGCCAACGCGGCCTCCCTGCGGCTGATGGCGCACGCCGCCGAGCTCGACCTCGCCCAGTTCGAGGACAGCGCCCAGCAGGACCGGCTGGAGCGGGCCCGCCGGCAGGTCAGCGGCCGCACCGGCCTCATCGGCACGGTGTTCGGCCAGCTGCAGGGCCTGCTCACCCTCGCGACCCTGGCGGTCGGGGTCGCGGCCTTCACGCCCTGGCTCGTCGTGCTGATCGCCGCCGCCCTGGTCCCGGCGGTGCTCAACGAGTGGCACTTCACCAAGGCCGGCTACCGCCTCGCCTGGATCCGCAGCCCCGAGCGGCGGCGGATCGACTACCTGCGCTACCTCGGCGCCAGCGTCGAGACCGCCAAGGAGATCAAGCTCTTCGGCCTCGCGGGCTACCTCACCGGGCTCTACGCCGCGGTGGCGGGGCGGCTGCTCGCCGAGAACCGCGGCCTCGCGGTCGCCCGGGCCGGCTGGGGCTTCGCCTTCGCGAGCCTCGGGACGCTCGCCTACTACGCCGCCTACGCGGTGATCGTCTGGCGGACGGTGGCGGGCGCCTTCTCGGTGGGCGACCTCGCCTTCCTGGCCGGCGCGTTCCAGCGGCTGCGTGGCGGCCTGGAGGGGCTGCTCCTCGGGCTGACCCAGATCACCGGCCAGGCGCAGTACCTCGAGGACTTCTACGCCTTCTTCGCGATCCGGCCGCAGATCCGCTCGCCCGCGCGGCCCGCGCCGGTGCCGAGCCCGATCCGCGCGGGGCTGGTCTTCGAGGGGGTCGGCTACCGCTACCCGGGCACGCAGGTCTGGGCGCTGCGCGACCTCTCCTTCGCCGTCCGGGCCGGGGAGACGGTGGCGCTGGTCGGCGGCAACGGCGCCGGCAAGACCACGATCGTCAAGCTGATGACCCGGCTGTACGACCCGCACGAGGGCCGCGTGCTCCTCGACGGCGTGCCGCTGGCCGCCTACGACCTCGACGACCTGCGGGCGCGGATCGGGGCGATCTTCCAGGACTTCGTCCGCTTCGACCTCACCGCCGGGGAGAACGTCGCGGTCGGCCGGATCGCGGCCGCCGACGACGCGGACCGCATCGCGGCCGCGGCGGCCCGCGGGCTCGCGGCCCCGGTGATCGAGCGCCTGCCCGGGGGCTACGCCCAGCCGCTGGGCAAGCGCTTCGCCGGCGGCCTCGACCTCTCCGGGGGCGAGTGGCAGAAGGTCGCGCTGTCCCGGGCCTACATGCGCGAGGCCGAGATCCTGATCCTGGACGAGCCGACCGCCGCCCTCGACGCCCGGGCCGAGCACGACGTCTTCGCCCGGTTCCGGGAATTGTCGGCCGGGCGGACGACGGTGCTGATCTCGCACCGCTTCTCCACCGTGCGCATGGCCGACCGCATCCTCGTCCTGGAGGGCGGCCGGGTCCTGGAGGAGGGCAGCCACGCCGCCCTCATGGCGCGGGGCGGCCGCTACGCCGAGCTGTTCGCCCTCCAGGCCGAGGGCTACCGGTAGGCCGGCCGGCGCGTCGCCGGGGCGGCCCAAGCATTGCCCGATTCCCTGAGCCTGCTATCTGCGGCGGACCGAACCGGGGTTGTCCATGCGCCTGCGCCTCTTCCCACTGCTGACGGCCGGCCTTCTCGTCTGCGCCGGGCCCGCCCGCGCGGCCCCGCCCGCCGGGCCCGAACCGGAGGCCAAGCCGCCGGCGCCCGAGATCGTGCTCGCCAACCACCGCGCGGTCTACGACCTGTCGCTGGCCGAGGGCGGCGGCACCCGCTCGGTGGAGAGCGCCCGCGGGCGCATCGTCATCGACTTCCGGGGCGACGCCTGCCGCGGCTACACGATGCAGACCCGGCAAGTGACGGAGCTGTCCTCCGGCGAGACCGGCGCGCGCCTGTCCGACATGCGCAGCACCACCTTCGAGGGCGGGCAGGGGCGCGAGTTCCGGTTCAAGACGACGACGCTCACCAACAACAAGCCCGCCGCCCCCGTGGACGGGACCGCCTCCGAGCAGGGCGACGCCCTGACGGTGAAGCTGAAGGGCGGCCCCAAGCCGTTCACCGTGGAGGGGCCGGTCCTGTTCCCGAGCGAGCACATGCGCCGTCTGATCGAGGCAGCGCGGGCCGGCCAGTCGACCCTCGCGGTCAAGGTCTTCGACGGCTCGGACGACGGCCGGAAGGTCTACGACACCTTCGCGGTGATCGGCCACGCCGCGACCGGCCCGGCCCCGGCCTCCGGCTCGACCCGCGACAAGCCCCTGCGCGACGGGTCGCTGGCCACCATGCCGCGCTGGCCGGTCCGCCTCAGCTACTACACCGAGGGCGCCGGGGAGCGGACGCCGATCTACACCCTCGGCTTCGACCTCTACGAGAACGGCGTCAGCGGCGCGCTCAAGCTCGATTACGGCGACTTCGCCATCCTGGGCGACATGACCGCCCTCGACATCGACGCCAAGGCGGGGCGGGCCGACAGGGAGGCGGGCAAGGGCTGCACGCCCTGAGGCCCCGCCTCACGCCCATGCGTCGTCCGGCCGCGGCGAGAGCGCCTGCCAGGCCGCGGCGATCCGCTCCGGCTTGATCCCGAGGCCGTTCGCGCAGGCGACCAGCACGTTCTCGTCGCCCATCACGTGGTCGAGGACGCCGACCAAGAAGGCCGGCTCCCGGGCGCTCGCGCGGAGCGTGTCGGGGCTCAGGCCGCTCGCCGCCAGGAAGGGCAGGAGACGGTCGTCGTCCCCAGCGATCCACAACAGAACGTCCAGGGCGAGCCGTTCGGCCGACTCATGCCCTTGAAGAGGTTTGCCATTCATCAACATGTGAACGCTACAAAGGTGACGGAGGGGCTTCACGGCCCGCTAATCATGATCGGCGCGCACCGGGACAACGGATCATGAAGAAGACGGTGCTGATCGTCGAGGACAACGAGTTGAACATGAAGCTGTTCAACGATCTCCTGGAGGCGAACGGCTACGCGACGCTCAAGACCGCCCACGGCATCGAGGCGATCGAGCTGGCGCGCGCCCATCACCCCGACCTGATCCTCATGGACATCCAGCTCCCCGAGGTCTCCGGCCTCGAGGTGACGAAGTGGCTCAAGGAGGACGACGACCTCAAGAGCATCCCGGTGATCGCCATCACGGCTTTCGCCATGAAGGGCGACGAGGAGCGGATCCGCGAGGGCGGCTGCGAGGCCTACCTGTCGAAGCCGATCTCGGTCGCGAAGTTTTTGGCAACGGTTCGGGCCTATCTTGAACCGCGTTGACGCCGGCGAGGCGTGCCGTTGAACCGGACCCCCGGCCGCGCCGGGCCGGGTGACCGGTTCAACCGTCCGTCCCGTCGTGTCCGCCCCGGCCCCGGCGGCCGACCGGCGGCGCGCCCCCACGGCACACGGCGCCCGGTCCGGGCCGCTCACCCGCGCCCGCACGAGGAACCATGTCGGCCCGTGTCCTGATCGTCGACGATCTGTTCCCGAACGTCAGGCTTCTGGAGACGAAGCTCGGCCTGGAATATTTCGACACGCTCGCGGCCATGAACGGCCGGGACGCGATCGCGATCTGCGAGAAGGGCCTCTGCGACCTCGTCCTGCTCGACGTGATGATGCCCGGCATGGACGGGTTCGAGGTCTGCCGGCATCTCAAGAACAACCCGCTCACGGCCCACATCCCGGTGGTGATGGTCACGGCCCTCGACCAGCCCGCGGACCGCCTGCGCGGCCTCGACGCCGGGGCCGACGACTTCCTGACCAAGCCGGTGGACGACACCGCCCTGTTCACCCGGGTGCGCAGCCTCGTGCGGCTCAAGGCCGTGACGGACGAGCTGCGCCAGCGCGCGCTCGCCTCCCGGGAGTTCGGGATCGGCGATCCCCTGGCGCTCGCCACCGCCGAGACCGGCCTCGACGCCCGGATCCTGCTGATCGAGGACCGGCCCGGCTCGGCCGAGCGCCTCGCCGGGGCCCTGCGCCAGCACCACGTGGTCACGGTCGAGCCCGACCCGCAGGAGGCCCTGCGCCTCGCCGCCGAGGAGTCCTTCGACCTCGCCCTCGTGAGCCTCGACCTCACCGGCTTCGACGGCCTGCGCCTGTGCAGCCAGCTCCGGTCCCTCGACCGGACCCGGGCGATGCCGCTGATCATGCTCGCCGAGGAGTATGACCGCGCCCGGGTGGTCCGCGGGCTCGATTTCGGCGTGCACGACTTCCTGATGCGGCCGGTCGACCGCAACGAGCTGATGGCCCGGGTCCGCACCCAGGTGAAGCGCAAGCGCTTCACCGACGCGCTCCGGGGGGCGATGCAGGCCTCCCTGCAGATGGCCGTGACCGACGCGCTCACCGGCCTGCACAACCGGCGCTACCTCGACAGCCACCTCGGCACCCTGTTCGGCGACGAGGCCGCCCGCCGGGCGAGCCTCGCCGCGCTGATCCTCGACATCGACCACTTCAAGGGGATCAACGACAGCTTCGGCCACGAGGCCGGCGACGAGGTGCTGCGCGGCTTCGCCGAGCGGGTCCGCCAGCACACGCGGCCGATCGACATCGTGGCGCGCTACGGCGGCGAGGAGGTGGTGGTGATCCTGCCGGAGGCGGGCCTCGTCGAGGCGCAGGGCATCGCCGAGCGCATCCGCGAGCGCGTCGAGGCGGTGCCGTTCACCGTGCAGGGGGCGACCCGGACCGTGTCGGTGACGGTCTCGATCGGCGTCGCCGTGCGCCGCGGCGAGGATCTCGGCCCCGCCGACATGCTCCGCCGGGCCGACCTCGCCCTCTACCGGGCCAAGGCGGCGGGCCGGAACCGGGTCGAGTCGCAGGCGGCCTGACCGGCGGCCTGACAGGCGTCCCCGCGTCAATACGCGCGCCCGCGCGCGCGGATGAAAAGGCCGGCCTCGCCGTGTTATCGGATTCGGCCGGCCCGTCGAGGCCGGCGGAGCGGCGCGCGGGACCGAACCCATGGACATGCAGGTACCGGCCCGATCCGGCCGCGACGCGAGCGTGCTGAACCACCGCCGCCTGTGCAAGATCGCGTCCTCGCCGCACGCCTACGTCCGCGGCAGCACGGCGCGGTTCTACGAGCTGCTCGCCGGGATGCCGGCCGGCACCCTGCCCGAGGGGCCGCCCGTCTGGATCTGCGGCGACGCGCATCTCGGCAATCTCGGCGCGCTCGCCGGCCCGGACGGCGGGATCGACATCCAGATCCGCGACCTCGACCAGACCGTGGTGGCGAACCCGGCCTTCGACCTCGTCCGGCTCGCGCTCTCCCTGGTCACCGCGGCGCTCAACGCGACCCTGCCGGGCATCGTCACCGCCCGGATGATGGACGCCATGGCGGACGGCTACGCCGACGGGATCGCCGATCCCGAGGGGGCCGAGCGGGGCGTGGACCCGTCCGAGATCGTCGTCACGACGAAGCGGCGGGCGCTCGGCCGGCGCTGGCGCCACCTCTCGCGCGAGCGCCTGAAGGGCAAGGCCGCCCGGCTCCCGCGGGGCAGCCGGTTCTTCGACCTCGACGCCGACGAGCAGGACTCGCTGACGGCGCTGATCCGCGACCCGGAGATCCGCCGCCTCGTCCTGGCGCTCGGCAGCGCGGCCGACGACGCCGAGATCCGGCTGCTCGACGCCGCCTACTGGATCAAGGGCTGCAGCTCCCTCGGGCGCCTGCGCTACGCCGCCCTGGTGGAGGTGCTGGGCGGCGACCGCCCGCAGCTCGCCCTCCTCGACGTCAAGGAGGCGGTGCCGCACCTCGCGCCGGCCGCCGGGATCGCGGTGCCGCCCGACCACGCCGCGCGGGTCGTCGCGGGGGCGCGGGCGCTGTCGCCCAACCTCGGCGACCGGATGGTCGCCGGCCACATCGGCGGCACGCCCGTCACGGTCCGCGAGCTGCTGCCGCAGGATCTCAAGATCGACGCCGAGCAGTTCTCCCGCGGCGAGGCGGTCCGCGTCTCCCGGCACCTCGCCGCCATCCTGGGCCGGGCCCACGGCCGCCAGATGGGCGCGGCCGACCGCCGGGCCTGGATCGACGCCGTGCGGGCGCCGGGCCCGGGCCCCGACGCCCCCGGCTGGCTCTGGTCGGTGGTCACCGACCTGATGGGCGCGCACCAGCGCGGCTACCTGGAGCATTGCCGCCGGATCGCCCGGGAGGCGCTGGACGCGGCCTGACGCGGCCCTGACCGGCCCGGACCCGGGGCGCTTCCGCCACGACGCCGGTTGACACCATCCCCGCCATCGCCAACACCTCGCGCCCGCCGCCTCTCGCGCGGCGGACCCCGGGAAGACCTGTGATACGATGGCGGTGACGCGCACCTACCTCGACTTCGAGAAGCCAGTGGCCGAGCTGGAGGCGAAGCTCGAGGAGCTGCGCGCCGTGAGCGCGCGCGACGGCGCGGTCTCCATCGCCGAGGAGGTCGGCCGGCTCGAGGCCAAGGCCGGCCAGGCGCTCGCCGAGATCTACGCGAATCTGACCCCCTGGCAGAAGACCCAGGTGGCCCGCCACCCGCAGCGGCCGCACTTCGTGGACTACCGCGACGGGCTCATCACCGAGTTCACCCCGCTGGCCGGCGACCGCAGCTTCGGCGAGGACGAGGCGATCCTGGGCGGGTTCGGCCGGTTCCGCGGCCGGCCGGTCCTGGTGCTCGGCCAGGAGAAGGGCGCCACCACCGAGGCGCGGCTGCGCCACAATTTCGGGATGGCCCGGCCCGAGGGCTACCGCAAGGCGGTCCGCCTCATGGAGACCGCCGACCGGTTCGGTCTGCCGGTCCTCGCCTTCGTGGACACCGCCGGCGCCTATCCGGGCATCGAGGCGGAGGAGCGCGGCCAGGCCGAGGCCATCGCCCGCTCGACCGAGGCCTGCCTCGCGCTCGGCGTGCCCAACGTCGCCGTGGTGATCGGGGAGGGCGGCTCGGGCGGCGCGATCGCGCTCGCCACCGCCAACCGGGTGCTGATGCTGGAGCACGCGATCTACGGGGTGATCTCGCCGGAGGGCGCCGCCTCGATCCTGTGGCGCGACCAGGGCCGCGCGTCGGACGCCGCGACCGCCATGAAGATCACCGCCCAGGACCTGCTGCGGCTCGGCGTCATCGACGCGATCATCCCGGAGGCCACCGGCGGGGCGCACCGCGACCGCGAGGCGGCGATCCGGGCCGCGGGCGACGCCATCGCCGACGCCCTCGCGCAGTTCGACGGCCTCTCGCCCGTCGAGGTCCGCGACCGGCGCGCCGAGAAGTTCCTGGCGATCGGCCGGACCCTGTGAGCGAGCCCGGGGCGACGGGGGGCCTGTTCGGCGCGCTCGGCCGGCTGCTCGGCCGGCGCGACGCGCGGGAGCCGGGCCGGCACAACCACGCCTCCCTGGGCTGCAATTGCCAGATGGCGCACGTCCTCAAGACGCTCGACCTGCGCCAGTGGTCGGGGCCCCTCGACTGGATCTTCTCCATGCCCGGCATGGCCCGGGACTGCCTCGCCGACGACTTCGCGGCGCTCGTCGACCGGGGCCAGCTGGAGAGCATCCCGGAGGCCGAGCGGCGCGGCCCCGGCATCTGGCGGGGACGCCACCGCCTCTACCGGGAGCGGCACGGCCTCGAGTGCGTGTTCAACCACCACGACCCGGCGACGAGCGAGGCGGACTACGCCTTCCTCACCGAGGGCGTGCGCCGGCTGCGCCGGGCCCTCGACACGCCGGGCACCGACAACCGCCTCTGGATGATGACCCATCTGCACACGCCCCGCGACGTGGTCGAGGCGATCGACGACCTGCTCGGGCAGCGCGCCAGCCGCAACCACCTGACCTTCGTGCAGCTCGAGACCGGGCACCCGCGCATGGCGGTGGTCGAGGCGCTCGACCTCCGGCCCACCCTGCGCTGGCTCACCGTGCAGACGCCCTCGGAGCCGGTCGGCCTGCGGCTCGCCGACCCGGCCGACGACGCGGCGCTGGTGGCGATCATCCGCGCCGAGGCGGCGCGGCGGCCGGCTCTGTTCGCCTGAGCGGGCGCCCGGGGGCGACGTTGCGGGGCGGCGGACGGTCGGCTCCCGGGGCGGCCGTCAATGCGCGGCGCGCGACAGGGCAACGATCGCGCCGACGATGACGATCGTCTGGAAGCCGATCGAGCCGATCACCCATTTCATGATGTCGAACTTCGCTTCGGCCAGATCGGTCTTGGTGACGAGGTTCGTCAGATCGGAATCCCGACTCTCGCGGATCGCCGCGGTGATCGCCTCGGCCTGATCCTCTGACAGGCCGGTCGCCCGCAGGCGACGGACGAGGGCGTGCGTGTCGAGCGAGAGGGCCGTCATGGGCGACGTTCGCGTGTTCGAGCCGTCCGGGTCGATCGGCCGAATCCGGATGGCAGCCTCCGCGAACGTGGCGCCTTCATCCCGCCGAGGCAAGCAGCTCAAAGTTGGGCGCCCGGCGCGGTCGCACGCGTCCGCTCCGCCTGGGAGCCCACCGGTCCGCGCACCGGGCCGGCAGGCCGGACCGCGGGCGGGACCGCGCACGAGCACAGCATGGATCGCCGCGCGGCCCTGCGGCTCGAACGGCGCCGTCCCGCGACCCCGCCGCGGCGCGCTGTGGATAGCGCGCATGCGCGGGCTCTCCACACCCGAGAACAATCCAGTGTTGCAGCCGGGTCCTTGCGGTAAGGAAGGCGCAAGCTTAACGAGCCTATTGGGTTGGGGAGTGGCACCCGACGCGGCCAGCAAGGCCCGCGGGCGCGCGTAAGACGATCGAGGTTCCCCATGACGGCGCGTCTCGCGACCGCGCGACTGCTGGCGGCGGCGTCCCTGCTGGCCCTGTCGCTCGCCGCCTGCCAGGACGGTTCCGGGATCAACGGCCCGAGCGCGCGCAGCCTCGCGCCGATCGCCCCCCAGACCGTCGCGTTGATGCAGTCCAAGGGGATGCAGCCCTCCGACCCGATCCTGATCCGCACCTTCAAGAAGGAGGCGGAGATGGAGATCTGGAAGCGGGGGAGCGACGGCCGCTACGCCCTCCTGAAGACCTACCCGATCTGCCGCTGGTCCGGCCAGCTCGGGCCGAAGACCCGCGAGGGCGACCGGCAGGCGCCCGAGGGCTTCTACACGATCACCCCGGGCCTGATGAACCCGAACTCGTCGTACTATCTCTCGTTCGACACGGGCTTCCCGAACGCCGTCGACCGGGCCAACGGCCGCACCGGCAAGTACCTGATGGTGCACGGCACCTGCTCGTCGGCGGGCTGCTTCGCCATGACCGACGCCACCATCGCGGAGATCTACGCCGTCGCCCGCGACGCGTTCATCGGCGGCCAGCGCAGCTTCCAGTTCCAGTCCTACCCGTTCCGGATGACGGCCGAGAACATGGCCAAGTTCCGCAACGATCCGAACATCGCCTTCTGGCAGAACCTCAAGGAGGGCTCCGACTATTTCGAGGCCCTGCACGAGGAGCCGAAGGTCGGCCAGTGCGGGACCAAGTACGTGTTCGGCGGGGCCGACGCGGCCGCCGGCTCGTGCAAGCCGCGGGTCGACCCGCTGGTGGCCGAGAAGAGCGCGCGCGACACGCACGCGGTCGCCGACCTCGTCGCCAAGGGCACGCCGGCGGTGCGGGTCGTCTACCAGGACGGCGGCCAGAACCCGGTCTTCCGCCCGCAGAACGCCAGCGCCTTCGCGAGCCTCGGCGGCACCGAGACGGTCCTGCCCTACGACGCCAAGGAGTACGGCCGGCACAATCTCGGCGACGTGAGCCGACCCGAGACCCTGGCGGCCGGCCCGCAGGAGATCGAGCTCGCGCCGAAGGGCCAGCCCACGATGCTGGCCGGCGCCGAGCCGGCGGCCGCGACCCGCGCCGCGAAGGCCGGCGGCAAGGGGCACGGGCGGGAGCCAGCGGCGCCCACGACGCCCACGACGCTCATGGCGAACCGCGCCGATCCCGACGCGCAGGTCGAGACCACGGCGGCCCTGCCCGACAAGCCCGCTCGCATCGCGGTGGCGGACGCGGACGGCGATGCGAGCAGCTACCAGAAGCTGTTCGGCCAGCTCTTCGCCAAGGACAAGCCGGCCCCGGCGGCGCCCGCGGCCCCGGCGGTCGCCGCCGCGGTCGTGCCCGCGGCGGCGCCGGAGCCGGCGAAGGTCGCCCACGCCGCCGAGACGGTCGCGCCGAAGGCCGCCAGGGCCCACGCGGTGAAGACCGCGAAGGTCGAGGGCAAGGGTGAGTCGAAGGCCGACGCGAAGGCGGAGAAGCCCGCCCTCCGGAAGGGCGAGCCCGAGGGCCGGAAGCCCTGACGGTTCAGACCAGCGGCCGGTCGCGGTTCATCAGCCACAGGGCGTGGACCGTGCCGGGCAGCCAGCCCAGGATCCACAGCAGGATGTTCAGCAGGAACTGAAGGCCGAAGCCCGTGGTGACGAGCACGGCGATCGGCGGGAAGAAGATCGCGAGCAGGATGCGGACGAGGCTGGACACGGGGACTCCGGGCGTGAGGTCGGCACGTCCCGGCTCCAACGAAACACGGTTTTATCCGTTCCGCCCGATCTGACCCCGAACCGGCCCCGAAGACCCCGGCAGGCCGGGGCCGCGGGGGCGGCGCCTCAGTTCTTCGCCGGCGGCGTGGTGGCCGAGGGGACGTTGGCGGCCTGCTTCTCCGGGTGCTTCACCTGGCTGTAGGCGACGTTCGCGAAGGTGCCGATCACCGCGGGCCAGCTCGGGTTGCCGTATTGCGGGTCGTCGCGGCCGACCTTGCAGAAGGCCGTGGTCAGGCCGTTGACGATGTCGTCGTCGGTGACCCCGGTCGGCTCCGCCTTCACCTGCTGCACCAGCCGGGCGAGGGTCGGGACGAAGTCCTGCTGCTTCAGGCCCTTCAGGCTCGCCTGCAGGCCGATCTTGTCGAAGGCGGCCTTGAGCTTGTCCTGCTCGATCTCCGCGCAGGGCGCCGTGCCGGCCAGCATGGTCTTGGTGGCGGCGCGCGCCTCCGAGGCCTTCTCGCCGGTCACGACCGGCGCCTTGTTGCCCCAGGAATTGCGGATGTAGTCGGTGACGTTCTTCACCTCGACGTCGGTCATCTGCTGGCCGATCGCCACCATCGGGGCGAGCCCACTCTGGGCGCCGAGCCCGCCGTAGATCACCCGCAGCACCGTCTCGGGGCCCTCGGACTGGACCGAGGTGTTGCCGGCGAGCGCCGGGACCGCGCCCTCGATGCCCTTGCCGTCGGGCTGGTGGCAGGAGGAGCAGTAGGTCAGGTAGGTGGAGGCGCCGGGCGCGTCGGGCGTGTCGAAGGCCGTGAGGTCCTTCGGCTTGTAGGTCTGCTTGGCCGGCACGGTGCGCAGGTACGCCACCATGGCCTTCAGGTCCTCCTCCTTCACCTTGGAGAGGGATTCCATGATGGTCTGGCGCATCGGCCCGGCGGCGACGCCCGGCCGGTCGCCCGGGGCGGTGCCGGTCTTGAGGTAGGTCACCACCTGCTCGTCGGTCCAGGCGCCGATGCCCTGGTGGCCGTCCGGGGTGATGTTGGGGGCGTACCAGCCGTCGATCACGCCGCCGCCGAACCGGCCCGCGAAGCTCGAGTTGCCGACGAGCTTGTTCTCGTTGTGGCACATGGCGCAGTGGCCGAGCCCCTCCACGAGGTAGCCGCCGCGGTTCACCTCGGCGCTGGCCTTCGGGTCGGGCTTGAAGCGCTCCTCGGTGAAGAAGGCCGTCCGCCACGTCACCAGCGCCGTGCGGACGCTGAACGGGAACGGGATCTGGCTCTCCTTCCGCTTCTCGTTCACGGCCGGGACCGACTGGAGATAGGCCCAGATCGCCTTGGTGTCCTCGTCGGTGACCTTGGTGAACCACGCGAACGGGAAGGCCGGGTACAGGTAGCCGACGTTCTTGCTGTAGCCGTGCCGGAACGCCTGGTCGAAGTCGGCGTAGCTCCAGTTGCCGAGGCCCGTCTCCTTGTCGGGGGTGAGGTTGGGGGTCATGATCACGCCGAAGGGCATGTTCAGCGCGTAGTTGCCGGCGAGGTACTTGCCGCCCGGCGCCGTGTGGCAGGCCGCGCAGTCGCCCATCGTCACGAGGTACTTGCCGCGCTCGATCTGGTCGGCCGAGCCGTCCTGCGCCAGTGCCGGCGCGGCCAGGAGCAGGCCCGCGAGGAAGGGGGCGGCCCGCATCGGGGCCAGCCGCGTCGGGGCCGCGCGGCCGGAGGAGAGGGCTCTCGTGCGCTGCATGCCGCGTCTCCCATCCCGATTTTAGAGCTGTTTGAAACTTGTGACGCGCGTGAACGCGGCCGTCGCGGGCGTTGTTCCGGCCGGCGCCGCGCTGCGGCGTTGTGCCGTGGCCGCCCGGACCCGCAGGCCGAGGTCGGCGAGATGGGCGACGAGCCCGGCGAGCATCCACCCGGCGACCGCGACCCAGCCGGCCCCCACGAGCGCCGCCCGCAGGGCCAGCATCAGGGCGGCGCCGGAGGCGAGGTTGGCCAGCAGGGACGGCAGCGGCGGGCCGCCCCGGCGGGCGAGCCACGCGAGGGCGAGCGCCTCCAGGGCGACGAGCAGCAGGATCCCGTCGACGATCCGGCCCGACGCGAAGGCGGGGCCGAGGACCGGGTCGAGGAGCGCCCCCATCAGGCGGGCTCCGCGAACGGCCCGTTGAGGCGGACGATCCGCAGGTTCAGGCAGGCGGCGACGCTGACCCAGGCGAGGTAGGGCAGGTTCATGAGCCCCGCCGCGCCCGAGACCCGGCCGGTCACCAGCACCAGCACGGCGATGGACAGCCACAGGACCGCGACCTCGGCCAGCGCCCAGTCGGGCCGGCGGAACCGGAAGAACAGCACGCTCCAGGCGATGTTGAGCACCCCGTTCACCGCGTAGGCGGCCAGCAGGACGCCCCGGGCGACGGGGTCGGCGTCGCCGTTCCAGGCCAGCACGCCAGCCGTGGTGGTGAGCGCGAAGATCACCGCCCAGACCGGGCCGAAGGCCCAGTCCGGCGGCTTCCAGGCCGGGACCCGCAGGCGCCGGTACCACGTGTCCGTCGTGGTCGCGAGGCCGCCGGCCACGGCCACCAGCACGGCGGCGACCGCCGCCACCGCGGGCGGTCCCAGATCGGCGGCGGCGAGGCTCACGGCGAGACCCAGCGGAACAGGTGCGCGAGGTCCTTGAAGAAGATCCGCGCGTGGGCGGCCGGCTTCGCGCGGACCAGCTCCTTGTTCATGTAGCTGTCCCAGGTGAGCTGCTGGACGTCCTTGTCCCGGCAGATCGAGACGAAGCGCTCGCGCAGGCCGTCGCTGCGGTACCAGACCCACTGCATCATCCCGAGGATCCAGAACACGCGCCCGTGCAGCTTCATGAACTGCTTCCGCGCGCCCGCGAGGGCGCGCGCGTCCCCGGTCCGCAGGAAGGCGGCCGCGGCCTCGGCCGACAGCCGGCCGCCGAGCATCGCGTAGTAGATCCCCTCGCCGGAGGCCGGCGCGACGACGCCCGCGGCGTCGCCCGCGAGCAGCACGTCCCGGCCGTTGTCCCAGCGCTTCAGGGGCTTCAGCGGCAGCGGCGCCCCCTCGCGGCGGACGGTCTCGGCGTGGTCGAGGCCGGTGGCGGCGCGCAGGGCCCGGATCGAGGAGCGCAGCGAGAACCCCTTCCGCGCGCTGCCGGTGCCGATGCTCAGCGTGTCCCCGTGGGGGAAGATCCAGCTGTAGAAGTCCGGCGAGTGGCGGCCCTGGTAGTAGACGTCGCAGCGGGTCGCCTCGACAGACCCGGCCCCGGGGGCGCCGGCCTCCGGGACCCGCAGGATCTCGTGATAGGCGAAGACCTGCCGCATCCTGGCGTGGCCCGGCACCTCCGCGCGGCCGACCGGCGAGCAGGCGCCGTCGGCGCCGAGGACGAGGCGGGCCCGGACGGCGTGGCGGGCGAGGCCGGCCCCCGCGCCGGTGGTGAAGTGGACCAGCGGCGGCCCGTCGTCGGGCCGGGTGATCCGGTCGTAGGCCGCCGCGCGCAGGTCGGCGCCGGCCGCCGCGGCCCGCTCGCGCAGCCACGGGTCGAAGTGCTCGCGGTCGACCATGCCGACGAATCCCTCGCCCACCGGCATGTCGACGGCCTTGCCGCTCGGCGCCACCATCCGGGCGGACCGGATCTTCGCCACCAGGAGCGCGTCCGGGATCGCGAAGTCCCGGATCAGCCGGGGCGGGATCGCGCCGCCGCAGGGCTTGATCCGGCCGGGCTTGTCGAGGAGCAGCACCGCGTGGCCGGCCCGGGCGAGGTCGGTCGCCGCCGTGGCGCCCGCCGGCCCGCCGCCGACCACGACGACGTCGTAGCTGTCGCGGCCGGGGCCGCCATCATCCAACCGGGCCATGGCCTCACCTCGCGCTGAAGGCAGGATCGAGCGGCACCGTGTCCGGTGCCGGAGCGGGTTCGAGCCGCGCCGCCAGGACGACCGCGACGAGGAACAGCAGCCCTTCCGCGGCGAAGACCGCCGCGTAGGCCTGGACGGGTTCGGCGGTGACCAGCCGGACGGCGTCGACCGCCACGGCCCCGAGGAAGCCGCCGGCCCCGAAGGCGACGCCCTGCGCGGCGCCCCAGACGCCCATGCGGGTGCCGCGCTCCCGCGCGTCGCCGCGGCCGGCGAGCGCCATCATCGAGCCGATGGCGGCGACCGCGTAGGCGCCGTTGGCCACCCCGAGGGCGAAGACCGTCGCGCGCAGGGGGAAGTCCGATCCCGCCGCCGCGCCGCTCGCCAGGGCGAAGAGGGCGGCGGCCGAGCCGGCGCAGCCGATCCCGATCCAGAGCCGCAGGGAGGCGAGGACGGTGCCGCGGGCGAGGAGCGTCACCGCCGCCACCAGCAGCATGCCGGCGAGCACGCCGCCGTGCTGGAGGCCGGCGAGCTTGGTGGTGGCGCCGGGGCTCATCGCGAAGACGAGGCCGGCATAGGGCTCCAGTATCAGCTCCTGGGCGCTGTAGGCCAGCATCGACACGAAGACGAAGATCGTGAAGGTCCGGCTCACGGGGTCGGCCAGCACGTGGGCCAGCACGGTGAAGAACGGGCGGCGCGCCTCCGCGGGCTCGGGCGCCCGGACCGGCAGGCGGCGCTCGACGCCGGCGACCGCGAGCGCCGCCACGCAGAAGGCGACGAGCGAGACCGTGCCCGACACCGCCACGAGGCGCGGGCCGGAGAACGGGTCGAGGAAGTGCCCGGCGAGCGGCGCCGTGACGGCGAAGCCGACGATCATCATCACCCAGACGACGGTGGCGGCCGCGCCCCGCCGGGCCGGCGCGACGCCGCCCGAGAGCAGGACGAGGAGGGAGGTCCCGGCCGCGCCGACGCCCATGCCGACGCACAGGAACGAGAGGGCGGCGAGCGCCAGCCCCAGGGCGAGGCTCTCGGCCGCCAGCGCGGTGCCGCAGGCGGCGCCGAACCCGCCGAGGCAGAGGGCCGCCATGCCGCCGACGATCCAGGGGGTGCGCCGGCCGCTGCGGTCGGAGCCGTAGCCCCAGCGCGGGCGCAGGACCTGCACGGCGTAGTGCAGGGCGACCAGCAGGCCCGGCACGAGGGCGGGCAGCGCCAATTCCACCACCATGACCCGGTTGAGGGTGGCGGTCATCAGCACGACGACGCTGCCCAGCGCGGTCTGGACGAGGCCGAGGCGGACGATCTGGGGCCAGCCGAGGCCCGTGCCGGGGTCCGGTGCCATCACGCCCCTCCCACCAGCGGGCGCAGCGCGAAGGCCGAGACCAGCATGCCGAGGACGTAGAGGGTGGTGCCGGTGCCGTTGTACCAGATCGCCCGCTCCCGGGGATTCTCCAGGAACCGGGCCATCAGGGCGAACTGCCCGGCGAGCAGCGCGGCGACGAGGCCGGCGTGCCAGTAGCGCTCCCAGCCGACGAGGAGCGCGATCACCGCCACCTGCGGCAGGGCCATGACCAGGCAGGCGAAGCGCGCGGCGCGCTCGGAGCCCATCTGCACCGGCAGCGACAGCAGCCCCATCCGGCGGTCGCCCTCCACGGACTTGAAGTCGTTGAGGGTCATGATGCCGTGGGCCCCGGCCGCGTAGAGCAGCGCCACCAGGAGCACCCGCCGGTCGGGCAGGGCGGCGGCCATGACGGCGGCGCCGGTGAACCAGGGCAGCCCCTCGTAGCAGAGCGCCACCGCGGCGTTGCCCCACCAGCCGTTCCGCTTCAGCCGCACCGGCGGCGCCGAGTAGATCCAAGCCAGGACCAGCCCGAACAGCGCGGCCCCGAGGATCCAGGGCCCGAGCGCGGCGGCCACCGCCAGCGACAGCGCCGTCCAGGCGAGCGCGAGGTAGAGCCCCCAGCGGCCCGGGATCCGCCCGGAGGGGATCGGCCGGTTCGGCTCGTTGATCGCGTCGACGTGGCGGTCGAACCAGTCGTTGGCGGCCTGGCTGGTGGCGCAGACCAGCGGGCCGGCCAGCAGGATGCCGGCGGCGATCACCGGCCACTGGCCGCTGGCCGGCTGGCCCGAGGAGATCACCCCGCAGGCGAAGGCCCACATCGGCGCGAACCACGTGAGCGGCTTCAGCAGCTCGATGACTGCGCTCGGGGCGGGCGTAGCGGTCATGACGGGAGGCTACCGGCGCCCGGCGGGGTGTCAAGCCAGATTTACACCGCGCGCCAGCATGTGCGCGACGTTTGTCGAATAAATACAGCGGCGGACCAGAAATACATTATCCGGAACACCGAAAAACCGTGCCGGCGGGACCGCCCGCGCGGGCGCTTTCCGGCGCTCCGGCGGCGCCCCGGGCGCTCCCGGCGACCCCCGTCCGCGAGGACGATTCCGGGATCTTCGAGGCCTTCGGTGCCGGGATCCGAGGGGGTCCGGCGGGCCCCGCCGTGCGCACCTTCGGGGGATGGGATGGGATTGGATGGGATGGGTGCCGCCGCGCCCGGAGGCCGCGCCCGGATCCTCAGATGTCCTCGACCGGGCCGTCCAGATCGCCGACGCCGTAGCGCCGCATCTTGGCGTAGAGGCCCTGCCGGCTCAGGCCGAGCATCTCGGCCGCCGAGGCCCGGTTGTCCCGGGTGATCCGCAGGGCCGCCTCGATGCAGAGCTTCTCGATCAGGTCGGTCGTCTCGCGCACCAGGGTCTTCATCGAGACCCGGCCGACCAGCTCGGTCATCTGCTCCACCGAGCGGGGCACCTCCCGCCCGACCCCGGGGCGCCCTTCGGCGATCCGCCGCGGGCCCGACCGGATGGCGAAGCCCAGGCAGGGGCGGGCGCCGGCCACCGACACGGCGGCGACCTCCACGTCCTCCATGCCGCCGTAGGCGCCGCGGACGACGGTGGCGAAGCGGCGCACGGCGCCGTGGTCGACGAGGGTCGCGAACAGCGCCTGCGCCTCGGTCTCGTCGCGGCCGAGCCAGTGGTCGAGGGTGCGCCCGCGGGCCTGGCCCACCGTGGCGAGCTGCGCCAGTTCCAGGAAGGCGGCGTTGGCCATGAGGATCCGCCGCGCCGAATCGGTGACCACGAAGCCCTCCGGCATCGCCTCGATCACCGCGGCGGTGGGCGCCTCCTGGTCGGGCCCGGGCGCCGCCGTCGCCGGGTCGGCGACCAGCTGCAGCAGCGCGCTCGCGCCGCCCTCGCCCCGGAACAGCGAGGCCGAGACCGTGACCTCCCCGCGCCCGTGCTGCAGCGCCGCCCGGATCTCGCCCGCCTGCCCGGTCGCCCGCAGGGCGGCGAACTGCGCCTCCAGGGCCCGGGTGCTGGCGGGGTCGAACAGCTCGACGGCGTCCTGCCCGGCGATGCGCTTGGCCGGGCGCCCGAGGAGGCGCGCCGCGGCCGGGTTGGCCTCGGCCACCCGGCGCGTGCCGGCATCGACCACCAGCACCGGCTCGCCGGAGATCTGGAACAGGAGCCGGTAGCGGGTCTCGGCGGCGCGGAGCCGGTCGTAGTCCCGCTCCAGGGCCTGCTGGGTCTCCACCAGCCGGCGCTGCAGGGCCGCCACCGCCCGCATGTCGCGCCCGAGCACGAGGATCGGGCCGCCCTCCGAGGGCCGGATCGACGCGTAGCGGATCGGCAGGTCGGCGCCGTCGGGCGAGGGGTGGTTCACCTGGCGCCAGCGGGTGATGCCGTCGGCCCCGGCGTCCCGCAGCAGGGCGTCGACCTTCGGGCGGCTCTCCACCGTGACGGTGTCGATCCAGCGCCGGCCCAGCCAGCCCGCCACGGTCTCGGCCGCGAGGTCGGCGCCGACCGTGGCGTCCCGAATCACCCCGTCCGCGTCGATCACCAGGGAGAGGTCCGCGGACGCCGCGACGATGCGCCCGACCGCCTCGCCCTGGAGGAGGCCGGCCACCTGCTGCAGGGCCGCGGGCGGCGACTGCGGGGAGGGGCGGGGCTGAGGGGTCACGGTCACCGCAATGTGATAGTCGGTTGGAGGCCCTTTCAGCAGGCCAAGGCCTGTCTGTCCAGCAAAGCTTCCGCCGCGGCGGGCGCGAGGCACGCGTCCGACGCGCAGGCATCCGCCCCGACGATCCCCGCCTCGCCGCCGTGGCGCGCGAAGAAGGGGCCGCCGACCAGCACCCGGACGTCCCGGTTGCGCGAGACCCGGCGCACCTCCGCCACCGTCGCCGTCAGGACCGGCAGCAGGACGTCGCAGGAGAGCGACAGGCCGACCACGTCGAACCAGTCGGACCGGAGCAGGTCCAGGGGGTCGACCCCCGGCCCGGGCACCGCGGTGGTCACGTCCCAGCCGGCCTCCCGGAAGAAGCTCGCGACCAGCGACAGGCCGAAGACGTGGGTCTCGCCCGGGCAGGGCAGCAGCAGGACGCTGCGCCCGTTGGCCGGGACCGATTCGCTCTCCAGCTCGGCGCAGAGGCGGCGGCTCACGGTGTGGAGCCGCCCGAGGGCCTCGGTCACCGCCAGGAAGTCGCAGGCATCCTCCTCCCAGAGGGCGCCGAGGTGCCGGGCGGCCGGGGCGAGCAGGTCGAGGAGCAGGCGCGGGAGCGGCAGGCCGCCGTCGCGCAGGGCGTCCACGCGGGCGTCGAGGTCGACCGGGCCGGAGGCCAGGAGCAGGGCGCTGAAGTCGGCGATCTCCCGCGCGCTCGGCGCCCGGTCCGCCGGGACGGCGCGGCCGGCGGGCCGGTGGGCCAGCATCAGGCGGGGCAGGATCTCCGCCTCGACGACCTTGGCGAGCGCGTCGGGCACAGGCCTGTGCAGGTCGGGCCAGCCGAGGGCCGCCTCGCGGAACACGGGGAGCCCGTCGCTCACGGGGCTGCAGCCGGCCGCGGACGGACCGTGATCCAGACGGCCACCGAAATGCCTCCAGTTTCCCATCGGCATCCTCCCTGAGACGGCCCCGTCCCGGAAGGGCCGGCGGATCCGCTCGCGCGCTCGGTGTGGCGTTGCTCGCCCGTCTATTCTTCGTGTCCGTCAGTTCCTGAGTCTGACAAGCCGAACGGCAGCAATCTCTGCCGCCACGGCCGACGATACGCTTCCTGACGATCTTGGCAATGATCTTATTCGAAGAAAAAATATCCCTGCCACTGTCATGTCGTGGAAGCGTCAAGCGCACTTGACACTTCCCGGACCCCCGCCCTAGCCTCTGTCCACGACGGAGCCTGAGGCGCCGCCGACGACCAGGGAGCGGATGCATGGGTCCCGAGGACCGGCCGGCACGACCGCTCTACACGCCCGCCGAACGGCGCCGGCGCGATTCGTCGCTCTGGACCGTGGTCCAGGGAGTGCTGGCGCCCCTCCAGTTCGCGATCTTCCTGGTGAGCCTCGTCCTGGTGCTGCGCGCCCTGGCCACCGACGACGGCCTGCGCGCGGCCGAGATCTCGGTCGTCGTGAAGACCCTGGCCCTCTACGCGATCATGGTCACCGGCTCGATCTGGGAGAAGGTCGTGTTCGGGCGGTGGCTCTTCGCGCCTGCCTTCTTCTGGGAAGACGTGGTCAGCATGCTGGTGCTGGCTCTCCACACCGCCTACCTCGCGGCCCTCGCCACGGGCGCGCTCAGGGGTCAGGCGCTGCTGCTCCTCGCGCTGGCGGCCTACGCGACCTACGTGATCAACGCGGCCCAGTTCCTCCTGAAGCTCCGGGCCGCGCGCATGGAGAGTGCCGGAAGTCGCGCGCCGCGCCTCGCGGAGGCGCTGCCGTGAACGCTCCCCTGGTCCATCAGCCACCCTGCGGCGGCATCGAGCTCCGCCAGGAGCAGGGTCAGCGGGCCGTGTTCTGCGGGCTGACCGGCATCGTCTGGCTGCACCGGAAGATCCAGGATGCCTTCTTCCTGGTGGTCGGCTCGCGCACCTGCGCGCACCTGATCCAGTCCGCCGCCGGCGTGATGATCTTCGCCGAGCCGCGCTTCGCCACGGCGATCATCGACGAGCGCGACCTCGCCGGCCTCGCCGACGCCAACGAGGAGCTCGACCGGGTGGTGACCCGGCTGATCGAGCGCCGGCCGGACATCAAGCTCCTGTTCCTCGTGGGCTCATGCCCGTCGGAAGTGATCAAGCTCGACCTGTCCCGGGCGGCCCAGCGCCTGTCGGGACGGCTCGCCCCCGTACGCGTGCTGAACTACTCGGGTTCCGGCATCGAGACGACCTTCACGCAAGGGGAGGATGCCTGCCTCGCCGCCCTCGTGCCCGACCTGCCCCGCGAGGCCGAGACGGCGGTCCCTTCGCTCCTCGTGGTCGGGGCGCTGGCCGACGTGGTGGAGGATCAGTTTCTCCGGCTCTTCGCCGCGATGGGGATCGCGGATGTCCGGTTCCTGCCCGCCCGCCGGGCGAACGCGATGCCGGCTGTTGGGCGCAACACCCGCTATCTGCTGGCCCAGCCCTTCCTGACCGACACGGCCCGGGCCCTCGACGAGCGTGGCGCCCGCCGGCTGCCCGCGCCGTTCCCTCTAGGCGCCGAAGGCACTACCGGCTGGCTTCGGGCAGCCGCCGAGGCGTTTGGCGTCTCCGAGGCCGCCTTCGAACAGGCCACGGAAGCGGGCCGCGCCCGCGCCGAGACCGCGCTCGCCCCCCACCGCGAGAGGCTCGGCGGCAAGCGCGTGTTCTTCTTCCCCGATTCGCAGCTGGAGGTTCCGCTCGCCCGCTTCCTCGCCCGGGAGCTCGGCGCGGACCTCGTGGAGGTCGGGACGCCGTACCTGCACCGGGGGCATCTCGCCGCCGAGATCGAGCTGCTGCCCGCGGGCACGCGGGTGACGGAGGGCCAGAGCCTCGACGACCAGATGGACCGCTGCCGGGCGGAACGGCCGGATCTCACGGTCTGCGGCCTCGGCCTCGCCAATCCGCTGGAGGCGGAGGGGCTGTCGACCAAGTGGTCGATCGAGCTGCTGTTCACGCCCGTGCAGGGCTACGAGCAGGCCGGCGACCTCGCGGAGCTGTTCGTGCGCCCGCTCCGCCGCCGCGCCCTGCTGGAGGTGTAGAGCCATGCAGCTCACGCTCTGGACCTACGAGGGACCTCCTCACATCGGCGCGATGCGCGTCGCCACGGCGATGTCCGGGCTGCACTACGTGCTGCACGCGCCGCAGGGCGACACCTACGCCGACCTGCTGTTCACGATGATCGAGCGGCGGGACGCCCGCCCGCCCGTCACCTACACGACCTTCCGCGCCCAGGATCTCGGCCGCGACACCGCCGAGCTGTTCAAGCAGGCGGTCTCGGCCGCCCACGCGCGGTTTCAGCCCCAGGCGATGATCGTCGGCGCCTCCTGCACCGCCGAGCTGATTCAGGACGATCCGGGCGGCCTCGCCAAGGCGCTCGACCTGCCGATCCCGGTGATTCCGCTGGAATTGCCCGCCTACCAGAAGAAGGAGAACTGGGGCGCGTCGGAGACCTTCTACCGCCTCGTCCGGGCGCTCGCCGGTCCGCCCGCCCCGCATCCGGCGCGGGAACCCAGGCAGCGCCCGCTCTGCAACATCCTGGGACCGACGGCGCTGGGCTTCCGCCACCGGGACGACCTGATCGAGATCCGCCGGCTGCTCGACACCCTCGGCATCGCGGTCAACGTCGTGGCACCGCTAGGCGCCTCGCCCGCCGATCTGGGCCGGCTGCGCGAGGCCGATTTCAACGTCGTGCTCTACCCCGAGACCGCCCGGTCGGCCGCGGACTACCTGAAGAAGAGTTTCGGGCAGCCGTTCACGCAGACCGTCCCGATCGGCGTCGGCGGCACCCGCCGGTTCGTCGAGGAGGTTGCGAGCCTCGCCGGGATCGACCCGGCACCGGTGCTCGACGGCCCCGGCTCGCGGCTGCCCTGGTACTCCCGCTCGGTCGATTCGACGTATCTCACGGCCAAGCGCGTCTTCGTCTTCGGCGACGCGACCCACGCCATCGGTATCGCCCGGGTCGCCGCCAAGGAACTCGGCTTCACCGTCGTGGGACTGGGCACCTACGGCCGCGAATTCGCCCGCGAGGTTCGCGCCGAGGCGGCCGAGCACGGCATCGAGGCGCTGATCACCGACGATTACCTCGACGTCGAGGCGGCGATCCGCGCGGCCGCGCCGGAACTGGTGCTCGGCACCCAGATGGAGCGCCACGTCGCGAAGCGGCTCGGCATCCCCTGCGCGGTGATCTCCGCGCCGGTGCACGTCCAGGACTTCCCGGCCCGCTACGCCCCGCAGATGGGGTTCGAGGGCGCCAACGTCCTGTTCGACACCCTGGTCCATCCGCTGATGATGGGCCTCGAAGAGCACCTCCTCGGCATGTTCCGGGAGGATCCCGAATTCCACGACGGCGTCGGCCCCTCGCATCTCGGCGGCAAGTCCTACGGGACTCCGGCGGACGGGGCGTTCGAGGCCGCGGAACGGGCGCCGGCCGACACCCCTCCGACGCCGGCGCCCGTTCCGATTCTTCTGGACCGGGCCGCAGCGTGGTCGCCCGAGGCCGAGAAGGAACTCAAGAAGATCCCGTTCTTCGTGCGGGGCAAGGCGCGCACCAACACCGAGACCTTCGCCCGGGAGCGGCATCTGCCGCTCATCACCGTCGAGACCCTCTACGATGCCAAAGCGCATTTCGGCCGATAGGCCGCCGATCCGCATCGTCATCGTCACGCTCGACAATCACTTGGCGAGCGCGGTGGAACGGGCGCGCCTGCGCCTCCGGACCGAGATGCCCGGGCTGGTTCTGGGCTTCCACGCGGCGGCCGAATGGGACAACGACCCCGCGACCCTGGAGGCCTGCCGGGCCGACATCGCGCAGGCCGACATCGTGCTCTCGGCCATGCTGTTCATGGACGAGCACGTGCGGGCGATCCTGCCGGCGCTGGCGGCGCGGCGCGACGCCTGCGACGCGATGGTCGGCTGCCTCTCGGCCGGCGAGGTGGTGAAGACCACGAAGCTCGGCCGCTTCGACATGAGCGGCACCAAGCGCAGCGCCCTCGACTTCCTCAAGAAGCTGCGCGGCAAGCCGGGCCAGCAGGGCAATGCCGGACGGCAGATGGCCCTGGTGCGCAAGCTGCCGAAGATCCTGCGCTTCATCCCGGGCTCGGCCCAGGACGTGCGCGCCTATTTCCTCACCCTGCAATACTGGCTCGCGGGCTCGGACGAGAACGTCGCCGCGCTGGTGCGCTTCCTCGTGCACCGCTACGCGGCCGGCGAGCGGGCCGCCTGGCGTGACGGCCCGGCGGCGCCCGCACCCCTCGACTACCCCGAGACCGGCCTCTACCACCCGCGCCTGCCCGGCCGGATCGGCGCCGACCCGTCACGGCTGCCCCGCCTCGCGGGCGCGAAGGGCCGCGTCGGCCTCTTGGTGATGCGCAGCTACGTGCTCGCCGGCAACACCGCCCATTACGACGGGGTGATCGCCGCCCTGGAGGCGCAGGGCCTCGACGTCGTGCCGGCCTTCGCCAGCGGCCTCGACAACCGCCCGGCGGTGGATTCCTTCTTCATGAAGGACGGTCGCGCCTGCATCGACGCGCTGGTCTCGCTCACCGGCTTCTCGCTGGTCGGCGGCCCCGCCTACAACGACGCCGCCGCGGCCGAGTCGATGCTGGCCCGCCTCGACGTGCCCTACCTCGCCGCCCAGGCACTGGAATTCCAGACCCTGGAGCAGTGGGAGGCAGGCGACCGCGGCCTGTCGCCGGTCGAGGCGACCATGATGGTCGCTATCCCCGAACTCGACGGCGCCACCGCCCCGATGGTGTTCGGCGGACGGTCCTCCGCTTCCGGCAGCGACAACGCCCGGGACATGCGGGTCCATCCCGAGCGGGCGGCCCGCCTCGCCGAGCGGGTCGCACGTCTGGTCTCCCTCCGCCGGACCGCGAGGGCCGAGCGGAAGCTCGCCGTGGTGCTGTTCAACTTCCCGCCCAATGCCGGCGCCACCGGCACGGCCGCGTTCCTGTCGGTCTACGCCTCGCTGCTCAACACCCTGAAGGGCTTGGCGGCGGACGGCTACACGGTCGAGATCCCGGAAGACGTCGATGCCCTGCGCGCGGCGATCTTGGAGGGCAATACCAAACGCTACGGCACCCAGGCCAACGTCCACGCCCGCATCCCGGCCGAGGATCACCTGCGCCGCGAGCCCTACCTCGCCGAGATCGAGGCCCAGTGGGGCCCGGCGCCCGGCCGCCACCAGACCAACGGCGCCGAGATCTTTGTCCTCGGCGCGCAGTTCGGCAACGTCTTCGTCGGGGTCCAGCCGGCCTTCGGCTACGAGGGCGATCCGATGCGGCTGCTGTTCGAGCGCGGCTTCGCGCCGACCCACGCGTTCTCGGCCTTCTACCGCTACCTGCGCGAGGATTTTTCTGCCGACGCCGTGCTGCATTTCGGCACCCACGGCGCCCTCGA
This sequence comes from Methylobacterium oryzae, assembly GCF_021398735.1. NCBI lineage: Bacteria > Pseudomonadati > Pseudomonadota > Alphaproteobacteria > Hyphomicrobiales > Methylobacteriaceae > Methylobacterium > Methylobacterium oryzae. The sequence goes on from NZ_CP090349.1 coordinate 2,951,840, forward strand.
ATTCATGCCCGGCAAGCAGACCGGCCTGTCCGAGGCCTGCTGGCCGGAGCGTCTGATCGGGGCGCTGCCGAACGTCTACCTCTACGCGGCCAACAACCCCTCGGAGGGGACGCTCGCCAAGCGCCGCTCGGCCGCGACGCTGGTGAGCTACCTCACCCCGAGCCTCGCGGCTGCCGGGCTCTACCGTGGGCTGATCGACCTGAAGAGCTCGATCGAGCGCTGGCGCGGCCTCGGCCCCGAGGCGGCGGGCGAGCGCGAGACCCTGGCCCGCCTGATCCAGGATCAGGGCGCGGCGGTCGACCTCGTGGCGGCCGATCCGGGCTGGAGCGGCGATCTGGAGGCGCGGGTCTCAGGCCTCTGGACCGCGCTGCAGGAGCTGGAGCAGACCCTGATCCCGCACGGGCTGCACGTGGTCGGGCAGGGGACGCCGGAAGAGGAGCGGGTCGATCTGCTCCTGGCGCTCGCCGAGTCGGCGCACGGCGTGAAGCCGGAGCGGGCCGGGATCGAGGCCCTGGTGGCCGGGCGGGGGATCGAGGCGGCGCTCAAGGCCTCCGGCCTCTCCGCCGACGAGACCAACCGCGAGACACTCAAGAACCTCGCCGAGACCGACCGGCTGCTGTCCCGCGACCATGAAGTTCCGGCGCTGCTGCGGGCGCTCGACGGCCGCTTCGTGCCGCCGGTGGCGGGCGGCGACATCCTGCGCAACCCGGCCGTGCTGCCGACCGGCCGCAACCTCCACGGCTTCGACCCCTACCGCCTGCCCTCGGCCTTCGCGGTGGCGGACGGCGCCCGGCAGGTCGCCCGGATCCTCGAGCGCTTCGCCGCCGACGGAAAGCCCTGCCCGGAGAGCGTCGCGCTGGTCCTGTGGGGCACCGACAACCTCAAGAGCGAGGGCGGCCCGATCGCCCAGGCGCTCGCGCTGATCGGCGCCGCGCCCCGCTTCGACGGCTACGGCCGCCTGAGCGGCGCCGAGTTGATCCCGCTGGAGACCCTCGGCCGCCCGCGCATCGACGCGGTGGTCACCCTGTCCGGCATCTTCCGGGATCTGCTGCCGCTGCAGACGAAGCTCCTGGCCGAGGCCTCGTACCTCGCGGCGATCGCCGACGAGCCGCTCGAGCAGAACTACGTCCGCAAGCACGCCCTCGCCATCCAGGCCGAGCAGGGCTGCGACCTGGAGACGGCGGCGCTCCGGGTCTTCTCCAACGCCGAGGGCGCCTACGGGGCCAACGTCAACCACCTCGTCGATTCGGGGAACTGGGACGACGACGCGGAACTCTGCGAGACCTTCTCGCGCCGCAAGAGTTTTGCGTATGGCCGCACCGGCCGCCCGGCGCCGCAGCGCGCCCTGATGCAGGCGGTGCTGGCCTCCGTCGACATGGCCTACCAGAACCTCGACTCGGTCGAGGTCGGCGTCACCTCCGTCGATCACTACTTCGACGGGCTCGGCGGCATGGGCCGGGCGGTGGCCCGGGCCAAGGGCGAGTCGGTGCCGATCTACATCAGCGACCAGACCCGCGGGGAGGGGCGCGTCCGCTCCCTGGAGGAGCAGGTGGCGCTGGAGACGCGCACCCGGATGCTCAACCCGAAATGGTACGAGGGCCTGCTCGGCCACGGCTACGAGGGCGTCCGCCAGATCGAGACGCATCTCACCAACACGGTCGGCTGGTCGGCCACCGCCAACGCGGTCCAGCCCTGGATCTACGAGCGGATCACCGAGACCTACGTCCTCGACAAGGACATGCGCGAGCGCATGGCCGCCTTGAACCCCACCGCCTCCGCCAAGGTCGCCCAAAGGCTGATCGAGGCGCACCGCCGCGGCTTCTGGACCCCCGACGCAGAGATGCGCGACGCCCTCGACCGGGCCGAGGAGGAGCTGGAGGACCGCCTGGAAGGCGTCACCGCAGGAGTGGCCGCATGAACATCGCGATCCGCAATCCCGTCGTCGCCCGGAAGGAGGAGGGGAGCCTTCAGGTCGCCCTCGACCCCGACCTGAAGATCGAGACCGCCAAGGTCTTCGCGGTCTACGGCAAGGGCGGGATCGGCAAGTCGACCACCTCGTCGAACCTGTCGGTGGCCTTCTCGAAGCTCGGCAAGCGGGTGCTGCAGATCGGCTGCGACCCGAAGCACGACTCGACCTTCACGCTGACCAAGCGCCTCGCCCCCACGGTGATCGACGCCCTGGAGGCCGTGAACTTCCACTCGGAGGAGCTGCGGGTCGAGGATTTCGTGGTCGAGGGCTACAACGGCGTGATGTGCGTCGAGGCCGGCGGCCCGCCCGCCGGCACCGGCTGCGGCGGCTACGTGGTCGGCCAGACCGTGAAGCTCCTCAAGGAGCACCACCTCCTGGAGGACACCGACGTCGTCGTCTTCGACGTGCTCGGCGACGTGGTCTGCGGCGGCTTCGCCTCGCCGCTCCAGCACGCCGACCGGGCGCTGATCGTCACCGCCAACGACTTCGACTCGATCTTCGCGATGAACCGGATCGTCGCGGCGATCCACGCCAAGTCCAAGAACTACGGCGTGCGGCTCGGCGGCGTCATCGCCAACCGCTCGGCCAAGACCGACGAGATCGACCGGTTCAACGACGCGGTCGGCCTGAAGCGCCTCGCCCACTTCCCCGACCTCGACGTGGTCCGGCGCTCGCGGCTCAAGAAGTCGACCCTGTTCGAGATGGATTCGTCGCCCGAGCTCGACGCCGTGACCGCCGAGTACATGCGGCTCGCCGAGACGCTCTGGGCCGGGGGCGAGCCCTGCGAGGCAATCCCCATGAAGGACCGCGACCTGTTCGAGTTCCTCGGTTTCGATTGAGTCTGGAGTTCGACCGATGGCCAGCGCCAGCTACGACGCCCGCCGGGGCGAGCTGACCACCTACTTCGACCGCACCGCGGTCGAGGCGTGGTCGCGCCTGACCTCGGACGCCCCGGTGAGCCGGATCCGCGCCACCGTGCGGGCCGGGCGCGACGCCATGCGGGCGACGCTGCTGTCCTGGCTCCCGGCCGACATGACGGGCTCACGCCTGCTCGATGCCGGCTGCGGCACCGGGGCGCTCAGCGTCGAGGCGGCGCGGCGGGGCGCCGAGGTGGTGGCGATCGACGTCTCGCCGACGCTGATCGGGCTGGCGCAGGAGCGGCTGCCGGCGATCGCGGGCGCGGGGCGCATCGACTTCCGGGTGGGCGACATGCTCGATCCGGCGCTCGGCCGGTTCGACCACGTCGTGGCGATGGATTCGCTGATCCACTACCGCGCCGCCGACATCGCCCGGGCGCTGGCGGTGCTAGGCGCGCGCACGGACGGCTCGGTGCTGTTCACCGTAGCGCCGCGCACGGCGCTCCTGACGGTGATGCACGCGGCCGGGAAGTTCTTCCCGCGCGGCGATCGCTCGCCCGCCATCGTGCCGGTGACCGAGGGCGGGCTGCGGCGGCGGATCGCCTCGGAGAGGGCCCTCGACGGCTTCGCCTGGGCGCGGTCGCACCGGATCAACAGCGGATTCTACCTGTCGAACGCGGTGGCGCTGACGCGCGCCCTGCCTCACCGCGCGGATGGTCGGCCAATGACACCCGGGGCGCGACCATGACCCCCGCCCGCAAGCTCACCGAGGCCCTGATGCGCCTCGGCCCGGCGCTGCTTCCCTTCGCGGACGCCGCCACCGCCGAGCTGCCGCTGGGACGGCTGCTCCGCCTCGCCCTGTTCCAGGTCACCGTCGGCATGGCCGCGGTGCTGCTGATCGGCACCCTCAACCGGGTGATGATCGTCGAGCTCGGCGTTCCGGCCTGGATCGTCGCGATGATGCTGGCGCTGCCGCTGGTCTTCGCGCCCCTGCGGGCGCTGGTCGGCTTCCGCTCGGACACCCACCGCTCGGTGCTGGGCTGGCGGCGCGTCCCCTACATCTGGTTCGGCACGCTGCTCCAGTTCGGCGGCCTCGCGATCATGCCGTTCGCCCTGCTGATCCTGTCGGGCGACACGACCGGGCCGCTCTGGGTCGGCAACCTCGCGGCGGCGCTCGCCTTCCTCCTGGTCGGCGCGGGCCTGCACACGACCCAGACCGTCGGGCTGGCGCTCGCCACCGACCTCGCCCCGGCGCACGCGCGCCCGAAGGTGGTGGCGCTGCTCTGCGCGGCGCTCCTGTTCGGCATGATGGCGAGCGCGGTGCTGTTCGGCCTGTTCCTCGCCCATTTCTCACCCGTCCGGCTGATCCAGGTGATCCAGGGCGCGGCGCTGGTCACGATCATCCTCAACGGGTTCGCCCTCTGGAAGCAGGAGCCCCGCGATCCGAACCGGACGCGGACGGCACCGCAGCGCGACTTCCGGTCCTCCTGGCAGGCCTATGCGGGGCAGGGCACCGCCCGGCGACGCCTCGTGGCGATCGGCCTCGGCACGGCGGGCTTCTCGATGCAGGACATCCTGCTCGAACCCTACGGCGGTCAGATCCTGCACCTCTCGGTGGCGGCCACCACGGCGCTGACCGCGCTGCTGGCCGCTGGAGGCGGGCTCGGCCTGCTGGTCGCGGCGCGCTGGCTCGGGCGCGGGGGCGACCCGTTCCGCGTCTCCGCGGTGGGCGTCGGGATCGGGATCCTGGCCTTCTCGGCAGTGGTCTTCGCCGCCCCGCTCGCCTCGGCCGACCTGTTCGCCGCGGGCGTGAGCCTGATCGGCCTCGGCGGCGGCCTGTTCGCCCACGGCACGCTCACCGCCTCGATGAACCGCGCCGGCCCCGAGGATACCGGGCTCGCCCTCGGTGCCTGGGGCGCCGTGCAGGCGACCGCGGCCGGGCTGTCGATCGCGGCGAGCGGCCTCGTGCGCGACGTCGGCGGCGCCATCGCCCAGTCGGGGGTGCTCGGCGAGGGCATGAACGAGCCCGCCATCGGCTACCTCATCGTCTACCACATCGAGATCGCCCTGCTGTTCGCGGCGCTGCTCGCGCTCGGACCGCTGGTGCGTGAGGACGCCCGGATACGAGTTCGAGACAGCATCACCGACGGCCTCGCCGGCCGCACAGCCTGAGACTTGGGGAGGACAGCCATGCCAACCGGCGCACTTACGGGTTACGTCGACGTCGCCCAGGTCGTACTCTACGCGTTCTTCCTCTTCTTCGCGGGGCTGGTCTTCTGGCTGCGCCGGGAGGACCGGCGCGAGGGCTACCCGCTGGAGAACGAGACGGTCGGCCGCCGCAAGGCGGACGACCCGATCCTGATCCCCCGGTCCAAGGCGTTCCATCTGCCGGGCGGCGAGACGACCTACGCGCCGCAGGCGGTTCATGGCCGGGACGACATCGAGACCGGGATCCCGGCCCGCAAGGTCGAACCCTGGCCGGGCGCCCCCTACGAGCGCACGGAGACGTCGCTCCAGGCCGGCGTCGGCCCGGGCTCCTGGGTGCTGCGGCACGACGTGCACGACCGGACCTGGGACGACGAGATCCGCATCGTGCCCCTGCGGGTGGCGAAGAACTTCGTCATCCACGAGGACGGCCCGAACCCGATCGGCATGACGGTGTTCGGCACCGACAACGCGGTCGCGGGCGTGATCAGCGACGTCTGGGTCGACCGCGGCGAGTCGCTGATCCGCTACTACGAAGTCGAGCTCCCGACGGGCGGGCGCCGGCTGATGCCGACAACGTTCTGCCGGGCCGGCGGCTTCACCAAGACGGTGACGACCGAGGCTCTGCTCGCGAGCCAGTTCGCCGACATCCCCAGCACCCGCGACCCCGACAGCGTGACCTTCCTCGAGGAGGAGCGGATCATCTCGTATTTCGGCGCCGGCACGCTCTACGCGACGCCGGCCCGGGCGGAGCCCCTGATATGAGCGGCGACTTCCTCCCCGAGGGCACCCTGCGGGGTCTGCCCGGCCCGCTGCCGGCGGGCGAGCGCATCCTCTGGCAGGGTGCGCCGACGACCGCGGGCCTGCTGGTCCGGGTGTTCCACGCCCGCTTGGTGATCGCGTGGTTCTCGGTCTGCGCCGTGGCCTTCGGCCTCGCGGCGGGCTCGCCCGCGGCGGCGATCAAGGTGGTGGCGCCGACCCTGGTGATCGGCGCCGGCGCCGTCGCGCTGCTCTGGCTGCTCGCCTGGCTCACTCACCGGACGACGCTCTACACGGTGACCAACCGCCGCGTCGTGCTGCAGGCCGGCATCGCCCTGCCGGTGACCCACAACCTGCCCTTCGCGCAGATCGAGACGGCGGCCCTGCGGGCCTTCACGGATGGCAGCGGCGACCTGCCGCTGCGGTTGCGGCCGGGCCTCCGGATCGCCTACCTTCACATCTGGCCGCATGTCCGGCCCTGGCATCTCGCCCGGACCGAGCCCATGCTGCGCTCGGTGCCGGACGCGGACGCCGCGGCGGCGCTGCTGGCACGCGCCCTCGAGGCCCATGCCGACGGCACCGCGCCGCCGGTTCGGGTGGCGCGTCTCGGCCGAGCGGACGAGAATCCCGGCCGCCTCGTCGCGGCCGAATAGGGAGGGGCACGATGGGCGAGCGGGCGGAGGGCGCCAGCCGGGCCATGGCGGTCGCGGGACCGGCACCGGCGCTGCTGATGATCGGCGCCGGCGCGCTGATGGGCTTCACCATGCTGGCGGTCCTGATCGGCCGGAGCGAGAAGGTCGGCCTCGTCGCCCTGCCGCCCGCCAAGGTGGTGGAGCGCCTCGAGTTCCGCGCCGAGGATCAGGTCGACGGCTCGATCGCCCTGCGGGACGTCGCCGACCGGCACATCGTCGCCTGGATCCGTCCCGGCGAGGACGGGTTCCTGCGCGGGACCCTGCGGGGCCTCGCCCAGGCCCGCCAGCGGGAGGGCCTCGGCCCCGAGAAGCCCTTCAGCCTGACCCGCTACGACGACGGCCGCCTCGCGCTGGCCGACGAGGCCACCGGCCGCCGGGTGCCCCTGGAGGCCTTCGGGCCGACCAATGCCGGGGCCTTCGCGCGACTGATGCCCGCGCCGGGCGCCCCCGCCGCGGAGACGCGGTGATGGGCCTGTTCGGCAGCCGCACCGTCACCGTGCCCTGCACGGTGGAGATCGAGCAGACGCCCGAGAGCCTGCACGCGCACGTGACCCTCGATGCCGGCTTCGAGATCGAGCCCGGCGACGAGGTCCAGGTCCACGACGCGCCGACCTCGGTGCCCTACGGCGAGCGCCTCACCGTGCGGCGCACCGCCACCGTGACGCGGGCCGGCGCGCTGGAGCGGGCCTGGACCAAGCTCATCGCGCATCTCGAGCTGACCGAACTCTACGAGGTCAGCTTTTCCGAGAGGAGGAAGCTGTGAACGCACCCGTCCCGCCACCCTCCGGCCAGCCCGTCCCGAAGACGCCGATCAATGAATCGACCCGCTCGGCGCAGGAGACGACCTTCCTCAGCCCGCGCTTCTACACGACCGATTTCGACGAGCTCGACCGCACGAACGTCGAGCCGGTGCGGCGCGACTGGGACATCCTGATCGCCGAGCTGCGCTCCGACCCGAACAAGCGCCACTTCACCCGCAACGAGGAGTTCGACTGCGACCTGTCGAAGATGGAGCCGGAGCTGCGGAAGGAGTTTTTGGACTTCCTCGTGTCGTCCATCACCGCCGAGTTCTCCGGCTGCGTCCTCTACGCCGAGATGCGCAAGCGGGCGAAGAACAAGGACATCAAGGAGCTGTTCGGCTTCATGAGCCGGGATGAAGCCCGCCACGCCGGCTTCATCAACGACACGCTCAAGGATTTCGGCATCGGCGTGGACCTGGGCTTCCTCACCAAGTCCAAGAAGTACACGTTCTTCCGGCCGAAGTTCATCTTCTACGCCACCTATCTGTCCGAGAAGATCGGCTACGCCCGCTACATCACGATCTTCCGCGAGCTGGAGCGGCACCCGGAGCGGCGCATCCACCCGATCTTCAAGTGGTTCGAGCTGTGGTGCAACGACGAGTTCCGCCACGGCGAGGCCTTCGCGCTGCTGATGCGCGCCAACCCGAAGCTGACGAGCGGCGTGAACCGCTACTGGATCCGGTTCTTCCTGCTCGCCGTCTTCGCCACGATGTACGTGCGCGACCATCACCGCCCGGCCTTCCACGCCGCGCTCGGCGTCGATCCCAGCGATTACGACTTCAAGGTCTTCCGGATCACCTCGGAGATTTCCCGCCAGACCTTCCCGCTGGAACTCGATATCGACAACCCGAAGTTCAAGGCGGGCCTCGACCGGCTGCTCGCCTGCTCCCGGGCGATCGCCGACGCCAAGGCGCGGGGCGGCCTCGTCGGCAAGGCCCTGCAGGGCCTCCACGCCGCCCGGGCGGCCGTGACCTTCGCGCGGCTCTATCTCCTGCCCGTCAAGGCCAACGCCCTGCCGGCCGACATCCGCCTCCAGCCGGTCTGGTAGCATGGGGACCTACGCCGCCCCGGTCCTGTATGCGGTCCTGCTCTGGTGGTTCTCCACCGGGCTGATCCTGCTGCTCGATCACGCCCCGCGGCGGACGCATCCGTGGAGCATGGCCGGGGCGACCCTCCTGCTCGCCGGCGCCCTGGTGGCGATCCGGTCCAGCGCCGCCGACACGAGCGCCACGGGGGCCTACACGGCCTTCACGGCGGCGCTCGTCGTCTGGGGCTGGCAGGAGATGAGCTACTACATGGGCTTCCTGTCGGGCCCGCGGCCCGTCGCCTGCGCGCCGAGCGTGCGCGGGCTCGACCGGTTCTTCGCCGCGCTCGCCACCAGCCTGTGGCACGAATTCGCCATCGTGGTCGGCGGCCTCGCGATCCTGGCGCTGGTCTGGGGCAGCCCCAACCGCTTCGCCCTGTGGACCTACGGCACGCTGGTGGTGATGAACCTGTCGGCGCGGCTCAACCTGTTCCTGGGGGTGCGCAACCTCCACGCCGAGTTCCTGCCGGACCATCTCGGCTACCTCGCCTGCTACCTGTCCCGGAAGCCGATGAACCTGCTGTTCCCGGTCTCGGTGAGCCTCGGGACCATCGCGGCGGCCCTGCTCGGGCGCGCGGCGCTGGGTGCCGACCTGCTGGAGCACGAGCTGATCGGCTTCACGGTCCTGGCGACGCTGACCGCGCTCGCCACCCTGGAGCACTGGTTCCTGATGCTGCCGCTGCCCTCGGCGGAGCTGTGGCGCTGGAGCCTGCCGGCCCGGGCGCCCGGGGAAGCGGCCGGGCCGCCGGACCACATGTAGGCCGAGGGATCACGAGCGGGCGACGCACGTCCACCAATCTGGAACTGGTCTTGTGCGAAGTCCGGTGTCACAGGCGGGATCAACCCGCAGGATTTGTTCGGGGAGAGGCGACATGGATTACGAGACCTTCTTCGGGGCTGAGATCGCCGGGCTCCACCGCGAGGGCCGCTACCGGGTCTTCACCGACCTCGAGCGCCACGCGGGCAACTTCCCGCACGCCACCCACCACCACGCGGCCGGCACCCGGCCCGTGACGGTCTGGTGCTCCAACGACTATCTCGGCATGGGCCAGCACCCGACCGTCACCGGGGCGATGCACGAGGCGATCGACCGCTGCGGCGCGGGCGCCGGCGGCACCCGGAACATCTCGGGCACCAACCACTACCACGTGCTGCTGGAGCGCGAGCTCGCCGACCTCCACGGCAAGGAGGCGGCCCTGCTGTTCACCTCCGGCTACGTGTCGAACTGGGCGGCGCTGGGGACCCTCGCGTCGCGCCTGCCGAACTGCGCGGTCTTCTCCGATTCCGAGAACCACGCCTCGATGATCGAGGGGATCCGGTTCTCGCGGGCCGAGCGCCACATCTTCCGCCACAACGACCCGGAGGACCTGAACCGCAAGCTCGCGCTGGTCGATCCCGCCCGGCCGAAGCTGGTGGCCTTCGAGTCGGTCTACTCGATGGACGGCGACATCGCGCCGATCGCCGAGATCTGCGACGTGGCCGAGGCCCACGGGGCGCTGACCTACCTGGACGAGGTCCACGCGGTCGGCCTCTACGGCGCACGCGGCGGCGGCATCTCGGAGCGGGACGGCGTCGCCCACCGGCTGGACGTGATCGAGGGCACGCTCGGCAAGGCCTTCGCGGTGCACGGCGGCTACATCACGGCGTCGGAAAAACTCTGCGACTTCGTGCGCAGCTTCGCGTCGGGCTTCATCTTCACCACCTCGCTGCCGCCGGCCGTCGCGGCGGGCGCGGCGGCGTCGATCCGCCACCTCAAGGAGAGCGGCGTCGAGCGGGCCCGGCATCAGGAGCGGGTGGCGAAGGTCCGGCAGGCGCTGGAGGCCGCCGACATCCCGACCATGCCGAACGACAGCCACATCGTGCCGGTGATGGTCTGCGATCCGGTGCTCTGCAAGGGGATCTCCGACACCCTGCTCGACGAGTTCGGCATCTACGTGCAGCCGATCAACTACCCGACGGTCGCCCGCGGCACCGAGCGCCTGCGGATCACCCCGTCGCCGCTGCACACCGACGCCGACATCGCCCATCTGGTCGAGGCGCTCACCACGATCTGGGGCCGGATCGGGCTCCGGCAGAAGGCGGCGGAGTAAGCGCGGGCGGGGGTTCCCTTCTCCCACCTTCGCCCTCATCCTGAGGTGCCCGCGTCAGCGGGCCTCGAAGGAGGGCTCCAGCCATCGCACGTCTTCTGGAGACCTCCTTCGAGGCCTCCGCTACGCTGCGGCACCTCAGGATGAGGGGGTGGGTTGGATGCCCCCGCAGCATCGAGTCATCGCGTGCCCACCTTCCCCTTCTCGGCCATCGTCGGCCAGGACGAGATGCGCCAGGCGCTGCTGATCGCGGCGGTGGACCCGGCGGTCGGCGGCGTGCTGGTCTTCGGCGACCGCGGCACCGGCAAGTCCACGGCGATCCGGGCGCTGGCCGCCCTGCTGCCGCCGATGCGGGCGGTGGTCGGCTGCCCGTACAATTGCGATCCCGAAAGTCCCGCAGAATCCTGTCCGCACTGCGCGAGCCTGCCGGGCGCGCGGAGAAAGTCCGAGAAAAAACCGGTGCCGGTGGTGGACCTGCCGCTGGGCGCCACCGAGGACCGGGTGGTCGGCACCCTCGACCTGGAGCGGGCGCTCGGCGCCGGCGTGAAGGCCTTCGAGCCGGGGCTGCTGGCCCGCGCCAACCGCGGCTTCCTCTACATCGACGAGGTCAACCTCCTCGAGGACCACCTCGTGGACCTCCTGCTCGACGTGGCGGCCTCCGGCGTCAACACGGTCGAGCGCGAGGGCCTGTCGCTCCGCCACCCGGCGCGGTTCGTCCTCGTCGGCTCCGGCAACCCGGAGGAGGGGGAGCTGCGGCCGCAGCTCCTCGACCGGTTCGGGCTGGCCTGCGAGGTCGCGACGCCGAGGGACATCCCCACCCGCATCGCGGTGGTGCGCGCCCGCGACGCCTACGAGCGCGACCCGGAGGGGTTCTGTGCTGCCCGTGAAGGCGAAGAGCGAAAGATTCAAAAAAGAATCCTGCTGGCACGGGAGCGCCTGCCATCGGTCACCGTGCCGGATGCCGCCCTGGAGCGCGCCGCGCGGCTCTGCCTCGCCCTCGGGACGGATGGCTTGCGCGGGGAACTGACCCTGATGCGCACGGCCCGGGCGCTCGCGGCGCTCGACGGCGCCGCGATGGTCACCGACGATCACCTCCGGCGCATCGCCCCGGCCGCCCTGCGCCACCGGCTGCGGCGCAACCCGCTCGACGAATCCGGATCCACCGCCCGGGTGGAGCGGGCGCTGGCGGAGGTCTTCGCGTGACGGCGCCGCTGCGCGCGCCCCGAGCGCGAGGGCGTTCATCGCGCGGCTCCGGCCGAGTCGGCGCGGAACGGAGCGCGGGGCCCCTCTCCCGTGCGGGCGAGGGACAGGGTGGAGGACGGGGACCGGCCGGACGAGGCTCGGCCCGAACGCGTCGCGCGCGTCTGCTCAGTCCTGGAACTCCGCATCCCGCACCCCGACCCTCTCCCGCCCGGGAGAGGGGGCCGGTCGCGCTCCGTCGCCCGCGTCGGGGTCCGATGGACGTGTCTGACCCTCGGCACCCGCTCGGGAGCGGGGCCCTGTCGCGCCCCGCTCGAGCCGATGCCTGAACATCGCCGTCCCGCAGAGCAGGGAGGGACACCGACCTGCGCCTGGGCCGATGCCCGCCTGGCCGCCCGGCTTCTCGCCGCGAACCCGCACGGGCTCGGCGGCGCGGTGCTGCGGGCCCCCGCCGGGCCCGTGCGCGAGCGCTGGCTCGACAGCGTGCGGGCGGCGCTGCCCCCGGGAACGCCCTGGCGGCGCCTGCCGCCCGGCATCGGCGACGACGGCCTGCTCGGCGGCCTGGATCTCGCCGCGACCCTGGCGGCGGGCCGCCCCGTCGCGCGGGCCGGCCTGCTGGCGGAGGCCGATGGCGGGATCGTCGTCGTCCCCATGGCCGAGCGTCTGCCTCCGGGCACCGCGTCGCGGCTCGCCGCCGCCCTCGACACCGGCACGGTCTCGGACCGCGGCGCCCGGTTCGGCCTGATCCTCCTCGACGAGGGCGTGGCGGACGAGACGGTCGCCGAGGCGCTGGCCGATCGCCTCGCCTTCCGGCTGGACCTGAGCGGGCTCGGCCTCGCGGACGCCGCGGCGGCCGAGCCGGAACCCGCCCCGGGCGCGCCGGAGCCCGACCCGGTCGGGAGCCTCTGCGCCCTGGCCGAGGCCTTCGGGATCGCGTCGCTGCGCGGCCCGATCCTGGCGGCGCGCGTGGCGCGCGCCCTCGCGGGAGACGGGCCGATCGGCCAGGGGGCGATCGTGGCGGCCGGGCGCCTCGTCCTGGCGCCGCGGGCGACGCGCCTGCCCGCACCGGAGCAGCCCGCCCCCGAGACCGCGGAGGCGCCGGCGGAGCCGCCCGAGCCGAACGACGCGGAGGAGGCGTCGGGTCCGGCCGCAGAGGCGCCCGACGACGTCGTGCTGGAGGCGGTGCGCGCCGCGATCCCGCCGAACCTCCTCGACCAGCTTCTGGCGGGCGCGCAGCGTCTCCCGGCCGCGAAGGCCGGCCGGGTCGGGCAGGCGGCCTCGGCCCGCACCGGCCGCCCCGTGGGCAGCCGGCGGGGCGACCCGCGGCGGGGACGGCTCGACCTGCTCGCCACTCTGCGGGCGGCGGCGCCCTGGCAGGCCGTCCGCAGAGTAGAAGGAGAGACGCGCCGCATCGTGGTGCGGCGGGACGATCTGCGGATCCGGATCCTCAAGCAGCGGACCGAGACCACCACGGTGTTCTGCGTGGACGCCTCGGGCTCGGCCGCCCTGGAGCGGCTGGCGGAGGCCAAGGGCGCGGTCGAGCTGCTGCTGGCGGAGGCCTATGTCCGGCGGGACCGGGTGGCGCTGGTGGCGTTCCGCGGCACCGGCGCGGATCTCGTTCTGCCGCCGACCCGGTCGCTCACCCGGGCCAAGCGCGGGCTCTCGGGACTGCCGGGCGGAGGCGGGACGCCGCTCGCGGCGGGGATCGACGCCGCGGTCGCGGTGGCGCTGGGCGTGCGCCGCGGCGGCAGCCGGCCGGCAATCGTGCTGCTGACCGACGGGCGCGCCAACGTCGCGCGGTCGGGGGAGGGGGGACGGGCCCGGGCGGGCGCGGAGGCGCTGCAGGCGGCCCGAGCCCTGCGTGCGGCCGGGCTGCCGGCCCTCGTGGTCGATACCGGCACGCGGGGCGACGAGGCCCGTTCTGTGGCGGACGCGATGGGCGCCCGCTACCTGAAGCTACCCCGGGCCGAGGCCGGTCAGCTCAGCGCGGCGGTGCGGGCGGCGCTCTGAGCGCCGCACCCGTCACCCCCGCGACAGGGTGTCAGAGGTCGCCGCCGATGCCGCTGTCGGCGAGGCGCTGGTGGTGGGCGAGCCAGGAGCTCAGCATCTCGCGGACGATGGCCTTGAGGCTCCAGCCGCCGGAGACCGGAGCGGCGATGTTCTGGGTCGAGGAGGTGAAGAGGATCATGACCTTCTCCGGAGTTGGTGGACGCGTCTTGTTCTTGCTCGCCCGAGATATGCCGTTGCTGTTGCAGCGCAGCAATCGGTCTCCGCTCACCGGTGGCATGCGGCCGCCGCATAGGATTGTTCAGTGTTACGAAATACTTCCGGCCATGAACGATAGCGCCGCCGTCGCCCCTGGATCGTCCGGCCATGCCGCAGTGCAGGATACGCGCGCATGCTGACCGGCTTCGACGCGGACCGGCCCGACTGGGCCGTGGAGGGCCGGGACTGGCCCCATCGGGAGGCCAGCCGCTTCGTGGAGGCGGCCGGCCTCCGCTGGCACGTCCAGGAATACGGGCCTCCGGACGCCCCGATGCTGCTGCTCCTGCACGGGACCGGGGCGGCCACGCATTCGTGGCGCGGGCTGGCGCCGCTCCTCGCGCGCGACTTCTCCGTGATCGCCCCGGACCTGCCGGGCCACGGCTTCACGGACCCGCTGCCCGACGCCGACCTGTCGCTGCCCGGCATGGCCCGGGCCGTGGCGGGCCTCGTTGCGGCGCTCGGCCGGCCGCCGGTCCTGGCGGCGGGCCACTCGGCCGGCGCCGCCGTCCTCGCGCGGATGTGCCTCGACGGCACCATCGCGCCCCGGCTGCTGGCGGCGTTCAACGGCGCTCTCGCGCCGCTGCCGGGGGCGGCGAACCTGCTGTTCCCCAGCATGGCGCGCCTCCTGTTCCTCAACCCCTTCACCCCCCGGATCTTCGCCTGGACGGCGGACCGGTCCGCGGCCAAGCGCCTGATCGAGGGGACCGGCTCGCGCCTCGACCCGGAGGGGGTCGACCTCTACCGGCGGCTCTTCGCCCGGGCCGGCCATGTCCGCGGGGCGCTGGGCATGATGGCGAACTGGGATCTCGCCGGGCTGCACCGGGCGCTGCCCGGCCTCGCCACCCGGACCCTGCTGATCGTCGGCGGCGACGACAAGGCCATCCTGCCGGACACCGCCTTCGCCCTGCGCGACCGCATGCCCGACGCCCGCGTCCGCCTGATCCGGGGGCTGGGCCACCTCGCCCACGAGGAGGCGCCGGAGCGCGTGGCCGAGGTCCTCCGCGCCGAGGCTTCGGACGCGGGCGTTCTGTCGCCGCCGTGAGCCGGACGGGACTGGCGCCGGCCTTGCGTGGGTCGTAGAGCCTGCCGCGGCGGGCAGGGCAGGATCGAGGAGCGGCCGGAACGATGGCGAGACCCGTGATCGGCGTCATCGGCAACGCGCGCCTGATCGACAGCCGCTTCCCGGCGCAGATCGTCGGCGAGAACAACATGCGGGCGGTCGCCGCGGTGGCCGGCGCCCTGCCGCTGATGTTCGCCGCCGTCCCGACGATCACCGACCTCGGGGACCTCCTCGACACCGTGGACGGCGTCCTGCTCACGGGGGGCCGCGCCAACGTCCATCCGGCGCGCTTCAACACCGAGCCCTGCGCGGCGCACGAGCCCTACGACGAGGATCGCGACGCCGTGGCGCTGCCCCTGATCGAGGCCTGCGTGGCGGGGGGCGTGCCGCTGTTCGGCATCTGCCGCGGCTTCCAGGAGATGAACGTCGCCTTCGGGGGCAGCCTGCACCCGGAGATCCGCGATCTGCCGGGCCGGCTCAACCACCGCATGCCGCGCCTCGCGAACGGCGAGATCCACCCGGACCTGGAATTGATCTTCGCCGACCGTCACGAGGTCCGGCTGACGCCCGGGGGCGCCTTCGCCCGCCTCCTGGAGCGCGAGACGATCCGGGTGAACTCCCTGCACGGCCAGGGCATCCTGGAGCCGGGCGGCCGGATCGTGATCGAGGGCCTCGCCGAGGATGACACGGTCGAGGCGATCCGCGTCCGCGACGCGGCGGGCTTCGCGCTGGGCGTCCAGTGGCACGCCGAGCACGATCCGGCGACCAACCCGATCAACCGCACGCTGTTCGAGGCCTTCGGGGCCGCGGCGGCGACGCGGCACCGGGCGCGGCGGGCCGGCCGGGGATGAGCCGCTCGCGCGCTGGGACGACCCAGTGCAGAGGCCGCGCGTGGCAGCACAGCGCCGGCACACCGCCGGCACCAGGAGTCTTTCCGGCCTTAACCTATGTTTATTCGCTGGCGCTGATCCACGGAATATTGGCTGTCCATCCGCACAGATCTTGATCACACGCGACCGGATTCACCTTATCCCCCGGACGACCTGTCGCAGGACGGAACAGTGGCCTCCCGGTGGTGTTCCCGGAGTCCCGAACAGCGGCCGCCTCGCGTGGAGGCCGGCCGCGCAGAGACCGGGCAGGCCCTGCATGCATCTCCCCCGCGACGACCGAGAGCACCCCCGTGCCGAGGCCTTCCGCGACTTCATCCGGAACCCGCCCTTCCCCTGCGTGGGCGCCAAGTCGGCCCTGTCCCGCGGGCGGATGCGGATCGTGGTGGCCCGGGACATCACCTCGGGCTGGGACGACATGCGGATCTACCCGGCGCTGCTCGCCTTCGTGGCGCAGTACCGGGCGCAGCCCGACCTGTTCCAGAGCTTCGCGGTCGTGTTCGAGGGGCCGGGCGACCTCTCGGAGGAGGCGTTCGAGCACAACCTCTGGGCGCGCGCGCAATCCCTGACCGACAAGGACGCCTGGCTCGGCCAGCCCCACGATGCCCGCGTGGCCGAGGATCCCGACAACCCGCACTTCTCCCTGAGCTTCGGCGGCGAGGCGTTCTTCGTCGTCGGGCTGCACCCGCAGGCGAGCCGGCCGGCGCGGCGCTTCTCGTCGCCGGTCCTGGTCTTCAACCTGCACGCGCAGTTCGAGCGGTTGCGGGCGGAGGGACGCTACGAGAAGCTGCGCGCCGCGATCCTGGAGCGCGACGAGGCCCTCGCTGGCAGCGTGAACCCGATGCTGGCGCGCCACGGCGAGGCCTCGGAGGCGCGCCAGTACAGCGGCCGCGCGGTCGACGCGGACTGGCGCTGCCCGATGAAGGGCCGACCGGCGCCGGCCCCGGAGGCCCGGGACTGGAACCCGCCGGCCCTGCCCTTCGATTGCGGGCTGCCGGGCAGCGGCGCCTGAGCCGGTCGGATCCGGTCCCCAGTACGGAGCGAGCCACCCCCATGTGCCAACCCACCCTGTGCCAGGCCGACGTGCAGACGATCGCGCCGCGCTCCGGCGTCGCCTTCACGCTCGACCGGGGCCAGCGCCTCACGGTGATCGACCCGTGCGGGGAGCAGGTGGCCGACCTCCTCGCCTTCAACCGCCACGATACGGGAGAGGTGATCTCGTCGGGCCGGACCCTCGACTACGCCAGCCGGATCTACCTCACCACCGGCGACCCGCTCTACTCGAACCGCTCGAAGATCCTGCTGCGGATCCTCGAGGATACGGTCGGCCGGCACGATTTCCTGCTGACGCCGTGCTCGGCCGACACGTTCCGCATCATCTACGGCGACGCGAACCCGCATCGCGGCTGCTTCGGCAACCTCGCGGCGGCGCTCGCACCCTACGGCATCGCGCCGGACGCGATCCCGGTGGCGTTCAACTGCTTCATGAACGTGCCGATCGACGGCGCGACCGGGGCGCTCACCGTGGCGCCGCCCCTCAGCCGGGCGGGGGACCGGATCGTGTTCGTGGCCGAGACCGACCTGATCATCGGGCTCACCGCCTGCTCGGCCCTGCAGTCGAACAACGGCAGCTTCAAGCCGATCCACTACAGCGTGAGCGCCTAGCTGCGGGCCCTCAAAAGCCCCGGCCCGATCCCGATATTGATCCATGTAAAGCTGTAGACTGTATCGCATACAATGACTTGACATCGATATTCACCCACTGACTGCCGGCGAACGGCCGCAGGTCTTTGCGATTTACTAACCCGAATGCACGAGGTTGAGCCCGTACGGCGCCCACGGCGAGTCCCCGCCGGCCGCAGGCTCCCTGTTCCGGTGCTCGGATGACCCCCACGCAGACCAGCCGCCCGCCCGCCGACCGTGCCGCGCCGTGGCAGCGCCTCGCCGATCTCCGGCTTCGCCACAAGCTCGCGGCCGTGATGGCCCTGGTGCTCCTGGCCATCGGCGCCCTCAGCGCCCTGAGCTTCCTCGACATGCGCGGCTCGGCGCTCGAGGACCGCGCGCTGATGACCAAGCGCCTGACCGAGGTCGCGCAGAGCCTGCTCGTCCACTACGAGGCGCAGGCCCGGACAGGCCAGATGCCCGTCGCCGACGCGCAGAAGGCCGCGCTCGCGGCGATCACCGCCCTGCGCTTCGGCAGCGAGGACTACTTCTTCGTTCTCGACGACCGGGGCCACCTGATCGCCAACGCCTTCAACGCCAAGAACGTCGGCAAGCAGGTGGTGGACCAGACCGACGTCCCCGGCGGCAAGCGCTACTTCGCCGAGATGGTCGAGACCGCCAAGCGCGACGGCTCCGGCTTCGTCGACTACATGAAGCCGCGCCCCGGCGGGTCCGTGCCGGTGGAGAAGGTCGCGAGCGTGCAGATGTTCAAGCCGTGGGGCTGGATCGTCGCCACCGGCCTGTACCGGGACGACGTCCACGCGGCCGTGCGCGACCGCGCGATCACCATCGGCCTCTGGTCCGCCGGCCTCGCCCTGCCGATCCTGGCGCTGCTCCTGCTCGTCGGCAACGGCCTGTCGCGCCCGATCACCCGCCTGACCGCGGCGATGCGCGGCCTCGCGGACGGCGACCTCGCGGTGACGGTCGCCGACCAGCGCCGCGGCGACGAGGTCGGCGCCATGGCGCGCGCCGTCCAGGTGTTCAAGGACGCCCTGATCGCCAAGCGCGCCGCCGACGCGGCCGCCGTCGCGGAGAACGACGCGAAGATGCGCCGCGCCCAGATGCTCGACACGGTCACCGCCCGGTTCGACGCGCAGGTCAGCGCGCTGACGCAGGGCCTGTCGGCGGCAGCGGTGGAGATGGAGGCCACGGCCCGGGAGATGACGCGCACCGCCGCGCGGACCACCGACCAGTCGGTGCGCGTCGCCGCGACCTCCGAGCAGACCTCCAGCAACGTGCAGACCGTGGCGGCGGCCAGCGAGGAGATGGCCGCCTCGATCAACGAGATCGCGTCCCGCGTCGCCCAGTCTTCCGCGATGGCCGACCGGGCCGGCACGGACGTGGCCCAGACCAACGCCCTGATGCAGGTGCTCGCCCGCGGCACGGACCAGATCAGCGAGGTGATGGGCCTGATCGCCGGGATCGCCGGGCAGACCAACCTGCTGGCCCTCAACGCCACCATCGAGGCCGCGCGCGCCGGCGAGGCCGGCAAGGGCTTCGCCGTGGTGGCGGGCGAGGTGAAGGCTCTGGCCTCGCAGACGGCCCGGGCGACCGAGACCATCGCGACGCAGATCGCCGCCATCCAGAACGAGACCCGCCAGGCGGTCGAGTCGATGCGGACGATCGGCGGCACGATCGACGAGATGCGCACGGTGGCGCTCAGCGTGGCCGCCGCCATGGAGGAGCAGGGCGCGGCGACGAGCGAGATCGTCCGCAACGTCACCCAGGCGGCGCAGGGCACCCAGGCGGTGAGCACCGACATCGCCGACGTCCGGCAGGCGGCCCGCGAGACCGGCGCGGCCTCCGACCAGGTGCTCAGCGCCGCGCAGGAGCTGGCCCGCTACTCGACGAGCCTCGGCCAGGAGGTCACGACCTTCCTGGCCGCCGTGAAGGCCGCCTGAGGGCGGGGTCGCCGGACCGCCCGGCGACCCCGCACCCTTACAGGCTGATCCGCTCGCGCACCGCGATGTCGGGGCTCGACGCGCCGCAGGTCGGCAGGCTCTCGACGGGGCCGTGCACCGCCGACGTCGTCGCCGAGAGGTCGTGGTAGCAGATGCAGCCTTCCGCGAAGTAGTGGTGCACCAGGGCCTTGCGGGAGCGCTGCATGTCGGCCCGCGCGGAACCGCCGTGCAGCAGGTTCGCGTGCCAGAACAGCACGTCGCCCTTGCGCGCCGTGAAGTAGGCCGGCGTCGCCCCGTGCTCCCGGATCTCCTGCTTGATCGCCGGTTCGTAGCGCTCGGAATAGGCACCGTAGCCGCGCTCGCGGAACTCGTCCGTGGTGATGCCGACGTCGTGGCTGAACAGGTACGGCAGGCGGTGGGTGCCGGGATAGTAGACCAGCGGCCCCGCATCAGCGTGGATGTCCTCCATGGCGACCCAGCAGGCGGCCAGGTAGCCGAGCGGGTAGGTCGTCATGTGGATCGAGTCCGAGTGCTCGGATTGCTGGCTGCCCTTGTGGGACGCGATGGTCTGGAACGGGATCGCGGGGCGGCCGAGCACCATGCTGCTGAAGTTCATCAGCACGGGGTGCTTCAGCAGCCGGTCGATCGCCTCGACCTTCAGGTGCGGGTTGAGGTAGCGGCCCGGATGGGGATCGTCCGGCGCCGCCTTCTCGGGGGCGAGGGTCAGGTCGCCGCCGGCGATCGCGGCCTCGTAGGCGGCCCAGACCTCGTCGATCGTGTCGGGATCGATCGCGCCGCGCAGGACGTAGTAGCCGTGCTCCACCCAGGACCGGCAGATCTCGGCCTGCCGGGGCGTGATCTCCCGGCGCGCGACGCGGCGCGCGACGATGTCGAGGGCGTCGGGCTGATCGAGCCAGGGGCTCGGCCCGGATTCCGGGAAGCTCTCGGCCCGGAACACCTTGATGCAGCCGATATCGACCGGGATGTCGGCGTCGACCGTGTGGGACGGCGCGGGCGGCAGGTGGGGCGCGAGGGGCGGGACGTCGTCGCGCCCGAGGGCGAGGTTGCGCACCGTGGTCCCCACCGTGCGCGCCAGCGACGCAGCGCGCGCAAACCCCTGAGCCATCGTCTCAACCCGCCGGTTCCGTCTCCAGCGTAACCAGGCCGGACGATCGCGACTTTAGCGAGGCAAACAACTTTACGGCGACGGACTTTCGTCTTCGTCGCGTCGGCGGTCTCATCGATGCTCGGGTTGGCCGTCCGGTCCGCTCGCGGCTCAGGCGATCCCGTCGATCGCCACCCGCAGGTGCTCCGGGCCGCGCAGGGCGGCGCCCGGCCGGTAGGGTGGCGGGTCCTCGACCAGACGCGGCGCCTTCAGCCGGCGGGCGAGGGCGGTGAGCGCCGCCTCGGCCTCGAACCGGGCCAGCGGCGCGCCCACGCAGTAGTGCAGGCCGCCGCCGAAGCCGAGATGGCGGATCCCGCTGCGGTCCGGGTCGAACCGATCGGGGTCGGGGAAGACGGCCGCGTCGCGGTTGCCGGAGGCCAGCAGCAGCACGAGATCGGCCCCCTCGGGGATCGTGACCCCGGCGATGTCGATGGGCGACAGCGTCCGTCGTGTCCGGAACTGCACCGGCGGCTCGTAGCGGAGCAACTCCTCGATCAGCCGCGGCGCCCGGAGCGGGTCCTGCCGCAGGCGCTCCAGCTCGTCCGGATGCCGCAGCAGGGTCAACAGGCCGTTGGTGATCAGGTTCACGGTGGTCTCGTGCCCGGCGACCAGCATCAGGATCGAGGTGGCGATCAGGTCGTAGTCGCCCATCTTCACGCCGGCCGGGGTGGCGTGGTTGGCGAGGCCCGACAGCATGTCGTCCTGCGGGTGCCTGCGCTTCTCCCTGATCAGGTCGCCCATGTAGCCGCCGATCGCGTCGAAGGTCCGGCTGTTCGCGGCGCGGATCTCGGGGTCGGACAGGCTGTCGGGCTCCAGCGCGGTGGCGAGCTGCGTCGCCCAGCCGTGGAATTTCGGCTCGTCCTCCCGGGGCACGCCGAACAGCTCGCAGATCACCGTCACGGGCAGCGGGTAGGCGAGGTCGTCGACCGCGTCGATCTCCCGGGCACCGCACTTCTCGTTGAGCAGGTCGGCCACCAGCCGGTCGGAGCGGGCGCGCATCGCCTGGACGCGCTCGCGGGAGAACTGGTGCATCACCGCCGAGCGCAGGGCGTCGTGGTCCGGCGGGTCGCGGAAGATGAAGACCCGGTGCCGGTCCATCATCCAGTCCTTGAGCGGCTTGACGATCAGGTCGGTGAGGGGGTTGCCGGTGCGCGGCCGGTCGGCCGGGGGCAGGGTCTCGGAGCTGACCCGCGGGTCCTGCAGCAGGCGCGCGATGGTGCCGTGGGTCGCCGCCACCCAGGTGCCCGCCTCGGTGCCGTCGTCCTGGCGCGAGACAGGATTCTCCCGCAGCTTCGCGTAGACCGGATAGGGGTTCGGCCGGTTGGCGAAGTCCTTGACCTGGTCGAGGAGGGTGGCGTCGGGCATTCGGTCTCCTTCACGCATCGACCCGGATGGCGGCCACCGGCCTTCGGGAAAGATGCTGCAACGACAAAGGCTTCGCCCGATGGGCCGGTTCCGTTTCCCGACGCGTTACGGAAAACCCGGCTCGTGGACCGTGACGCGCTTCGGCCGGTCGGTCGCGGCGTCCTCGGGCGGGAACGGCGCGCGAGCCTCCACGAGCTCGGCATGGGCCGGCAGCCAGCGGGCGGAATCCACCGCGACCGCCGCGATGCAGCGCCCGTCGCGGCCGTAGGTGGCGACGAAGCGGCCGGCCGCCGGATCGCCCTGCGTGATCGCCACCGCGTCGGCGCCCTCGGTCAGGCCGACGGATTTCACCACGAGGTCGCCCTGCGTCGACCAGAAGGTCGGCAGGGCGCCGTAAGCGACTTCAGGCTCCGCGCCGGCGAGGAGCCGGCCGGCATGGACGCCCTGCGCCGCCGCGTGGCTCCAGTGCTCCAGGGCGACGCGCCGGCCGTCGTAGAGGGGGTGGGGGAAGCGCGCCACGTCGCCGGCGGCGGCGATGTGCGGGTCGGGCCGGCCCTCGGTATCGAGGACGTGGCCGCGCGCGTCGCAATCGACCCCGCCCGGATCCGCCGACAGGCCGGACCCGTCGAGCCACTCGGTGTTGCGCACGGCCCCCAGGGCGATGACGGCGACGTCGGCCGCGAGGCTGCTGCCGTCGACCAAGTGGGCGCGCGCCAGCCGGCCGTCCCGACCCTCCAGCCACTCGACCTCGCGGCCGCAGCGCAGCGCGACCCCGTGGCCCTCGTGGATCGCGCCGATGAACGCCCCGACGGTGCTGCCGAGGATGCGGGCCAGCGGCGTCAGGCCGGGCTCGACCAGGGTGACAGGGAGGTCGAGCTGCCGGCACAGGCTCGCGACCTCGCAGCCGATGAAGCCGGCGCCGATCACCAGCACGTGGTCGGGGCCGGCGGCCAGCGCCCGCCGCAGGGCGGCGGCGTCGTCCCGCCCGCGCAGGGTGAAGACGCCGGCGAGGCGGCCCTCGTGCGGGTTCGCCCAGGGCCGGGCGCGGGTGCCGGTGGCGATGAGCAGGCGGTCGTAGGGGAGGATCCGCCCGTCCGCGAGGCCGACCGTGCGCGCCTGCCGGTCGAGGCGCCGCGCCGCGCTGCCGAGCTGCCACTCCGCCGCGAGGGCGCCGACCCCCGGCAGGGTCGTGGCATCCGCGGGGATCGCGCCGGTGAGGACGTGCTTCGAGAGCGGCGGCCGGTCGTAGGGCCGGTGCGGCTCGTCGCCGACGATCGTCAGCGGGCCGGAGAAGCCCGCTTCGCGCAGGGCCTCGGCCCCGCGCAGGGCCGCGAGGCCGGCGCCGACGATCAGGACGCGCTCGGAATCGCGCGCCATCAGGCGCCCCGCTCCGGATCCTCGACCCGGATCGCCTGGACCGGGCAGGCGACGCGCGCCCGCTCGATGTCGTCCCTGTCCCGCGCGGCGGGGGCGGGATCGTAGAACAGGGCCTCGTGCCCCTCGATGCGGAAGTGCCGCGGCGCCGCGTAGCAGCACTGGGCATAGGCCTGGCACAGGTTGAGATCGACGCTCACCCGCAGGCCGGGCGGGGGGCCGGAGGACGCATCGGCAGGGGCGGACATGGCGGGGCAACCGCGCGCGGCGCCGCGGGTTCCGCGGGCTCTCGTCGCGGGGCACGTCGCGGGGGACGTCGCGGGGGACGGCGCTGGGCACGTCGCGCGCCGTACCCCGCGACCGGTCGTCGGACGGCTCGGCCGCGTCCGGCGCCGAGCGTCATCCGTATTAAACGTGTTTCGGCGATCCTGGTGGAAATGCAGCGACGCGATTCCCCTGCGCAGCGGTTCGATCTATTGTCGCGCCGCTCCGCGGATCTGTCCGAAACCCCGCGATGACAGGAGGGCGCCATGCCGCACGGTGCGCGAACGAGCCTCGCCGCCCTCATGCTGGTCCTCGGGATCGGCGGCGCCTCCGCCGAATCCGTCGCCACGACATGGACGGATCCGCCGGCCCACAAGGCCGGGTCCCCGAAGGCGCCGGCCACGGACACGAAGGCCGCCCCGCCGGCACCGTCCGCCGCGACTCCAACCGGGACGCCGGCCGCCGCGACCGAGACACGGCCGGCCACCGCCCGGCGGAAGGCCGTGGCGGTGCGGCGCGCGCCGGAGCGGAAGGCCGCGCGCGCGGCGGTGGCGCCCAAGCGGATCGCCGCCGCGCCGCGCCGGGCCCGCGTCGCCGCCGCGCCGGCCCGGTCTGTCCGGGCCGCCCCGCAGGCCGTCGCCGCCGCGCCGCCGCCCCCGGAGGGCTACGCCCGCTACCGGGCCTACAATTACGGGCCGGGCTACGGCTACGAGCCGGGTTACGCCCAGGGCTACACCCAGGGCTACACCGACGACCGCCTCGACCGCCTGAGCAGCGCCCAGGCCGCCGGCTACGTCGTGGTCCACCGCCGGACGGTGCAGTTCCCCGACGGCCGGACCCTGCGGGTCTATCGCCCGGACGACGAGGGCGAGCCGTTCTGAGCTGAGCCCGCCGCGAACACCGCCCGCAGGGGCGCCCGCAGGATCTTCCCGGCGGGATTGCGGGGCAGGAGCCCGTCCCAGATCTCGATCCGCACCGGCACCTTGAACGCCGCGAGCCGCTCGGCCGCGAAGGCGCGGATCGCCTCCGGGTCGGTCTCGGCGCCCTCGGCCAGCACCACGATGGCGCCGGGCTCCTCGCCCAGCGTCGGGTGGGGCACCGGCAGCACCACGGCGTCGATCACGTCCGGGTGCGCGTAAAGGGCGTTCTCGACCTCGCAGCAGTAGATGTTCTCGCCGCCGCGGATCAGCATGTCCTTGATCCGGTCGACGATGGTCAGGAAGCCCTCCTCGTCGGCGCGGGCGAGGTCGCCGGTGCGCAGCCAGCCCTCGGAGAGGACCTCCGCGGTGGCGGCCGGGTCGTCCCAGTAGCCGCGGACCACGTTCGGGCCCTTCACGCACAGCTCGCCGACGCTGCCCGGCGGCAGATCCTGCCCGAGGGGATCGAGGATCCGCACCTCGCAGACCGGCAGGGGCGGTCCGCAGGATTCCGGGTGGGCGAGGTAATCCTCGCCCTGGTGGTGGGTGAAGGTCGCCGAGGTCTCGGTCATGCCCCAGCCGGTGCCCGGGACGACCCGCGGCAGGGCCTCGCCCAGCGCCCGCACGAGGTCGCCGGCGGCCGGGGCGCCGCCGTAGGTGACGCCCTCGAGGGTCGGCAGCGGCCGGCCGGCCTCCCGGGCCGCGCTGGCGAGCTGCCACGCGATGGTCGGCACGCCGCCCGCGCTGGTGCAGCCCTCCCGCTCGATCAGGTCGAGGGCCGCGGCGGCGTCCCAGCGGTGCATCATCACCAGCCGGTGGCCGCCGTAGAGGGCCGCCCCCAGGCTCGCGTGGCAGCCGGTGACGTGGAACAGCGGGATTACCAGCAGCGCCGCCCGCTGCGGCGCGGCCGGGTCGGGCTTCGGCGGCGCCTCGCCCCGGCGCAGGGCGCTGCGCGCCGCCGAGTAGGGGTAGGCCATCACCGTGGTAGCGGCCGCCCGGTGGGTGCCGACCGCGCCCTTCGGCTTGCCGGTGGTGCCGGAGGTGTAGAACAGGGTCGCGTCGTCCTCCGGGTCGAGGGCGACGTCCGGCGTGGGCAGGTCGGGGAGGGCGCCCCAGTCGTGGACCCGGCCGACGATGTCGGTGAGCGGCGTCGCCCGGAGGTCCGGCGCGGTCCGGGTGGTGAGGACCCGCTCCAGGGCCGGGCATTCGCGCAGGTGCGGGGCGAGCCGGTCGAAGCGCTCGCCGTCGGCGATCAGCACCCGCGCCCCGGAATGCTGCAGGCCGTAGGCGAGTTCGGGCCCGGTCCACCACGCGTTGAGCGGCGTGGCGATGGCGCCGGCGAGCAGCGCGCCGAAATAGCTCACCGGCCATTCGGGCAGGTTGCGCTGCGCGATGGCGACCCGGTCGCCCTTGCGCACGCCGGCCTCGACCAGAGCCCGCGCCAGGGCGGTGGCGGCGCGGGCGAAGCCCGTGAAGGTCACGCGCTCGTCCTGGTAGACCACGAAGGTCTTGTCCCCGTGCCCCCGGGCGATCCGGAACAGGTCGCCCAGCGTCGGCGGGGCCTTCTCCCAGATCCGGGTCGGCACACCCCGGATCGGCACCGTGGCGATGGCGAAGGGCCCACCTGACGCGGTGAGCCGCGCCTCGGCCTCGCGGAAGGGCAGGGCCGGCCAGCCGGCGGGGATGCGGGGATCGGGGCTCATCGCGCGATCGTCACGCCGCCGTCGATCACGAGCGCCTGGCCGGTCACGAACCGGCCGGCCGCCGAGGCCAGGAACACGGCCGCGCCCGCGATCTCGTCGGGCTCGCCGATCCGGCGCAAGGGGGCGGCGTCCGTGGTGGCGGCCAGCATCTCGGGATCCTCCCACAGCGCCCGGGCGAAGTCGGTGCGGATCAGCCCCGGGCACAGGCAGTTCACCCGCACGTTGGCGGGCCCGTACTCCACCGCGTAGTTGCGGGCGAGCTGGAGGTCGGCGGCCTTCGAGACGTTGTAGGCGCCGATCACCGGCGAGCCCTTGAGCGCCCCGATCGACGAGACGATGACGATCGCGCCGTCCCGCCGCGCCACCATGCCGGGGGCGACCATCTGGATCAGCCAGTGGTTCGACAGGACGTTGTTCTCGAGGATTTTTCGGAACTGCGCGTCGGAGATGCCGGCCAGCGGCCCGTAATAGGGATTGCTGGCGGCGTTGCAGACCAGCACGTCGACCGGGCCGAGCCGGCTCTCGGTCTCGGCCACGAGGGATTCCAGCTCCGCCTTCACCGAGATGCTGGCCGGAATCGCCACCGCCCGGCCGGCGCCGTGCGCGGCCTCGATCTCGGCCACGACCGCCTCGCAGCCCTCGCGCCTGCGCGACGAGATCACCACCCGGGCGCCGTGCTCGGCCATCCGCAGGGCGATCGCCCGTCCGATGCCCCGCGACGAGCCGGTGATGAGAGCGGTCTTGCCGGTCAGGTCGAACAGCGACATGGCTCGCCTCCGCGCTGGATGAAGCGGCGAACGGCTTCGATCCTCGTTCCACAGGATAGGAAGGTCGCGACGCGCCCCCTCTCCCGCACAGGAGAGGGCACCCGCGCCGCATCCGGCCGCGGACGCTGTCGCCGGACGCCGCCCATCCTCACGCCCCCACCCGCATCGAGCGGCGCAGTCGCGCCATGCCGGTGAGCCAGCGC
This sequence comes from Methylobacterium oryzae, assembly GCF_021398735.1. Taxonomy (NCBI): domain Bacteria; kingdom Pseudomonadati; phylum Pseudomonadota; class Alphaproteobacteria; order Hyphomicrobiales; family Methylobacteriaceae; genus Methylobacterium; species Methylobacterium oryzae. Next base: position 2,979,086 of record NZ_CP090349.1, read on the forward strand.
TCGGGGTCCTCGGCCCGGCGGCGGGCGTACTCGGCCACCTGCGGATGCGGTAGGATCAGGAAACGCCCCAAAGCCAGCCCGTCGAACGCGGCCTCGGCCACGGCCTCCGGCGCCAGCACGCCGTCGCGCGACGCGGCGCTGGCTTCCCCCAGCATGGCGGTGTCGACGCCCTGCGGGCACAGGGCCGCGACCCGGATCCCGTCCTCGGCGTGGGCGATCGCGAGATGCTCCAGGAAGGCGAGTGCCGCGTGCTTGGTCGCCCCGTAGGTGGCGCTGCCGATCTGGCTCAAGAGCCCGGCCGCCGAGACCGTTCCGAGGAACGCGCCGCCGCCGCGGGCGCGCCAGAGCGGGACCAGCACCCGCGCGGCGTGGACGTGACCCATCACGTTCACCGCGAAGGCGCGCGCCCAGCTCTCCGGGTCGGCGGAGGTGGCCAGATCCGGATCGGGGTCGCGCTCCAGGATGCCCGCGTTGGAACAGTAGAGCGCGATCGGCCCGGTCCCGGCCTCGATGCGCGCCAGGATCGCACTGACCGCTTCGGCGTCGCCGACGTCGAGCGCGAAGGCCCGTCCGCCGAGTTCCGCCGCCACGGCCTCCGCCCCTTCCCCGTCCCGGTCGAGGGCCACGACCGTCGCGCCCCGGGCCCTGGCCGCGACCGCGAGCGCCCGGCCGATGCCCCTCGCGGCCCCGGTGACGGCGACGACGCGGCCGGACAGCTCCATCTTCAGGCCCCCGCCCGCTCGGCGAAGCGCCAGGCCGCTTCGGCGAGCTTCGGCACGCGCGCCGCCATGGCGGCGGCGTGCTCGCTCGCGGCATTGCCGGCCTTGGCGCGGGCCGCCACGCCCTGGAGGATGCCGACCAGCCGGAACAGGTTGTAGGCGAAGTACCAGTCGAGGTCGGGCAGGTTTTCCCGGTTCGCAGCCCGGCAGTAGAGCGCCACCGCCTCGTCCCGGGTGGGGATGCCCAGAGCCGTCAGGTCGAGGCCGCCGAGCCCGCTGCGCCCGTCGGCGGGCAATTCCCACTGCATCAGCAGGTAGCTGAAATCCGCCAGTGGATCGCCGAGGGTCGACAGCTCCCAGTCGAGCACCGCGCTGACGCCGCCGTCGCGGGAGAAGATCAGGTTGTCGAGACGGTAATCGCCGTGGACCACGCAGGCGCCCTGCTGCTCCGGCACCGTCCGGGGCAGCCACGCGATCAGTCGCTCGACATCCTCCAGGCGCCCGTCCTCGGCGGCGCGGTACTGGCGGGTCCAGCGGTCGACCTGCCGGGCGAAGTAGTTGCCGGGCCGGCCGTAATCGGAGAGCTCCGCCGCCTCCGGGTCGATGGCGTGGAGCCGGGCGAGCGTCGCGATCATGCCGGCATAGTGCCGGTGGCGGGCGTGGGGATCGAGGCCGGGCAACGCCCCGTCCCAGTGCACGGCGCCGTCCACCGCCTCCATCACGTAGAAGGCCGCGCCGATGATGTCGGGATCCTCGCACAGCGCGAAGGGGCGCGGCACCGGGAACCCCTCGCCGTAGAGGGCGCCGATCACCCGGAACTCGCGCTCCACCGCGTGGGCCGAGGGCAGGAGCGGGCCGAAGGGCTTGCGCCGCACCACGTAGGCCTGGCCCGGCGTGTCGAGCCGGTAGGTCGGGTTCGACTGGCCACCGCGGAACTGCTGCACGGTGAGCGGTCCGGCGTAGCCGCGCACATGCGCTTCCATCCAGGCGGCGAGCCGCGCCTCGTCGATCCGGTGGCGCGGCTCGATCGGCTTCACGCCGGAGAAGATGTCGGCGTCGCTCATGCGCGCTCCGCCTCGCTTCTGTTGGTGTAGCGCCCGAATTCCAGCCGGGCGATCGACCGGTTGTGGACCTCGTCGGGCCCGTCGGCGAGCCGCAGGGTGCGGATATGGGCGTACATCTTGGCGAGCCCGAAATCCTCCGAGACGCCGGCCCCGCCATGGGCCTGGATGGCGTCGTCGATCACCTTGAGCGCCACCCGCGGCGCCGCGACCTTGATCATGGCGATCTCGAGCTTGGCGCCCTTGTTGCCGACCTTGTCCATCATATCGGCCGCCTTCAGGCAGAGGAGGCGGGTCATCTCGATGTCGATCCGCGCCTCCGCGACCCGCTGCTCCCAGACCGACTGCTCGCTGATCCGCTTGCCGAAGGCGACCCGGGAGACGAGACGGCGCGCCATGGCCTCCAGCGCGACCTCGGCGGCCCCGATGGTGCGCATGCAGTGGTGGATGCGGCCCGGACCCAGGCGCCCCTGAGCGATCTCGAAGCCGCGCCCCTCGCCGAGGATCAGGTTCCCGGCCGGCACGCGGACATTCTCCAGCACCACCTCGCCGTGTCCCTTGGGCGCGTCCTCGTAGCCGAAGACCGGGAGCAGGCGCTCCACCCGGACCCCGGGCGTGTCCATGGGAACGAGGATCTGCGATTGCTGCCGGTGGCGGGGGGCCTCCGGGTCGGTCTTGCCCATCAGGATCGCGATCTTGCAGCGCGGGTCGCCGACGCCGGTCGACCACCATTTGCGGCCGTCGACGACGTAGTGGTCACCGTCGCGGCGGATCGACGTGCTGATGTTGGTGGCGTCCGAGGAGGCGACCTCCGGCTCGGTCATCAGGAAGGCCGAGCGGATCTCACCCGCCATCAGGGGCTTCAGCCACCGGTCCTTCTGGGCCGCGGTGCCGTAGCGGTGCAGCACCTCCATGTTGCCGGTGTCGGGCGCCGCGCAGTTGAACACCTCCGAGGCGATCCCGACCCGGCCCATCTCTTCGGCGCACAGCGCGTAGTCGAGGTTGGTCAGGCCGGCGCCGCGATAGGCGTCGGTGTCGTGCTCGGGGGAGGGCGGCAGGAACAGGTTCCACAGGCCCTCGGCACGGGCCTTCTCCTTCAGCCGCTCCATCGTGGGGGAGGGTTCGCGGCTCTGCGCGCGCTCGGCCGACACCGCGGCGACGGCCGGAAGGATCGCGTCGGCGATGAAGGCGCGGACGCGGGTCAGCCAGTGCGTCTGGGACTGGGAGAGGGTGAAGTCCACGGTGTCCGCTCCCTAGGGTTTCTCTGCCGGGCGAGCGCACCGAGCTTGCGTGCGCGGGCTGCCCGCCTTCCCATTGCCTTCACCCACGGCGCGACGCGCCCCCTCTCCCGTGCGGGAGAGGGTTGGGGTGAGGGACGAGAAGCCACAGGATCGAGCCCGCCCTTGTCGCGCAGTCAGGTCGAGCCCTCTCTGGACAGACCTGATCCCTCACCCTGTCCCTCTCCCGCACGGGAGAGGGGACCCGCGCTCCGACCCGAATCGAACGTGGCGCTCGATCGACCCACATCACGCCGCCGCTCACAGATAGGCCGATCCCATCTCGCTGGCGAAACGCTGCGGCGGTCCCTCCCAGACGATCCGCGCCTGCTCCAGCACGTAGACCCGGTCGGCGTGCGGGAGCGCGAAGGTGACGTTCTGCTCGCCGAGCAGGACCGTGATCGGCGTGGTCTGCCGCAGCTTCTCCAGCGCCTTCGACAGCAGCTCCAGGATCACCGGGGCGAGGCCGAGCGTCGGCTCGTCGAGGATCAGGAGGCGCGGGCGCATCATCAGCGCCCGGGCGATGGTCAGCATCTGCTGCTCGCCGCCCGACAGGGTGCGGGCGCTCTGCGACTCGCGGTCCTTGAGGATCGGGAACAGCTCGTAGAGCCAGTCGCGCTGCCTGGCGCTCTCGGCCTTCGGGAAATGCTGGCCGCCGAGGTCGAGATTCTCGCGCACGCTGAGGTCGCCGAACAGCTCCCGGGTCTCGGGCACCTGGACGATGCCGGCCCGGGCGATGGCGGCGGGCTTCATCCGGGAGAGGTCCCGGCCGTCGAACCGGATCGTGCCCGTGTGCGGCACGAGGCCCGAGATGGCGTTGAACAGCGTGGTCTTGCCGGCGCCGTTCAGGCCGACCACCGAGACGAACTCACCCTCGTGTACGTGGATCGAGGCGGCGCGCAGGGCCTGCGCCTTGCCGTAGAGCACGTCGACGCCCTCGACGGTGAGCAGCGAGTCGGGCTTGAACGCCGCCTCGGGCCGGGCCGCCGTCTCGATGCTGCCGCCGAGATAGACCCGGCGCACGGTCGGGTCGGCCATCACGGACTCGGCAGAGCCCTCGGCGATGCGCTCGCCGAGATACATGGCGAAGACCCGGTCGACGATGGCCGCGACGCTCTTCACGTTGTGGTCGACAAGGAGCACGGCCTTGCCCTCGTCGCGGAAGCCGCGGATCAGCTCGGAGAAGGCCGCGACCTCGCCGCCGGTCAGGCCCGCGAAGGGCTCGTCGACCAGCACCACTCGGGGGTCGCGGGCGATGGCCTTGGCGAGCTCCAGCCGGCGGAGATCCGCGAAGGGCAGGGTGCCGGGGCGCCGGTCAACGACCGCGCCGAGGCCGACGCGCTCGGCGATCTCCCGCGCCCGCCGCGCCACGTGGGGATCGGCCGCCAGCCGGATCAGGCTGTCGGGCAGGAGCGCTAGGCTGATGTTCTCCAGCACGGTCTGCCGCTGCAGCGGCCGCGCGTGCTGGAACACGAGGCCGATCCCGGAGCGGGCGACCCGGTGGGCCGGCATGCCGCCGATCTCCGTGCCGTCGAGGCGGATCGAGCCGGCGCTCGGCCGCTCCAGCCCCATGATCAGCTTCATCACGGTGGACTTGCCCGAGCCGTTGGGGCCGATCAGCCCGAGGATCTCGCCCGGGCGCAGGTCGAGGTCGATGTTCTTGACAGCGACGAGGCCGCCGTAGCGCTTGGTCAGGCCGCGCACGGAGAGGCAGGGCTCGGCCAGGACGGGGGACACGGTCGGCGGGGGCGCGACGGCGACGGTCATCGGGCTCTCCGGAGCGATCCGAGGCCGAGCAGCCCCGAGGGCACGAACAGGATCACGAGGAGCGCCACCGCCGAGACCACGAAGGTCGAGAGGCCGCCGAGCGGCCGCAGCAGCTCGCCCGCCGCGATCAGGAACACGGCACCGAGCGCCGCGCCCACGATGGTGCGGCGGCCGCCGAGCACCGCCGCGATGATCACCTGCACGCCCACCGACGTGTTGATCAGCGTGCCGACCGAGGCGGTGCCCATGTAGAAGACCACCAGCCCGCCCGCGAGGCCCGAGAAGGCGGCGCTGACCGCGAAGGCCGCGAGCTTGTGCTTGGCGACGTTGAAGCCGAGCGCCCCGGTCACCACCGGGTCCTGGCCGGCGGCCTGAAGGATCAGCCCGGCGGGCGAGCGGGCGATGGCCGTGAGGATCAGGCCCGAGACCGCCATGAAGCCCAGCGCCAACCAGTAATTGGTGTCGGCGTCGATGGAGATGACATCCGGCACGGTCAGGCCGATCTCGCCGCCGGTGAGGCCGGAGAAGACCACGATCATGTTCTGCAGGAGCAGGACCGCCACCAGGGTGATCAGCCCGAAATAGGGACCGCGGACCTTCAGCGCCGGCAGCGCCAGGGCGAGGCCGCCGACCACGGCCAGCACGGTCCCGGCCGCGAGGCAGTAGGGGATCGGCAATTCGTAGCGGTTGTTGAGGATGCCGGCGCCGTAGGCCCCGAGGCCGATCAGGAAGGTCGGGCCGAAATTCACCTCGCCGGCGAAGCCGAAGAGCAGGTCCCAGGCCATGGAGAACACGCCGAAATAATAGGCGATGGTCAGGAGGCCGAGGATGTAGCCGGAGACCCACCAGGGCAGGGTGGCGGCGGCCAGGACGGCGAGGATCGCGATCCAGAAGCCGGGGGTGGTGAGGAGCTTCATGGGGTGGCCTCGCACACGGCAGCGATCCGGCTCGTTCGGCGCAGAGGCCTTTCCCACTCACGCCCCTCATCCTGAGGTGCCGCGCCAGCGGCCTCGAAGGAGGCCTCCAGGGATCGCGCGGCCGGCTGGAGGGCCCCTTCGAGGCGGCTTCGCCGCACCTCAGGATGAGGGCGCGGGCTGGACACCCGGGGTGCAAAAAGAACCATCACCGCCGCCCCAGCAGACCTTGCGGGCGCAGGTACATGACGGCGACCAGCAGGAGCAGCGCCGGGATCACCCGGTAGGCCGGCGAGATCAGGTAGGCGGTGGCGGTCTCGAGGTAGCCCACCACGTAGGCGGCGATCAGCGAGCCGGTGACGCTCCCTAAGCCCCCCAGCACCACGATCGAGAAGGCGCTCGCGGTGAGCGGCCCCACCGAGTACGACGACACCCCGAGGAACATCCCGAGCAGCACCCCGGCGGTGCCGGCGAGCAGGCCGTAGATCGCCCAGACCGCCACGTAGATCTTGCCCATGTCGTGGCCGAGCAGCGTGACGCCCCGCGGGTTCATGGAGGCGGCGAGCAGGACCTTGCCGGCCCGCGCCCGGTTCACGAACAGCCAGAGCAGGCCGATCACCACCCAGCAGATCACCGCGGTGAAGACCTGGTTCCTCGGCGTCCGCACCCCGGCGATCTCGAAGACGCCCTCGACGATCGGCAGCACGGTCTTCGGGTTGTCGGTGAAGAAGTAGGCCACCAGCTCCTGGATCATGATGCCCCAGAGCAGCGTCCCGGTGAGCACGAAGATCTCCTTCTCCTCCCGCGGGATGGCCCGGCTGCGCTCGATCGGCGCGACCACCGCGAAGTAGGTGACCAGCGCGCCCGCGAGCCCGCACAGGATGCCGATCACAGCGCCCGCGTAGGAGCCGAGCCCGAACAGCGCCGAGGCCGCCCAGGCCGCCACCGCGGCCATGACCATCAGGGCGCCGTGGGTCAGGTTGAGGACGCCCGAGACCCCGAAGATCAGGGTGAAGCCCATCGCGCCGAGCGCGTAGAGGGACGAGATCGCGAAACCGTCGACGAGGATCTGGAGGCCGATCATCGCGCTCTCCCCGCCCGGTTACCGTCCCGCCGCCTTCACCGCAGGGGGCAGGATCATGGTCCCGTTGGCGGTGGTGGCCGGCCAGATCGCCACCTGCTTGCCGTTCTGCCACTGCCCGAGGACGCTGGTCATCAGGCCGGGCCCGTACTGGATCGAGTGCGTGAACGGCTCGTCCTTGCCGTAGAATTTCAGGCGCCCGACGGTGCCGACGTAGTCGGTCTTCTCCAGGGCGTCGACGAGCTTGTCGGCCTCCGTGGAGCCCGCCCGCTTGACCGCCTCCGCCGCGTAGTGCGTGGCGTCGTACGCCATGTAGCCCGCGTAGGACGGCGCGCCGCCGAAGCGCTTGGTGAAGGCCTCGGCGAACGGGATCGTCTTCTCGGTGAGCGCCACGCCCGGCACCGCCACGCTGTCGAACAGCACGCCCTGCGTGCCGCCGTTGGTGTTGGCCCAGAAGGTCGAGGAGGTCGCCTGGCCGCTGATCCCCGTCATGGCGATCGGCACCTGCTGGTTCTGCCACTGCACGGTCGGCTGCACGCCGACATGGGCGATGCCGGTGACGATCAGGTCGGGCTTGGCCGCCTCGATCTTGTTGTAGATCGGCGTGAAGTCGCCTGTGTCCGGCGAGAAGCGGACGTGCTCGACCACCTTGAGCCCGGATTTCGGCAGGCATTCCTGGTAGGCGGCGTCCAGCGGCCGGGTCCAGGCCGCGTCCTCGCTCATGATCGCGGCGGTCTTGGCCTTGAGCTTCTCGACCAGCAC